>CAYMQY010000162.1:0-10291 GCA_964392655.1 uncultured Saprospiraceae bacterium
GGCCTGGGCTTTCTTTGCCTGACGTACGGGATTGTCTTTGTTACGATGGTCAATACGGACACGAACAGCGCGAGCACGGCCAATTGGCTTGGCATTTTGATGATTCGATACGGCGCCACCTGGATGCCCTTGCTGATGCTGGTACCTTTTGCCGTATTGTTGAACCCCGAATGGCACCAGACGGTTTCGCCCAATTTGTACAAGATTCCGCTGCTGCTGGGTTGCTTCATCGGTTTTGCTTTTTATGCTTTGGGCAGGCAGCAATTGGGCCGTTTGTTCATTGACAAACAGGCTGTTGCAGCGGAAAAAATACAGGAATCCCTGAGCCGCGTCGGTTATACGGACGATGCCGC
Organism: uncultured Saprospiraceae bacterium; assembly: GCA_964392655.1. GTDB lineage: Bacteria > Bacteroidota > Bacteroidia > Chitinophagales > Saprospiraceae > M3007. Next base: position 354 of record CAYMQY010000162.1, read on the forward strand.
CGACCTGGTGTACTACCTTATGGACATGCATGACCCGCGAGTGCGGGAAGCGGCATTGGCCAAAATAAAGGCAAAAAAAGACCTGGAAACGGAATTGCTTGCCGTTTTGGCAAACTATGAATCGAACGGCAATTACCGATGGGTGATCGTTTACCTGGAAAACAACAAGGTGGAACACCCCGAACGGTTCGTTGAGCCGTTAAACAAGATCATCAACAGAATTTCAGAAGAGTTCAAATACCGTTCTCAAAGCTATAGCGACGAAAACGGCTTCCTGGAAACGCTGTATGTGGACAAGTTGTGCCGTGCTCTGGACACCCAATTCAAGGCTTACCATGCCGATTTTCGCCCCGGCATGGAGCAACTGTACTCGGAACTGGAACAGGAACCGAAACCGGAATTTTTAGCCATTCGCAACAAATACAAAGCGGTTGTCAAAAACTGGCTGGATTCCAATTGAGGCGTTTGCCTCCTACTCGCCATCCGTTTTCAACTCCTCCGGCACGCCGCGTTTTTTCCCGCTCAAATACGTATACATGGCGGGAATCACAAACAGCGTGAGCACCAGCGAAAACAGCAAACCGCCCACTACAACCATGCCCAGCGGGATGCGCGAGGTGGCGGCAGCGCCCAGCGCCAGCGCAATGGGCAAAGCCCCGAGCACGGTGGCCAGCGTGGTCATCAGGATCGGGCGCAGGCGGCCCTGAGCCGCCAGCACCACCGCTTCCATTTTGCTGCCGGCCCGGCCGGCGCGCATGATCTGGTTGGCAAATTCCACGATCAGGATACCGTTTTTGGTCACCAGGCCGATGAGCATGATCATGCCGATCTGGCTGAAAATATTGAGCGTGTGGTCGGTCACGGCCAGCGTAATGAATGCCCCGGCAATGGCCAGCGGCACCGTGATCATGATGATGAACGGATCGCGAAAACTCTCGAACTGGGCAGCCAGAATCAGGTAGATCAGGCCGAGCGCCAGCAGGAAGGCGAACATCGTGTTGCCGCTGCTTTCGCGGAAGTCGCGGGAGGCACCGCTGAGGTCGGTGGTGAAAGTGTCGTCGAGCGTTTTTTCAGCCACGGCCTCCATGGCGGCGATGCCCTCGCCGAGCGTTATGCCCGGTGCCAGCACGGCGCTCACCGTGGCCGATTTGTAGCGGTTGTAGTGGTACAGCATGGGCGGACTGCTGGTTTCCACAAAGCGTACGAGGTTGTCGAGCTGGATCAGTTGGCCGGCGTTATTCCGCACGTACAGGCCGGCGAGGTCAACCGGTTCGTCGCGGTTTTCGCGGTCTACCTGCCCGATGACCTGATACTGTTTGCCGTTCATCAGGAAGTAGCCGAAGCGGCGTCCGGACAGAGCCAGTTGCACCATCTGGCTAATGTCGAGCACACTGACACCCAATTCGGCGGCTTTCAGGCGATCAATTTCGACCTGCAGCTCGGGTTTGTTGAACTTGAGGTCCACGTTCACATTTGCGAACGCGGGGTCCTGGCCGGCGGCTTCGAGGAAGCGGGGCAGGGCTTCTTCGAGTTTTTGAAAATTCTGGTTTTGGATGACAAACTGCACGGGCAGCGACAGGCTGGCGCCGAAACCGGTGGAAATGGTTTGCTCCTGATTCGGGAATACCCGGGCCTCGGTGAAGCCCTTGGTCATGCGCAGCATTTGTTCGTAAATTTCTTTCTGGCTGCGTTCGCGGTACTGCGGCTCCACCAGACCGAGGCTGATAAAACCTGCGTTGGAGCCTCCAACTCGTCCGCCTCCGGTGATACCGAATATCATCTGATATTCCGGCACGGAGTCCATCACCTGATCCACCAGGCGGTAAATGATATTCTCCGTCACATCGAAATCGGTGCCCTCCGGCGTGGACACCACGGCCCGGATGCTGCTGCGATCTTCGAGCGGGGCCAGTTCGGTTTTCAGGGTTTTGCCGAAATACCAGATGGCGCCGAAGCAGCCCAACACGATGGGCAGGCTCACCCAACGCAGGCGCATAAAACTGCGAAGCATACGCCCGTACACGCGGTCCATACCCTGGAAAAACGGCTCCGTGACGCGGTAAAACCAGCCGTGGGCGTGCGGGTTTTTCTGGCTGAGTTTTACGTTGAGCACCGGTGTGAGGGTGAGCGATACAAACGCCGAAATCAACACAGCGCCTGCTACCACGATGCCGAACTCCCGGAACAAACGCCCCGTGAAACCTTGCAGGAAAATCACCGGGATAAACACCACCGCGAGCGTGATGGAGGTGGAAATGACCGCAAAGAAAATTTCCCGCGTGCCCTCCTGGGCGGCTTTCCACTTGTCCATGCCCTGCTCGATTTTTTTGTAAATGTTTTCCGTTACCACAATGCCGTCGTCCACCACAAGGCCGGTAGCCAGCACGATGGCCAGCAGGGTCAGCACGTTGATGGTGAACCCGAAAATGTACATGATAAAAAAGGCCCCGATGAGGCAAACCGGAATGTCAATGAGTGGTCGCAAGGCGATTAGCCAGTTTCGGAAAAACAGGTAGATGATCAGGATCACCAGCGAAACGGCGATGGCCAATGTCTCCTCCACTTCGAGGATGGCGCGGCGTACGAAACGCGATTTGTCCAACCCCACTTCGGTCACCATGTCCGCAGGAAGGTCGCGTTTGATCTGCTCGTAGCGGCGCTCGAACTCATCGGCGATTTCAATCATGTTGGCTCCCGGTTGCGGGATCAAGGCCATGGACACGTTGGACACGTTGTTTCGCCGGGCGCCGAAGTCGTCGTTTTCAGGGCCGAGCACGGCCTCGCCGAGGTCGCGAAAACGGATGGTGGCGCCACCTTCGCCGGCAGGGGTCTGGCGCACGATCATGTTGTTGAAATCCTCTTCCGTTTCGAGGCGGCCAAAGGTTTTTACGGTCAGTTCGGTGGTGTTGCCGCGGAGTTTGCCGGCAGGCAGGTCCACGTTTTCGCGGTTGAGGGCGTTCTGAATATCCTGAATCGTCAGCCCGTGGGCGGCGAGTTTGACGGGGTCAATCCATAAGCGCATGGCCGGGCGTTTGTCGCCGAAAATGCGCACCTCGCTCACACCGGGAATGGTTTGCAGTTTTTCCGCCAGCACGTTGGTGGCGTAGTCCGACAGTTCCATCACGCTGCGCGTGCTGCTCTGGATGGGGATGAACATGATCGGGTCGCTGTTGGCGTCGGCCTTGCTGACCACGGGCGGCGCGTCAATATCCTGGGGCAGGCTGCGCTGTGCTTGCGACACCTTGTCGCGCACGTCGTTGGCGGCGCGCTCCAGGTCGGCGCCCAGTTCGAACTCAATCGTAATCGTACTGCTGCCGAGTGCCGACTGCGACGAGATGGTGCGGATGCCGGCAATGCTGTTCACCGCTTTTTCCAACGGCTCGGTGATCTGGCTTTCCACCACTTCGGCGTTGGCGCCCGTGTACGAGGTGCGCACGCTGATGGTGGGCGGATCAATGGCCGGGTACTCGCGCACCCCGAGGTAGGTGTACCCGATAGCGCCGAACACGACGATCAGAATGCTCATTACGGTGGCCAGAACAGGGCGGCGGAGGGACAGGTCGGACAGGTTCATGTGTAAAATCGAACGGTTTGCGTCGGTCAAATGTCGGCTTTTTCGGGAGAAAAGGTTGAAACAAACAGAGCCGGGCCTGGTTGCAGGTGGTTCATAATTATCGGCGGCGAAACAGCGCTTCCGGGTTTTGAAAACCAGGAGGGCTTATGCTTGAAATATTAGATATTGCCGCATTTTCAACAGGCCCACGGCTGAAGCCGTGGGCTGAGAACCGAAGCCGAAGAAACTTATAGCCGTGGGCTGAGAAATCGTACACTTGCATTTTTTTAACGCACTCGCTATTCCGGTATCATGCATATCAAACAACTGGTTTACCTGCTGATATTTACCCTCGCCGGGTTTCCGCTCGGCGGCCAAACCCTCGACACGGATTTCGTCGGCGAAATTGCCCGCTACCGGGAGCACTACAAACAGGAGTTTTTGACCAATCCCCGCTCCCCGCTCGGAGCGGCAGACACGGCCCTGCTCGATTTTTTTCCGCCCGACCCGGCCTGGCGTCTTACTGCCCGTTTCGAGGCCACGCCCGATGCCCAGCCCTTCGACATGCCCACGTACAGCGGACGCACCAAACCGTTCCGGCGCTACGGGTTTGCGCATTTTGAAATTGCCGGCAAACCGTATCGGCTGGCTTTGTACACCAACCTGACGCTGGCGCAGCAGGACGCTTACCGCGATCACCTTTTTTTGCCCTTCAAAGACCACAGCAACGGCGAAACTACCTATGGCGGCGGGCGCTACCTCGACCTGAAAACCGGCGATATCGGCGCCGACGGAACCCTGGTGCTGGACCTGAATACCGTATACAACCCCTGGTGCGCCTATAGCGACGGGTACAACTGCCCGATCCCGCCGACGGAAAACCACCTGGAACTGACGGTACAGGCCGGAGAGCGGTTGTTCAAAGGCGAGCACAAACATTGAGTCGAGCCTCCGTTGACCTTTTCCGCATTTTCTGTGTTTATTCGCCCGATGAAAATAGGAATCGTTTGTTACCCGACTTATGGCGGCTCCGGGGTGGTAGCTACCGAACTCGGCCTCGGACTGGCGCGCCGGGGCCACGAAATTCACTTTATCACCTACCGGCGTCCCGTGCGGCTGGCGCATTTCCACGAAAACGTGTTTTACCACGAAGTGGACAACGAGGACTACCCGCTCTTCGAATACCCACCCTACGATACCGCGCTCGCTTCCACCATCGTGGACGTGGTGCAATACCAAAACCTCGACCTCCTGCACGTACACTACGCTATTCCGCATGCAGCGGTGGCCTACATGGCCAAAAAAATACTGATCTCGCAAGGACGCTATGTGCCGGTGGTGACCACCCTGCACGGCACCGACATTACACTTGTGGGCACCAACCGCGCCTTTGCTCCGGTGGTGGAATTCAGCATCAATAAAAGCGACGGCGTAACGGCCGTATCGCAAAGCCTGAAAAACGACACACTCCGCCTGTTTCACATTGAGCGCGATATCCGGGTCGTTTACAATTTCATTGACTTCGAGCGTTTTCGGAAGGTAGACAAGGATCATTTCAAAAAAATAATAGCTCCCGACGGCGAGCGTATCATTGCGCATACTTCCAACTTTCGAAAAGTGAAACGCGTGGAAGACGTGGTGCATATTTTCAAACGCATCCACGACTCGGTGCCCAGCAAACTGCTCATGATCGGCGACGGCCCGGAGCGGCAAAACTCGGAGCGCCTCTGCCGCCAGTTGGGTATTTGCGACGATGTGCGTTTCCTCGGCAAGCAGGACGCCATTGAGGAACTACTTGCCATTTGCGACCTGTTCGTGATCCCTTCCGAAAGTGAGAGTTTTGGCCTCGCCGCCCTGGAGGCCATGGCCTGCGAGGTGCCGGTCATTTCGTCCAACAGCGGTGGTTTGCCGGAAGTGAATATTCACGGCGTAACCGGCTTCCTGAGCGAACCTGGCAACATCGAAGAAATGGCACGCTATGCCACCGACTTGCTGCAAAATGAACCGATGTTGCAGCAGTTCCGCCAAAATGCCCTGGCCCAGGCCAAACGTTTCGACCTGAACAACATCCTGCCCGATTACGAAGCCTACTACGCCGAAGTGCTGGAACGGAGTACGGTGAAGGTGGAATGATTCGATTTTGACATTTTAACAATTATCAACCCAGGCATTCATGCCTGGGAAAACAGGATGATAAAAATTGGAACCCGAAATTTGCTGGCAGACCGCCGGCGGGCTGAATTTGCCCGGACAGAACTCGACCGCATCGGTGAGGAAAGTACTCTTGTTTTCCTCGACGACCCGGACGGCGGCATCCTGCGTGGCGACGTAGACATAGCCGTGCAACCGCTCTGCGAAATCCCGCTCGATCGCCCTGGCGAATTGATCATCGCCGCGCTTTCGACTCGAGAAAACCCGGGCGACCTGCTTGTGATGCACCCCGATACACAGGATAACCTACTGGATTTTGGATTGAAAACCGGCGCCGTTGTTTTCTGCAACACTGCCTGGCAGGCTGCACAACTGCGCGATTTCCGGCCCGATCTCACCGTTTCGGCGCCGGGTGGCGGTGCCGCTGCGTTGGTGTCTGGTTTGAAGGCCGGCATTTGCGAAGCAATAGTCCTTGTCGCTACCGATGTGGTTGCCGAAGATTTGAACTTGAGCGGGCTGACACTTGTCGAACTCAACCCCCTGGAATTTGTACCCGCGCCGGGTCAGGGTGTTTTAGCGTGGCTGGCGCACCGCGACAACCTGCCCGTGCGACGCCTGCTGAAACAGGTGCATCACCCCGAAGTATCCGCTTGCACCAATGTGGAGCGGAGGGTGTTGCAACTGTTGGGAGACGTGTCGCTCGGCACATTTGTGGAGCGCGATGCGACGGGAAATTTTCACGCATTTGTCGCCTGCGAAACGGGAGGCAGCATACGCCGCGCCCGCTTGTCGCAAAGCACGAATTTTGAACTGGCCGAGCGGGTGGTGACGGGTTTGAAATAAATTTTACCGCAACACCGTCACATCCCCCTGAAAAATTTCACTTTTCCCGTCCACAAACCGCAACACCGCATAGTACGCATACACCCCGGGATTAACCGGTGTGCCCCGGTACGTTCCGTCCCAGCCCACGCTGAGATCGTTGGGTAAAAATTCCCTTGCCTCAAATACCTGCTCGCCCCATCGGTCATAAATCCGGAACGACTCCACCATTTCCACGTCTTTTCCACCAAAAATGACCAGGCGGTCATTCTCAAGGCTCTCCGGACGAATGGCGTTAGGGATGTACACCCTTCGGATTCGGTCCACTAAAATCAGCACGGTAGTATTGGCACTGCAACCGTTGGTATCCACCACGTGAATACTGACCTGACCGCTTTGCACCGGCAGGAACGATTGAATCAACGTGTCGGCGTGCAGGGTATCCCACACCGGACTCCAAACCACCGACTGCAGGGCTGAAAAAGGTACGGTCGTCTCGGCATTCAGGACGACCAGTTCACCCAGATTGATTTGTACAGCCGGACCTAAATCTACGGTCATTGGCACCGGCTGAGCCACGACCAGGCTCCCGGTCGTCCATTCGCAGCCGTTGGCATCCTGAAGCGTCACCGTGTAGGTGCCGGGCGCCAGGCCGGAAAATGTGGATTGCTGTAAAAACGGCCCGCCATTGAGCGAAAACAGAACCGGCGGGTGGTTGCTTGTTATCGAATCCAGTACGATGCTGCCGTCCCGGTCGCCGAAGCAGGATACCGGCTGCACCGTGATCCGGTGGGCGACAGGCGTCGCATTGTCTACTGCTACTGTTGCATTGTCGCCGGCTGTGCAACCGGCAGTATTCGTCACCACCAATGTGTACACCCCGCCGGCAGACACATTGATCTGTGCCGTATTGCCGGCAGGAGCGCCTTGCAGCGTCCAGTTGTACATGCCGGGGCCGGTGCCCGGGCCACCGAGCGTAACCGTCGGTTGGGAGCAGGTAATGGTTATATCCGGGCCGGCATCAGCCGTCGGCAAGGCGTGCAGAATCACCGTCACGGTGCTGCTTTGGCCGGGGCACGGCGCTGCAGCCTGCACGGAGTACCGGAAGGTGTACGTGCCCGCCGCCTGTCCGTTGGTTTGAAAAGTACCGGCAGCCGCCTGAAATGCGCCCGGCGAGGACGGCTGTGCCGAGGTTTCCGTCCACAGCCCGCCGGGGTCGGCGCCGGTGAGCAAATTCGCCAATTGCACGGTTTGAGTCGTTCCTGCGCAGAATTCCACCGGCGCGGCGGCGGTGCCAGCGGTTACCGGCGTATTCACAGTGACCGTGACCGAACCGCCGAGCGTCCGGGTGCAGGCCGGAAGGGTGCCGTCCGTTACAGAAACAAGTGTGAATGTGGTCGTGGCCGTCGGAGACACCGGCAAATTCACCGGTTGTGATCCCGGCAAAATCAATGTAGCCGGTCCGCCGCCGCCGGTGGTATAACCGACCGTCAGCGGATACGTGCCGGTTCCGGCAAACTGAAGCGTAGCCGAGCCGCCCCGGCAAATGGTTGCATCGCCCGTCAGCGTCGCCGTCGGAAGCGGTTTCCATTGCACCGGAGTGCCTGAGGCGATGTCGCGACAAGGATCGGAGGGGTCAACCTGCCCGGAGAGGTTATTTCCGGCTACCGCCGAAATGTAGTAGGTGACGCCGGTTTGCAAGCCGGCACCGAAGGGGAAAACCGGCTGATTATTGGTAGCCAAAATGACGCCGCCGGAAGTACGGAGCACAAACAGCAAGGTGTCGTTCGCATCCAGCGTGGCATTATTATTCCAGATGGCCGAGGCGGGTTGGTCGGCACAAAAAACGGCGGGGTTGGTTACCATTGTCCCGGCATCGGTAGTGCATGGGCAAAAATGCGTTCCGCTTATCGGGGAAGCCGTGCAGCCGTTGGCATCGGTGAGGGTCGCGGTGTAGCTGCTGTTGTTGGGCAAAACCGGCGATGTGAACACATTGCCGGCAAAGGTTCCGCCGACACCCGCAACGGTGTACGGCGCCGTCCCGCCGTTGACCGTGAAGTTGAGTACAAACCCTGTGTTCGTGCCGTTGCAGGTTTCAGTTACGCCGGAAATGGCGGGAACGGGGTTAAACCGAATCGTCACCTCGTCGTAAGCGGAGCAAATGCTGTTGGTCTCCGTCCAGCGAAAGGTGTAGTCCCCGGCGCCGCCGACCGTCACGCCGGTTCCCGGGGCATTGGCATTGGAGAAATTGGCGACACCCGGGCCGGCTACCTGCGTCCATTGGCCGGCAAAACCCGAGTTCACCGCTGCAAGCGCAGTTGTCAGGCCGCAAATGGCAGAATTCGGCCCGGCGTCGGGAACCGGATTTTCATAAAAAACAACCGGCTGCCCCTGCGCTACCGAAAAACACGGATCCGAGGGATCGGGCCACCCGTTCAGGTTATTTCCGGCCACCACCGACACATAGTACGGCGTCCCGAAATTCATGCCCGGCAAGTAGGAAAATACGCCGCTCGTGTTTTGCGCCAGTACCATGCCCAGGTTCGGCCCCGAGCCGGTATGCAGCACAAACGCGAGGGTATCGTTTGCATCCAGATTCTGACCGCCGAGGTGCGTGGCGGAGACGACATCGTTTTCACAAGCCGACACGGTGGTCGCACCCATTTGCCCGGCATCGGTGGCGCAACTGCATGTGAACGAACCGACAACAGCCGGCGACACGCAACCATTGGCATCCGACACGACAAAATTGAACCCGCCGCCACTGGCTATTTGCGCAGAAAGATAGGTGAAGCCTGCTACCGGTATGCCGTTTACCTGATACGGCGCCGCGCCGCCGCTGATCGGGAAACTCACCGTGTAAACCTGGTTGGTACCGTCGCAAACAGTAACCGGAGCGCCGGCAGCCGGGGATGCCTGAAACGTCGCCTGCACCGTGTCTGCGGCCATGCAGCCATGCACATCCGTGATGGCATATTGCAAAATATACGTGCCGTATCCGGTAGCCGAAAGGTTGGTGGATGCCTGATTCGGATTGGCGATTGTTGCTGCGCCCCCGGGAGGCAGGCCGATTAACGACCATGTTTTTGTGCCGGCTACTGCATGACCGGTTAGCGGTAGCGTCAAGGCGCACCCGGCCACATCGGCACCGGCATTTGCAACGGGATTGTCGTAAAAAACTACGGGTTGTCCGACTGCAACAGACAAACAAGGGTCGTTCAGATCGGGCTGGCCGTTTATGTTGTTGCCGACTACATAGGAAATGTAGTATGTCGAGTCGTAGCTCATGCCTGCTCCGAAGCCGAATACGCCGTTCGTATTTTCTGCTAAAACGACGCCGAGGGTCGGGCCGGAAACGGTGTGCAGGATGTATGCGCCAATGTCGTCGCCGTCGAGATTGCCGCCTTGCTGC
>CAYMQY010000163.1:0-10249 GCA_964392655.1 uncultured Saprospiraceae bacterium
AAGGCAAAGTGGGCGACGGCTTAGGCAAAACCACCGGCTGGGCGCACCGGATGACGCTCAAAAACCGGGGCGTACAAATGTGGGGCGGCGTGCAGTACCACAAAATAGACGGCGCCGGCTTGCACCTCACCGCCAACGGTCAGTACCAAATTCTGGATGTGGATAACGTCATCATCTGCGCCGGCCAGGAGCCGCAACATGTGCTTCAGGAGCCGCTCGAACGGGCGGGCATACGCGTAAACCGCATCGGCGGCGCCAACCTGGCGGCGGAACTGGATGCCAAGCGGGCGATTGAGGAAGGAATGGTATTAGCGATGAGCTATGAGTGATGAGCTATGAGTTTCGTAGCGTAACTCATCACTCATCACTCATCACTCATCACTCATCACTCATCACTCATCACTCATCACTTAAAAAACTTACCGTACAAACAGCAGTTCCCGGTACTTCACCAGCGGCCAGTACTGGTCGTCCACGATGCTTTCGAGTTCGTCTACGGCTTCGCGGATGCGCTCCATTTGCGGCTTGACGGACTCGCAGAAGATGTTTGCTTCCTCCTGCAGATCGTCGGTGCGGTGGGCCTTTTCGAGGCCTTTGTCCATTTTTTCGAGGCCTTTTTTCACCGTGGTGCTCAGTTCGCCGATGCGCTCCAGGGTATCTTTCTGGAAGCCTGCCGAGTCGTCCATGCCGATGGCTTTGAGTGCCGCCAGGTTGTGGGCCAATTCGGTTTGGTAGCGGATTACGGCGGGCATCACCGAGGCCTGCACCATGTCGGCGAGGGTTTTCGCTTCGATGTCGAGTTTGGTGCAGTAGGCGTGCAGTTGCACGTTGAGGAGGGCGTCCAGTTCGGTTTTGCTCAGTACCGATGATTTTGCGAAAAACTCCTCGGCGTGTTTGGTGCCCAGTACCGCCAGCGCGTCGGGCGTGTTGGCGTGGTTGGACAAGCCGCGACTTTTGGCCTCCTCTTTCCACTCGTCGGAGTAGTTGTTGCCCTCGAACAGGATGGGCTTGAGTTTGCGGATGTAGTTTTTCAGCACCATCAGGATGGCTTCCTCTTTTTCGGTGCCTTTGGCCATGAGTTTGTCCACATCGTTTTTGAACTCAATCAGTTGCAGGCCCATCATGGTGTTCATCACCGTCATGGGACCGGCGCAGTTTTGCGAGGAGCCTACGGCGCGGATCTCGAACTTGTTGCCGGTGAACGCGAACGGCGAGGTGCGGTTGCGGTCGGTGTTGTCAAGTTCGAGGTTAGGCAGTTTGCTGATGAGGTCAATAGCGCGTTTGACGGCGGCGTCGTCGGTTTTTTTGCCGTTGGCGATCTGGCCGAGCAGTTTGGTCATGGCCTCGCCGATGAACACGGAAATGATGGCCGGCGGTGCTTCGTTGGCGCCGAGGCGATGGTCGTTGCCGGCGTGCGCGATGCTGGCACGGAGCAGGTCGGCGTGTTTGTACACCGACATGATGGTGTTCACGAAAAAGGTCAGGAAGCGCAGATTCCGACTCGGCGTGTTGCCCGGCGAGAGCAGGTTGACACCGGTGTTGGTGCCCATGCTCCAGTTGTTGTGTTTGCCCGATCCGTTGATGCCCGCGAAGGGTTTTTCGTGGAAAAGCACGCGCAGTTTGTGCCGCTGGGCCACGCGCTCCATCACGTCCATGAGCAACTGGTTGTGGTCCACGGCCACATTGATTTCTTCAAAAATCGGCGCTACCTCGTACTGGCAGGGCGCCACCTCGTTGTGGCGGGTGCGCACGGGGATGCCGAGTTTGTGGCTCTCCGTTTCCAGGTCGCGCATGAACAGGTACACGCGCTCGGGAATGGAGCCAAAGTAGTGGTCTTCGAGTTGCTGGTGCTTGCTGGCGGGGCGGCCCAGGAGGGTGCGTCCGGTGAGCACGAGGTCGGGGCGGGCGTTGAACAGGGCTTCATCCACCACAAAATACTCCTGCTCCCAGCCGAGCGTAGCCGTCACCTTGGTCACATCGGGGTTGAACAACTGGCACACCGGCACGGCGGCCTTGTCGAGGAGCGAATGCGAGCGCAGCAGGGGGAGTTTGAAGTCCTGCGCGCGCCCGTCGTAGGTCACGAAGATGGTGGGGATGCACAGGGTGCGGCCGCTGCCGACTTCCATGATAAATGCCGGGCTGGTGGGGTCCCACACCGTGTAGCCGCGGGCTTCAAAAGTGCTGCGCATACCGCCCGAAGGGAACGAGGAGCCGTCGGGTTCCTGCTGTACGAGTGCTCCGCCAGTGAATTCCTCGATTACGCGACCGTCGTGGGTCATGGTGAAAAACGAGTCGTGCTTCTCGGCGGTTTTGCCGGTCAGCGGCTGGAACCAGTGGGCAAAGTGCGTGCAGTTTTTTTCCTGCGCCCATTCTTTCATGCCGGCAGCGATCAGGTCGGCCAGTTCGCGGTTCAGTTTCTGGCCGCTTTGCACGGCGGCTTTCACGCTCAAGTAGGCGTTTTCGGGCAGGTGTTTTTTCATGGCTTCGTCGCCGAAAACATTCTCCCCGAAATAGGAGGCGATGTTGGCGCTACCGGCGTCGTCCAGTTCAAACGGAAGCGGATCGAGGCGGTTTTCGATGGTCTGGAGTGCGGTGAAACGAGTGTGGGACATGCGTTATGGTGTGGTTGAATGATTTTGCGTGCCGGTGTCGGTTTTGGAGAAATATGCTGCTCGTGCCTGCCGGTGAAACATTGCCGTTCAGGAGATGAAAAAACAAAAATGCGTTTCAGCGAAAACCAGGCCGAAACGAATGTTGTGCAGCGAAATGATGCGTAGTTTAATTAAGCAAAGGCAGGATTTGATCAGGATTTCTCCCGAACGAGGGCAAAAGTAGCGCTGTTTTCAGCGAAAACAAGTGGTGGCGGTGAAATCTTTTTTTTAGGAGACGCAGAGGCGCGGAGGCTGGCGCAGGTTAAGGAACGTGAAAAAAATAAATTAGCGCCCGCCGCAGCAAAAAAAAGTGTCACAGAGGCTCTCAGAGGAAAAGGAGGCTCACAGAGTTTTTTCCCGATTAAGAAGGGACGGATTCCTTCAGAATGACAAACCTCTGTGAGCCTCCTTTTCCTCTGAGAGCCTCTGTGACACTTTTGTGCCACGCGGAGACGCGGAGGTTGACAATACCCTGCGCCAACCTCCGCGCCTCCGCGTCTCCGCGGTGAAAAACATCTATGCGTTGACTAAATCACAGCGTCCCCCGCCGCCGCTGCTCGGCCTCGATGCTCTCGAACAGCGCCTGGAAGTTGCCCTTGCCGAACGACTTGGCGCCGCAGCGCTGGATGATCTCGAAAAACATCGTGGGGCGGTCTTCCACCGGTTTGGTGAAAATCTGAAGCAGGTAGCCCTCGTCGTCGCGGTCCACGAGAATACCGAGGCTTTTGAGCACGTTGAGGTCTTCGGCAATGTGGCCCACGCGGTCGGTCACGGTGTCGTAGTAGTCGCCCGGCACGTAGAGAAATTCCACGCCGCGTTTGCGCAACTCGCCGACGGTGAATACGATGTCGTCGGTCGCCACGGCGAGGTGTTGGCAGCCGGCACCTTCGTAGAACTCGTAAAATTCCTCCACCTGCGACTTTTTCTTGCCCTTGGCCGGTTCATTGATCGGGAACTTGATCCGCATGTTGCCGTTGGCCATGACTTTGGACATAAGGGCCGTGTACGCGGTGCTGATGTCCTTGTCGTCGAAGGTGATGAGGTTTTTGAAGCCCAGCACGTCTTCGTAAAATTTGGCCCACTTGTTCATCTCGCCCCAGCCCACGCTGCCTACGCAGTGGTCCACGTATTCAAGGCCGATGGGTGTGGGGTTGTACTCCGACTCCCATTTTTCAAAACCGGGCAGGAACACGCCGCGGTAGTTTTTGCGCTCCACAAAAATGTGTACCACATCGCCGTAGGTGTGGATGCCTGAGCGCACGACCTCGCCGTGCTCGTCGCGCTCAATGGTAGGCTCGAGGAAGGCGCGAGCGCCGCGCTTGGTGGTTTCGAGAAACGCCTGCTCGGCATCGTCCACCCAGAAGGCGATGGTTTTCACGCCGTCGCCGTGCAGGCGGTGGTGCTCGGCAATGTCGGAATTCGAGTGGTACGGCGAGGTCAGCACGAGGCGGATTTTGCCCTGCTGAAGCACGTACGACACTTTGTGTTTTACGCCCGTTTCCAGTCCGCAGTACGCCAGCGACTGGAATCCGAAAGCGGTTTTGTAAAAATGCGCAGCCTGCTTGGCGTTGCCGACGTACAGTTCCACATAGTCCGTGCCGTGCAGGGGCAGGAAATCATCGGTTTGCGGGGCGGTGGGTGCGGGTTGTATGAGTGTGGCCATGTTTTCGAATGATGAATGATAAATGATGAATGATGAATCAGGCGTGCGCTACCCCGTTTTCGTACCAAACCCGGTAGTAATCTTCCACTTCGAGGTTCAGGGCGTCTTCAGTGATCATCAGGGGTTTGAAGGGGTCAATCATCACGGCCAGTTCCTGTGTTTCTTTCTGGCCGATGCTGCGTTCGATGGCGCCCGGGTGCGGGCCGTGCGGGATGCCGGCGGGGTGCAGGGTGATGTGCCCCGGTTTCACGTCGTTGCGCGACATGAAGTTGCCGTCCACGTAGTACAGAATTTCATCGGAATCCACATTGCTGTGGTGATAGGGGGCGGGTATTGCCTCCGGGTGGTAGTCGTACAGGCGCGGCACAAAAGAGCACACCACGAAGCCCGGCCCTTCGAAAGTCTGGTGGATGGGCGGCGGCAGGTGGATACGCCCGGTGATGGGCTCGAAGTCGCGGATGTTGAACGCGTAGGGGTAGTGGTAGCCGTCCCAGCCGATCACGTCGAAGGGGTGGTTGGCGTAGAGCAGCGGGAAAATGGTGTTGTTTTTTTTGATGCGCACCTCGAAGTCGCCGCGCTCGTCGAAGGTTTCGAGGGTTTCCGGACGCTTGATGTCGCGTTCGCAAAACGGCGCATGTTCCAGCAACTGGCCGAAGTCGTTGCGGTATCGGCGCGGCGTGAGCACCGGGCCGTGCGATTCGATGAAGAGCAGGCGGTTTTCCTGCGTTTCCCATTCCATTTTGTAAATCGTACCGCGCGGAATCACAAGGTAGTCGCCCGGCTCAAATGGCACGGTACCGAACATGGTTTGCAGTTCGCCGCGCCCGTGGTGCACGAACAGCACCTCGTCGGCATCGGCGTTTTTGAAAAAATATTCCGGCGCAGCGGAAGGCGCCGCGAGGCCGATAGCCATGTCGCTGTTTACGAACAGGGTGCGGCGGCTGTCAATGTAGTCGTCCACCGGCGGCACGGCAAAACCTTCGAATTTGAGCGGGTTGATGTTGTTTTCGATGGCAATTTTCGGCTGCACCGGGTATGGCGATTCGATCGCACGAATCTGCGTGGGCGCATGCAGGTGGTACACCAATGCCGACATGCCGCTGAATCCCTGCGTGCCGACGAGTTCTTCCTGATACAGGCCGCCGTCAGGTTTGCGGTACACGACGTGGCGCTTGCGGGGTATTTTTCCAAGACGATGGTAGAAAGGCATTTTTTTAGCGATGAGTGATGAGCGATAAGTGATGAGCGGATCGGGGTTAATTTAATAGCCTGAAAACCAATACAGATACGGCTACCAGAAAGATCGTGGTATAAATTTCCTTGTTGTACTTCGCCAGCCAGTTGGGGAGGTAGATGTCGAAGTTGGCTTTTTGGGAATCCGAGTATTGCTCGGCGACCAGGGTTAGCGGACACCTGAGTTTGTTGAACGCGAGCACAAGTCCTTCCAGCAAAACAAGCCCGATGCAGACCCACACCCACACGTCTATTTTGTTGACCACCACGGCATACAGCAAATAGAAAATGACCACGTTGAAAAAGAGCCAGATCAGCGTGTGTATGGATTTGACAAGAATCAATTTGTTCTCAACAGTCATTTTTCGTACGGTCGTTGCTGCACAAAACCTTCCAGGTCTCGAAGACCTGGAAGGTTTAAGTTACCAGTTCACCAAACTGCCTCAGGATACGCCCGCACCAGATACTGCATTTCTGCCAGCAGGTGCCCGAGGTGTTCCGTGTGTACGCCCTTGCGGCTGCCGGTGTGCATGTAGCCGTCGGCAGGCTGCCGGAGCTTGGCGCGTTGCAGGGTCTGGCGCACTTCGGTTTGCCACAGGCTGCGGATGGTGTGCAGGTCGGCGGCAATACCCTGTTCGAGCAATTGCAGGTCCACATCGTCCATCTCGAAAAGTTCGCCCGTGTAGGGCCAGAGGGCATCAAGCGCGCGCTGCATACGGGCGCTGCTTTCCTCCGTACCACACCCGAGCCGGATCATCCAGTCGGACGCATGGGCGAGGTGGTAGCGGGTTTCCTTGAGTGTTTTGGCGGCTATTTCGGCCAGACGCGCGTCTTTGCCGGCGCACAAGTCGTCGAGCAGAAAACGGTCGTACGCGGCAAACAGAAACTCCCGCACGATGACATAAGCGAAGTCCGTGTTCGGCTGCTCGCACAGCAGGTGGTTGTAAAACTCCCGCTCGGGGCGGCGGTACACGAGGTCGTCGCCGGAGCGGCCCCGGTTTTCGATTTCGGCGGCGTACTCGAAGTACAGTTGCGCGCGCCCGGTGTAGTCGAGCGCGATGTTGGTGAGGGCGAGGTCTTCCTCGAGGAAGGGGCCGCGGCTGCACATTTCGGCGAGTCGGTGGCCGAGCACGACCGCGTCGTCGCCCAGCCGGAGGCAGTACTGGTACAGGGCATTGGTGGTGGTCATGGTTCAGATATTTTTGGCCCCGGCAGGAACCTGGTAAAAAGTCGGGTGGCGGTAAATTTTATCGTTGGCCGGATCGAAGAACATGTCGTTCTCCGACACACTCGACGCCGCGATGTCGGCAGCACGCACGACCCACAACCCGGAGGTTTCGCCCCGGCGGGTGTACACGTCGCGGGCATTTTGCAGCGCCATTTGTTTGTCCGACGCATGCACCGAGCCGGCGTGTTTGTAGGGTTGGCCGGGCTTGCTCTGCACGAACACTTCCCAAAGATCAAGTTGGGTATCCATGATGTCAGTTTTGACTTTTAAATTTTACATTTTAAATTTTAAATTTCTTATTGTCTGACAACGAGAAGTTTGCGGCTTGCCCGCTGGGTTCCTGTGGTCAGGGTGTAATAGTACAGCCCGGTGTTCAGGTCGCCAGTGGTCCAGTACACGTCGTGGGTGCCGGAGGACAGGTATCCGTTCACCGGTGTAGCAATTTCCCGGCCTGCCGGGTCGAACACCGAGAGTGTGGTAAACCCGCCTTCGGGCTGGTTCCAGCGGATCCAGGTTCCGGTTGTCACCGGGTTGGGATAGTTTTGGTGGAGT
The DNA here is from genome assembly GCA_964392655.1 of uncultured Saprospiraceae bacterium. Lineage (GTDB taxonomy): Bacteria > Bacteroidota > Bacteroidia > Chitinophagales > Saprospiraceae > M3007. Next base: position 7,328 of record CAYMQY010000163.1, read on the forward strand.
TGCAGCGTGTTTGCCAGGTCGTCGGTTTCGTTCGTGCTCACGACCGTGGTGGTGCTGTACACACGTCCGTCGGTGTAGGGCGAAATGGTCTGGTTGGGCTGCGAAAGCACGTACTCCAGCAAGACCTCGAATTCGGTGCTGTCTTCAAACACGTAGGCATCCGACACGGGTAAGCCAAACACATTTTCCACAACGTAGAGCAGGAACTCGTTTCCGGTCATGGAATATTCCCGGTCGGGATCGAGCGCCGTTCCGTTGATTTCCACATACACCAGCCGCGAACCGGGCGGCATGGTGGCGTCGTATTGGTAGCGCATACCCGATACCTGCGGGAGGTATTCGTCATTCGCTTCGATACTCGCCAGCACGGTTTCCATAGCCTGCCAGAGGGCGGCGCCGGTCATGTTGAATTTTGCAATGCGGAAGCCGAGTCCGTTCACCTCGTTGAACCCGTAGCCGCAAACGCGGAAAATATCGGCGCCTACCAGGGGGCCTTCGTGCAGGGGCTGGGCGGTGGAGCCGCCGACTTCGATGGCGATTTCCGTTCCCGTTTTGTTGCGAAACGCATCGGCAACAAGGTTGCCGGCGGGCGTGTCGCGCGGGCCTTTGAACAACAGGGAATCGGCGGTTTCTTTGAAAAATGCACTCGCAAAGCCGACCTGCTGGGTGAAAAGCGGCCCGTAAGTGGCCTCGATTCCGGCAATCAGGGCGTCCACTGCGGCGGCGGTGTTCGGTTCTTCGGGAATGTTCTGGTCCAATTTGATGAGTTCATACCCGACAAACTCCACACCGCCGGGTTTTACCTGAAGTTGCAATTTGCCGATGTGGCTGTAAAACGAGCCGGCCTGCACGATCCAGGTTTTGCCCCCGAGCGGGTTGTCCACCGCCACGGGTTCTTCGAAAAGGTAGTGGTCGTGCCCGCCGATGATGGCCGTAATGCCGGGTATGTTTTCGGCCAGTACCTGATCAAGCGAATAGCCCAGGTGCGAAAGGCAGAGGATCACGTCGCAGTTTTCGGCGGAAAGCGCCGTTACCATAGCCACGGCGGCGGCGGCTATGTCTTCGCTCACCTCGGCAGGAGCGGGGTTGGAAAAATATTTGGCTTCCGGGGTCGTGAGGCCGAATATACCCACTTTGAATGCGCCAAACTCCTTGATCGTGTACGGTTCAATGTACTGCTTGATGGCCGCGATGGTGCTGTCGTCGAAGTTGACATTTGCCGTGAGCAGGGGAAATGCCGGCTGCGAGGCCTCGAGGGCGGCCAGCAGGGTGCTCGGGTACAGGTCAAATTCGTGGTTTCCGACCGTCATGGCGTCGAAGCCGATGGCGCTCATCAACTGGAGTTCCGCCGCACCGAAGTACTGGTTGAAAAACAGGTCGCCGATGAAGATATCGCCGGCGTGCAGGGCCAGCACATTGGGTTCGGTTTGTTTGTGGTAGCCGATCACACCGGCAGCCCGCGCGATGCCACCCTGCGTTCCTTGCAGAAGCGGGGTGCGCGGGCCGGTCGGCGCCAGAGCAGAGTGGGTGTCGTTGACGTGGAGAATGGTCAACACATCAGGCTGGGCATTTGCGGCAAATCCCACGGCAAACAGCCAGATAAACAGGTAAAGTCTCGTCTTTTTCATGGCGTGGTGGTTTTGTAGTCGGGCGGCGACCGGTAGTCGCTACCCGACTGCGGGTGAAAGGTTCAATTATGAACCACCCGTTGTTGTTCGGCATACGCCGCTGCCGCCTCGCGCACCCAACGCCCTTCCTCATGCACCTTGCGGTGGTGCTCCAGGCGCTGACGGTTGCAGGGGCCTTCGCCGTTGATGACGCGGTGGAATTCGTCCCAGTTCAGGGGACTGGTTTCGTAGTGGCCGGTTTCTGCGTTGAAACGCAGGTTGGGATCGGGTACTTTGAGGCCGATGACCTCGGTTTGCTGCACGGTTTTGTCAATGAATTTCTGGCGCAGGGCGTCGTTGCTCTCGCGTTTGATTTTCCACTGAAAAGCCGCCTTGCTGTGCAGCGATTCGGCGTCGGACGGACCGAACATCATGAGCGCGGGCGCCCACCAGCGGTTGAGCGCGTCCTGCGCCATTTCGTGTTGTTCGGGCGTACCGGCAGCCATGCGGGCCATGATCTCGTAGCCCTGGCGCTGGTGAAAACTTTCTTCCTTGCAAATGCGGATCATGGCACGGGAATACGGTCCGTACGAGGTGCGTTGCAGCATGACTTGATTCACGATAGCCGCGCCGTCCACGAGCCAGCCGATGGCGCCGATGTCGGCCCAGGTAAGTGCGGGGTAATTGAACACGCTGGAGTAGCGGGCCTTGCCGGTTTGCAGTTGTTCGATCATTTCCTCCCGGCTGATGCCGAGCGTTTCGGCGGCGGAATACAGGTACAGGCCGTGCCCGCCCTCGTCCTGAATTTTGGCCAGCAGGATCATCTTGGCCCGCAGCGACGGCGCGCGCGTGATCCAGTTGCCTTCGGGCTGCATGCCGATCACTTCGGAGTGGGCATGCTGGCTGATCTGGCGCATGAGGTGGCGGCGGTATTCCTCGGGCATCGGGTCGCGCGGTTCGATGGCGAGGTCCTGTTCAATTTTTTCGGAAAAAATGTCGGTGGTAGTGGTGGGCATACGGGTAGGCATTTGCTTGATGACCGGCAAAAGTATGCGCAGGCGGCGCCCGCAACGGCTGACAGTCGTCAAGCGGGCCTGTGATGTTTGTCAGCCGGCGCGCGGGCGTTCTTTTGCGAACTTTGCCGGCTGAAAATGTACGTGTCTGGCCATACCCACCGTGAAGCAATTTTCACCACAGATTCCACAGATTTTCACAGATTCATCCGTGGAAAATCTGTGAAAATCTGTGGAATCTGTGGTGAAATCGCACCCTGCGGGCAGGGCTGCCAAGTTGCTACTCGCGAGAAATGAAAACG
>CAYMQY010000164.1:0-2205 GCA_964392655.1 uncultured Saprospiraceae bacterium
CCGCAAAAAAGATCATATCGAACTGGCATTCCGCAGTCAGGTGGAACGCCTGGCGTTGGACAGCCGCTTTTTTTACGAACCGGCACTGGCCGCCCACCCCAAACCCGGGAGTCTGCCGCCGATCAGTTTTCTCGGGAAAACCCTGCGAACCCCCGTTTGGGTGTCGTCCATGACCGGCGGCACGGCACTTGCCCGCACCATCAACCGGAATCTCGCCCAGGCCTGCGCCGAATTCGGCATGGGCATGGGCCTCGGCTCCTGCCGGCAATTGCTGTACAGCGACGAGTATCTGCCCGACTTTGACGTACGCGACATCATCGGCCCCGAACTCCCGCTGTACGCCAACCTCGGCATCGCACAGGTGGAAAACCTGCTGCGCAACCAACAGGCTCCGGTCATTCGGGATTTGCTGAACCGCCTTCGCGCCGACGGCCTGATCGTACACATCAACCCGCTGCAGGAAGCCATGCAGCCCGAAGGCGATTTTTTTGAACGCCCGCCGCTGGATACGCTGACGGAATTGCTCGGCCATGCCGACTATCCGGTCATTGCCAAAGAGGTCGGCCAAGGCATGGGACCGGCGAGTTTGCGCGCCTTGCTCCAACTCCCCCTCGCAGCCGTTGAGTTTGCCGCAGCCGGCGGAACCAACTTCGCCAAACTGGAACTATTGCGAAGCAGCCCGGAAAAGCAGCAGATTTTTCAAAAATTTGCCCTCGTGGGGCATACCGCCGAGGAAATGGTGGAATTCACAAACCGCATACATGCCGAACCCGACAGCGCCTGCAGGGTAAATAACCTGATCCTTTCCGGCGGTGTCGGCGATTTTATGGACGGCTACTACCTGATTTCCCGCTCGACCATTCCGGCGGTGTACGGCCAGGCCTCGGGATTTTTGCGGCATGCGCAAGGCGGCTACGCCGACCTGCAGGCGTACGTGTCGGCTCAGGTACGCGGGCTGGAACTGGCCCGGGCATTTTTGCGGGTGCGGTAATTTTGTAAAACAGGCACTTCATACTACCGGCCCGCAATCAAGGATTTTTTTTCTGCAAATGCAACCCTTGCCCACCGGCACGACCTTACCGGGTATCCGATCATGCTTACCTGTTTTAAAACAAATCTTTGGTTATGAAAAAAGCACTCAAATTCCTGCTCCTGCCGGCGCTCGCACTTGCCGCATTCTTTTTTGCCTGCACCAAATCGGACGAACTGACCGTGGACGAAGCCGTGGACGAAACCCTGTACAGCGTGCAGGAACGCGGCGGCATGGGCCGATACGGGTGTTACGAACTGGTGTTCCCGGTGAGCATCGTGCTGCCCAACGGCACAACCGTCGAGGTGGAATCCTACGACGCGATCAAGCAGCAACTCCGCACCTGGTTTGAGGGCAACAGCGACCGGAGGCGTCCGCACCGCGGCGCCCGCCCGCTCGTCAATTTTGTGTTTCCGATTTCTGTAGTCACGGAAGACGGCGACGTACTTTCGGTCGAAGATGAAAACGCCCTGCTGCGCCTGCGCGCCGAATGTGCCGGCACCTTCGATCAGCACGGCCCCCGCGGCCACGGCCACCACGGCTTGTCCTGCTTCGAGGTGGTGTTCCCGATCACCATCGAATTCCCCGACGGCAGCACCGCCACCGCCGACAGCCGCCAGGCCATGCACCAACTCCTGCGCACCTGGCAGCAAAACAACCCCGGCAATACCGAGCGCCCGAAAATGGTGTTCCCGATCACGGTAAAAATGGCCGACGACGGCACCTTGGTGACCGTCAACAGCCGCGACGAACTGCGCGCACTGAAGGCCGATTGCCGGTAAGCGAAAAAAATGTTTCGGGAAAGGAAAGCCTTGGTAACCGGGCTTTGAAAATATGTTGGGGAAAAAATTACATGATTGCCGATTACATGATTTTAGATTGTTGAAGTGCGTGACGTTGACCGCTTTACGCTTGACCAAACGAGCGCGGTATACGTCACGAGGGCACTTATAAAATCTAAAATCATGTAATCGGCAATCATGTAATCCTCATAGTGGTTTTCAATTCATTATCGGCTCCCTTCATGTAGGCTCGTGCTTCTCACGAAAGGTACCCGCGCACCGCATCCACGGCTTCCTGCAAGCGGCTCGCGTCGCTGCCGCCGGCCGTGGCAAAAAACGGCTGGCCGCCACCGCCGCCCTGGAGGAATTTCTGGGCGAGTTCGCGCACGATGG
>CAYMQY010000164.1:2305-10197 GCA_964392655.1 uncultured Saprospiraceae bacterium
CAGCATTTTGATGGCCGACACCTCGCGCTCGATGGTGCTCAGGTACTGCTCGGCAGCATCGGCGGTGAGGGCTTCCACCCGGCGCACACCGGCGGCCACAGCGCCTTCCGACACGATTTTGAAGTACCCGATTTGACCCGTGTGGCGCACGTGGCAGCCGCCGCAGAGTTCGCGGGAGTAGGCAGGATCGAAGGTGATCATGCGCACGCGCTCGCCGTATTTTTCCCCGAAAAGCATCATCGCGCCGGCTTGTTGCGCCTCCTCGATCGGAATGCTGCGCGCTTCTTCGAGGCGGATGTTTTCGCGGATTTTTTCGTTCACGATCTGCTCGATCTGGGCCAGTTCCTCGTCGGTCACTTTCTGGAAATGCGCAAAGTCGAAGCGCAGGGTCTGGTCGTCGAGGTACGAGCCTTTTTGTTGGACGTGGTGGCCGAGCACGCGGCGCAGGGCGGCGTGCAGCAGGTGCGTGGCCGAGTGGTTGTTCTCGGTGAGGCGGCGCTTGCGGGCGTCCACGTGGCAATGCACGGTCGGGTCCTGCATGTACTGCGGCAGCCGCTCCACCACGTGGATCACGAGGTCGTTTTCCTTTTTGGTGTCCAGCACGCGCACTTTTTCGTCGCTGAATTCCAACCAGCCGGTGTCGCCCACCTGGCCACCGCCTTCGGGGTAAAACGGCGTGCGGTTGAGCACGAGGTGGTACTGGGCCTGGCCTTTGATCTGCACGGTGCGGTATTTCACGACGTGGCTGTTGCGCAGTTCGAGTTGATCGTAGCCGAAAAACTCGACATTGGCTTCGTCGCGCAGCACCATCCAGTCGCCTACCTCCTTGGCGGCGTCTTTGCGGGAACGCTTTTTTTGCTCCTGCAGGGCCTCATCAAAGCCCGCTTCATCCACCAACCAGCCTTTTTCGCGGGCGATCAGGCGCGTGAGGTCAATGGGAAAACCAAAGGTGTCGTACAGTTCGAACGCCTGCCGCCCGTCAATCGTGTTTTGCTGAAACTGTAGACTTTCGATTCGTTTCAAGCCTCTTTCGAGGGTGCGCAGGAAGGCTTTTTCTTCTACCAGCACCACTTTGGCCACGAAATCAATCTGCGCTTTCAGTTCGGGGAACACGTCGTGAAATTCCTCGGCGAGAATGGGCGCCATGCGGTACAGCACGGGTTCCTTGAGGTCGAGGAACGAGTAGTAGTAGCGCACGGCGCGGCGCAGGATGCGGCGGATGACGTAACCCGCGCCGCCGCTGGCCGGCAGTTCGCCGTCGGCTATGGCGAAGCACACGGCGCGCAGGTGGTCGGCCACCACGCGCATGGCCACGTCGGTTTTTTTCCAGTCGGAATGAATCTCGGGGTATGTGCCGGTGTACTGGATGCCGGAGAAATTTTCGAGAAACGCGAACAGCGGGCGCCACAGGTCGGTGTCGTAGTTGGACGCGGCGCCCTGCACGGCGCGGCAGAGGCGTTCGAAGCCCATGCCGGTGTCCACGCTTTTGGCGGGCAGTTCGTCGAGCGAGCCGTCGGCTTTGCGGTTGAACTGCATGAACACGTTGTTCCACACCTCGATCACGTTGGGGTCGTCGGCGTTCACGAGTGCGCGACCGTCCGTTTTGGCGCGTTCGCTGTCGGGGCGCAGGTCTACGTGAATTTCGGAGCAGGGGCCGCAGGGACCCTGGTCGCCCATTTCCCAGAAGTTTTCCTTTTTGCCGAACGGCAGAATGCGGTCTTCGGCGATGTACAGTTTCCAGGTATCGAAGGCTTCCTGGTCGAAGGGCAGGTTTTCCTTTTCGTCGCCCTTGAACACCGACACGTACAGGCGGTCTTTGGGAATTTTGTACACCTCGGTGAGCAGTTCCCAAGACCAGGCGATGGCGTCTTTTTTGAAATAATCGCCGAAGGACCAGTTGCCGAGCATCTCGAACATGGTGTGGTGGTAGCCGTCGCGGCCCACGTCTTCGAGGTCGTTGTGTTTGCCGGTCACGCGCAGGCATTTCTGGGTGTCGGCCACGCGTTTGGCGGGCGGCGTCTGGTTGCCGAGGAAAAAATCCTTAAGCGGGGCCATGCCCGAGTTGATGAACATGAGCGTGGGGTCGCTCTTGGCCACGATGGGCGCGGAGGGGATGATCTTGTGGCCTTTGGACGCGAAGAAGTCGAGGAACTGGCGGCGGATGTCGCGGGAAGTCATGTGCGGGATGCTGTTTTTTGCGGCGCGAAGGTAGGGTTTTTGGGAGAAAAAGGAGGGGGTTGGGCCGAATTGCGGGGTTATTTCAGTGGCTCAAAAGGTCGCTGAAGCACGGGTACTGGAAACTGCGCGGAACTGCTCGAACGTCAGCCCCTTGATTTGCAGGTATAAATTATCGGCACACACATCAAGCGTATCGTTCCAAACGATCGCGTTGGTTTCCGGATCAATGGAAACCTTGAAAAACGAATCGCCCGAATCCCATTGCTTGAAAACCCCCTTTCCGGCGAGGTGAGACAGGTCGGCCACGCCTTCCGTTCCATCGGTGAAGCGGAGAAGCAACTGGTATTTTTTCGTGGCTATGACGGAAACCGGTTTGGGAAACATGGGCTTCAATGATTTATGAAAGTAGTGTAAGACCCGGATTGGGTTGGACGACCAGATCCATGGCGGCTTTTTCCTGAATTTTGGATTCAATGATTGGCAAGATGTGCTCAAGAACTGCTTCGGGAATTGTTTGTGAATTAGAGGGGGGCGTGACAGTTATCCCCTGTCTGTTTGAAACAAATTCAGGAAGTTGAAAACCCTGGAAAGAGGATAGATAAATTGGTATAACAATGTCGTTTTTTGTATCCTCAATCGCTTGTGCTTCCACTGTAAGTTCAGGGAAAGTTCTTGCCATATTCCCTCTGAGTGAATCGGAGTAGCGTTGTAAATAGTTTGCTGTTACAAGCAATAAGACAACATCGGATTTCACGATATGGCTCTTAATGTACTCTTTTTTGTCAAAACCTAATGGTACCGATTTAATACTGAGGAATGCCAAATTGGATGCGTGCGTTGTTGCCTTAATCCGAAGGACCAAGTCATCGTACAAAGTTTGATCCTTTTGAGCATAAGACACATAAATCCGCACGCGCCGCATTTCGTCACTTACGGAAGATTTTTGAGTTGTTGTCTGCGATTCCTGCCCGCTGACCTCCTGCAAGTATTTTTCCCGCTGGTTAAAAAACAAATCCGCGTCTTCCAGGCGGTTGGCCACCAGCATGGCCAAATTCTCATACGCATACCCCAAGCCTGCCGGATCGCTCACGCCCTGCTCAATGACCGGCAGTTTTTCTCCAAAACTGAAGTACGAGATGTAGGGAATCTTGATGATCGAGAGGAACTCGTCGAGTTTGATACCGACCGGCAGCCATTCTTCATACAACGATTCCAGTTTTTCTGAAATACGTTTCAGCCAATTCCTCGACTCCTGAAATTCCGTGTTCGAGTCGAACCTCGACGGCACCGGACAAATCAACAACCGGAAGCGGTCGAAAGGCAGTTTTTTGTGGCTGTCCAATATCCGGCGTGCGATTTTTTCAGTGCCGAGCAACGCCTGCTCCGTCGGTGTAAAAAGCATAACCAGAATATCGGGCAACTGGATGGTGCAAATGCCGCCGAAATCCGTGACGCCGGTGCGGCTGTCAATGAGCACATAGTCGTATTCGGCCAGCAGTTCTTCCCGAAACGATTCGATAATGTGGCCGCCGTTGTGCTCTTCGTAAAATTTGGTCACGTTAAAATCGCGGAGTTTTTCCGCGTAGTCGCCATTGCTTTTGCCGGACACCAACAAGTGCAGGTCGGTCACGCTGATACGGGTCCTGAACGGCACGACCCAATCCTTCCAGTTCGCCTGCTCTTTGTTTTGCTTGGCTACCAACCATTCCAAAACGCCTTTTTGTTTGGACCAATCCACATCGTTCAATCCATCCTTCAGGAAAAAATTTTCCAGTCCGGGCGCTTCGAGGTCCCAGTCAATCATCAGCACCCGTTTGCCCCATTTGGACAGTAAGGTAGCCACGTTGGCGAGCGCCATGGAACGCCCAACACCGCCTTTGTACGAGTAAAAAGTGATGATCTGACTCATATTCTGGGTTGTGAAGGGGTTATAGATGTTTCAGTAAGCAACAAATGATCAATTGCAACTTCGAGCCATTCGTCCGTTAACCAATCTTGATTCCAATCTGGTGCTCGCTCAATTGCGTGAGCAACCTGCACCGTCCAACCCATAATTGCTTCTTCAAATCGGGTGTAGGGTTCCAAGTTTCTGAACCCGGGACCGGTTCGATGATAATCGTGACACGAAAGGGCCTGAATTTCTTTTACGGAATCAGGGAAAAAGTCGCCATCACTGATGCACACCGGCACGATCAGCCCTCCGGGGTTTTGCGTTGTCCATAAACCGTTTCTTCGGCTCCGTGCTTCCATGATTGCCAATTCCTTGACGCACCATGGTGAGTGGAAGTACGATGGTAAAAGTATCGGCACCAAACATTTTGAGTGAGCCAATGCGTGATGTAAGCGCTGGGGCCATGCATCTCCAACTTCGATGTCCACCGTATCCACAAAAATGCTGATCGCTCGTCCACCTACCGCCTCTTGCAGATGGTATTCAAAAAGGGGCAGAAAGTAGTCATGTACCCAGTTCTTGGATTTTCTTCTGTAACTAATGAAAACATCGTACTCGTAGGCCATAAACGGGATTCTATTTGAAAAAACAACGCACAAAGATAAATGCTAAAGTTGCAAATGTCACCCCCGAAAACGTGCCGGGCTGCGGGGCACAGGGCTGCCTGAATGGGCGGTTGCCGAGGCTCCATTTGTGCAACATCGCTCAAGAAAATTGTCTCTCGATTCCCCTCGAACATTTGCACACAGGAATTCTCACCCCCTCCCCGTAAATTTGCAGCCCCTCAAGCAACTCGCGCCGATAATCTTTTTCCTTGCCCAAACGTTGTTTGTTCGTTTTTCAACCCGCAAGCCACCCATCGCTCATCACTCATCGCTCAGCACGCCCGTATGATCCGACGAATCGTTTTTGCTTTTGCCCTGTTTGCTTTTGCGCTGCCGCAGGCACGAGCCGCCTATATGCTGATTCCCATGGATGAGAATACCCAGCGCGACCACCTGAAAGCCTACGGCGTCACCTACTGGGTGTTGTCGCAGGGCGTGGAAGCGTACTGGCTGCTGAATTACCGCGGCGGCAGTTTTGTGTTTCCGCACACGTCCGTGTTCGAGCGGGAGTGCAAGATTCGCAACGTCAGTTACGAAGTCATCGCCGACGCGCAGTTTGCCGCCATTCAGGAAGAAATTCTCAATCCGGAGGTGAACATGGATGTCATCAAACTGGAAAAGGCGCCGAAAATCGCGGTGTACTCGCCCGACAAAAACGAAAAAGGCGAAACGATCCAGCCCTGGGACGACGCCGTGACGCTGGTTTTGACTTACGCCGAAATTCCCTACGACGTGCTCTACGACACCGAAGTGCTGCAGGGCAAACTACCCGAATACGACTGGCTGCACCTGCACCACGAGGATTTTACGGGGCAATACGGCAAGTTTTACGCCAGCCAGAGCAACCAGCCCTGGTACCGCAACCACGTCCGCATGATGGAAAATCTGGCAAAGGAAAACGGTTTTGCCAAGGTCAGCCAACTCAAACTCGCCGTAGCGAAACGGATCGCGGAGTATGTCGCGGGCGGCGGATTCATGTTTGCCATGTGCTCGGCTACCGACACCTACGACATTGCGCTGGCTGCCGAAGGACTGGACATTTGCGCCGACATCTACGACGGCGACCCTGCCGACCCCAACGCCCAGAACAAACTCGATTTCTCCAAAACCTTCGCGTTCCAGAATTTTCAACTCATCCGCGACCCGCTCACCTACGAGCACTCCAGCATTGACCACAACCTGGGCCGCAATGTGAATCCCGAGCAGGACTATTTCACGCTGTTCGATTTTTCCGCCAAATGGGACCCCGTACCCACCATGCTGACGCAAAACCACACCCGCACGGTGAAAGGGTTCATGGGGCAAAGCACGGCGTTCCTGAAAAATACCATCAAGCCCCAGGTGCTCACCATGGGCGAAAACAAACCGGCCAACGAGGCGCGTTACATCCACGGCATCTACGGCTTCGGGTTCTGGACGTTTTACGGCGGCCACGACCCCGAAGACTACAAGCACTATGTGGAAGACCCGCCCACCGACCTGTCCCTGCACCCTACCTCGCCGGGTTACCGCCTGATTTTGAACAACATCCTGTTCCCGGCAGCGAAAAAGAAGCACCAGAAAACGTAGGGGGTTAGCGGCGGGACGCTGTACGGCCTGCCGACTCGACACCGCCCGTCGTACTGAATTTGCTTTTGTACTCCACCGGCGACAGCCCGGTCACTTTTTTGAACACCGACCGGAACGCCTTCACATCGGAGTAACCCACGTCGTACATCACCTCGTTCACGTTTTTCCGACCGGTTTCGAGGCTTTTTTTGGCGGCTTCGATTTTCACACGCTGGATGTACTCCACGGGGGTGTTGTTGGTGGCTTTTTTAAAACGCCGCTCGAAGTTGCGCCGCCCGATGGCGAAACGCATGGCCAGTTCATCCACCGAAAATTTTTCCGCTACATTTTCCTCGATGAAGGCCTGAGCCAGCCGAATCGGCTCGTCTTCGTGGCTTTTCTGGCCGTTGAACATCATAAATGCCGACTGGCTGTTGCGGTCAATTTCGATGGCAAAAAACTTGGCGGCCAGCACGGCCATAGCGCGATCCGTGTATTTTTCCACGAGGTAGAGCAGCAGATTCCAGTACGAATTGGCGCCACCGCTGGTGAATATGCGCCGCTCTTCGGTCACAATCCGGTCGGCCACGAGGGTCACTTCCGGAAACATGCGCCGGAATTCGTGGGCAAAAAGCCAGTGTGTCGAGCATTTTTTTCCATCCAGAAGTCCCGTGGAAGCCAGCAAAAAGGCGCCGATACACAGACTCGCTACCTCGGCGCCGCGTTCGTGTTGCATTTGTATCCAGGGCAAAAAAGCCTTGTTCCGGTCGAGTGCCGCGCGCATGTCGCCGGTCAGGGCCGGGATGAGCACGAGATCCGTCCGTTGCACGTCCTCCAGCAGCGTATCGGGATGCACCGAAAACAGGCCACCGTGCAGATGAACCGTTTTTTTCAGTCCGACCAGGTGCACGTCGAACATGGACGGTTTGCCGGCTGCCACCAAAAAATCGTTGACCGCTGTGAACAGATACCGCGGCGCCGTGATGCTGTCGAGCACCGACGATTCGGGGACGAGGATGGAAATATGTTTCATTCGGCAAATGTAAAAAATGATTTCAAAACAAATAATGTCTAAAAACACCCCCTGTTTTGCCGCAATCGCCCCCTGTACGAAGCCGGCGATGCCGGTACCTTTGTGCTATTAAAAAACAAAACAGACCGATCAGGATGACAACAAGCAAACCCGCCACCATTGACGAATACATCGCTGGTTTTCCTGCGGAAACGCAGGTTTTGTTGCAACAAATTCGTGCAACCGTACAAGCAGCAGCGCCGGACGCCACCGAGGCCATCCGGTATGCCATTCCGACGTTTATCCTGAACGGCAACCTCGTGCACTTCGCCGGATTCAAAAATCACATCGGATTTTATCCCGCCCCCACGGGCGCCGAGGCCTTCAAAACCGAACTTTCTGTTTACAAAACCGGCAAAGGTTCGGTTCAATTTCCGCTCGACCAACCGATGCCGCTGGAACTGATTACCCGGATTGTGCAATTCCGGGTCGCAGAAATATCCCGGAAAGCCGGAAAAAAACCGCGAAAAGAATAAATTTTAGGTAAAAACTTAGGCAGCCCCCTTGGGCGCGATTTCACCACAGATTCCACAGATTT
>CAYMQY010000165.1:0-10188 GCA_964392655.1 uncultured Saprospiraceae bacterium
CGTAGGCCTTCACGCCGGCTGCCCGTTCGCAGAGGCTCGTTTTGTCGGCGTAGAGCGCCTTGTTGCGCGCCATACGCGCGTTGCCGAGCCCGACGCCCGAATCGGCAGCGGCGGCGTTTCGCCGCGCTTGGTGTTATCACCAACCCTGGCGAAAAAAGCCCTTTCCCTCGTTGCCATTCTACTCAGTCCATCTATTTTTGAGCGATTACAGCCAGCAGTTTACCGGGAAAATAATATTTTCGCCTCGTATGGTTTTTCGCCGCGCTTGGTGAAAACACCAAGCGCGGCGAAAAAGGACAGAGATTATCAATTCTTCAAGAACAGGCCTTTATCTGTTGTATTGTTTACCGATAAAAACGAATGAGAAAGTTAAAACTGCAAATGCAAATCTCTCTCGACGGCTTCCCACAATATGGAGAAAACGATGAGCAACATTGGGTAACTTGGGCCTTCGATGAAATCCGTGACTATGTGATGTCGCTCCAACGTTCCTGCGATACCCAAATCACGGGCAGAAAATTGGCTGTGGACTACTATCCTTACTGGTTCGAGACACTTAAAAATCCCGACGACCCGATGCATGAGGTAGCGCAAGTCATCACAGGTTTTCGTAACATCATCTTTTCAAAAACACTTGAAAAAGTGGAATGGCAAAATACTGAACTGGCAAAAGGAGACCTCGTAGAAACGATATGTGCATTGAAAAAAGAATCGGGCAAGGATATCATGGTGGTTGGTGGAACGAATTTCGTTTCTAATCTAATAGCAGCAGAACTAATTGACGAGTATCACTTGTTTATGAACCCTGTTTTGCTGGGTAGCGGCGGTGTATCAGTTTTTGACAAACTTAAATCCTTCCGTTCTTTGACTTTGAAAAACTCAGTTATCTATGATTGCGGCATCGTGCTTTTGCATTACGAACCTAAAAAATAAATATGAGATTCCGAAACCTTTCTCGCCGCGCTTGGTGTTGTCGCCACAGGTGCCCAAAACCTTTGGAAAACACTAAAGGTCAATAACTTCTCGCCGCGCTTGGTGTTGTCACCAAGCGCAAACGTACAGCACAATAACCCCCTCTAACGAATCTCTCCTATGAGGTACGACTTTCAAAACCGATACTTCGAATTATATTTCACCACTGCAACAGTCAAGGATTGGAAACACCTGCTAAAACCTGACAAGTACAAACAGATTATCACCGATTCGATGGCATTTCTGGCTGCGGAGGGCAGTGTGTGGATATACGCTTTTGTCATCATGCCGAATCATTTCCACTGGATATGGCAAATGAAAAGCGATACATCCCTGTCCGGTTGATGAAATTTAAGCGTATGTATTTTCGTCCGCGGCATTTTACACCTCAAAAGACTCCAGATGGTCATTTTTGACACACTTTTGGTATGGGGATGACTGGCTGACGGCGCCAGAGTAGTGTCTCCGGGGCTTTGTCATGTTGCCGGGCGAAGATGGCAGGGAAGGGAAGATAGTGCTGTACGTTTGCGCTTGGTGACAACACCAAGCGCGGCGAAAAGAACGTTTGGTGTACTGGCAAAATAGAGGATTGTATATCTTTTACTTACCTCCATACTGCCCGCACTTGAATATTATTGAACGATTATGGCTGGAATTGAAAGCCCGTTGGCTAAAGCCCGAGGACTACATCAGCAGCCAGTCGCTATTTTTGGCAACTGTACTGGCTTTGGGGGCCGTAGGCAAAGACCTGTTTATTCAATTCAGTGAATTCAATTTTATCAAATAATTTTGTCCACGTACTTAGATAAAATAAAAACTAAATTTAATAACGTCATGAAGAATTTACTTAAAATACATAATCTTAAATCACTATTACTGGTTGCAATCGTTCTGTCCACAACACACCAATCCATGGCACAACAAAACAAACCTTCCGACAGCGGCTATGCGCCTGTTAATGGCATTAAAGTTTACTATGAAGTTTATGGCGAAGGCATGCCTATCGTTCTGCTGCACGGTTCGTATTACACCATTGATCTGAACTGGGGCCAATTAATCCCTGAATTGTCAAAAACAAGAAAAGTAATTGCTATTGAAATGCAAGGCCATGGACATACACCGTTTTCGGACAGAACATTATCCCGCACTACTTTGGCAAGTGATGTGGAAGGTGTAATGGATTATCTGAAAGTTGACAGCGCGGACGTTGCAGGATATAGCTTTGGTGGCTCTGTAGCCTATCAATTTGCAATTCAAAGCCCTAAGCGGCTGAAAAAACTGGTCATTATTTCCGCTGCTTATAAAAGCAGTGGCTGGCTGCCTGAAGTAACTGAAGCATTTAAAAACATGAAGTCTGAACTTTTTGATGACTCACCATTGCAAGCGGCCTATGATGCGGTAGCACCTGACACAACAAAATGGACAACATTCCTGGAACAAATGATTGCCTCCGCTAATGCGCCATACGATTTGGGAGACGCCAACATTGCAAAAATTGCTGCTCCCGTATTACTGATTTCGGGCGACAATGACGGGATGGATAAAATGGAGTTAATCAAAACGTATCAATTACTGGGAGGCGGTGTAACCAGCGATTTTGGTGTCATTCCAAAATCACAGTTGGCCATTATTCCCGGGCAGGGGCATGTAAGCGTGATGATGCAGACCCAAACGATATTAGGATACATGAATGCTTTTTTAAATTAAAAGTATTTGTACTGAGGTATGACAAGCACTATTGGCGAATCTCTCCCATGTGGTACGACTTTCAAAACCGATACTTCGAATTATATTTCACCACTGCAACGGTCAAGGATTGGACAAATAGTGCAACCCCGCCGGAGATTGGCACAAATACCGGAAGCGTACGTATTTTCGTCTGCGGCATTACGTGATTTCCGAACAGATGTAGTTGTCACCCGTTATCCATCAAACGAACAAATCCTCGAGGGTCAGTACCTTTTCTACCAGCCCCAGGCTGTGGGTATTGTGTTTGATCCCGAAGGTTGTGATCAGGGTCGTCATCAGGCGTTTTCGGGTGTTTGTGACACGTTGAAAAACCGACATTTTCCGGCGCAGCGCTTTGGCATCGGATTCAGTGGGTGACCATTCAGTGTTATAGAATTTGACCTCAAACAAATTGATTACCTGATCATTTCTATCAAGAACCAGATCAATTTGCGCAGATTCTTCCCCTTCAAGTGCCCGATGCAGGAACGTGGAAGGAATGGAATATACCCCGGATATTCCCAGGGCTTTTTTTATGGCGGGCAGGTGCTGAAGGCATACGTTTTCGTAAGTATATCCGGCCCATATTTTTGCAGGCTGCGTTTGGCTCAGATGCTGCCAGGTGTCGTCGCCTGCGTCTTTGTTTTTTTCAATAAACCGCAGAAAAAACAGAGAGTATGCATCTACCCCGTGCCGGCAGGTTATGCATAGTTGATAATCATGTAGGAAACCTGGCGACGCGGGCTGTAAAAGCGACAGCAGCGGTGCTACATGCCGCTACTGGTCAATGGAGATGATTGGCTGACGGTGCCAGAGCAGGATATTCCGGGGCTTTGTCATGTTGCCGGACGAGGAATGGCGGGGAAGAGAAGATAGTGTTGTACGTTTGGGGGATGAGGCGCGCCGCTTGATTGTAGGGAGTTTTTTTCACAGGCTGAATTCGCTGTAATTAGAAACTGAAAAAATAAAAATTACGACCTTGAATGAAAAGGATAATCAAATACATTTTCATCACTTTTTTGTTGTCCATTTTATGGAGTGTCCTTGTACTCTTTGGCACACTAAATGGATGGTGGCATCAACCGATTAGCACAGACGCGGATACCGGTTCGATTATCAGAGCCGTCGAAAAAGAATTGGAAAAGGGATTTGTAGGGAACTTCGCAATGGCAATTATGAAGGACGGCGTACCGGAAAAAGAGGTCTTCCATTCGGCAAGCAAAAAAGTTGATAAAAATACTCTGTTTCAAGTTTCTTCCTTGTCAAAGTTCGTAACTGCGGTAGGTATATTGAAATTGGTTGAGTTGGGGAAAATTGATTTAGATACTCCGATAAGTAAATATTTGACAAGGTGGCAGTTGCCCCCGAGCGAATTTGATAACGAACAAGTTACGGTAAGAAGGCTTTTAAGTCACACAGCCGGTCTGACCGATGAACTGGGGTATTCCGGATTTGAAAACCCTGATTCTGTACAAACTTTGGAGGCTTCTCTGACCAAAGCAGCAGATGCAGATAAAGGTGTAAGTGGAGTTGTCAAAGTGGGGATTGAGCCAAATTCCGGCTGGAAGTATTCGGGTGGAGGATTCACGCTTTTGCAACTTTTAGTAGAGGAGACGAGCGGACAATCTTTTAATGAGTTCATGAAAGACAATTTGTTCAAGCCGTTGAACATGACCAGCAGTACTTATATATGGAATGACTCATTAAACAACAGACTATGTGAATTTTATCATTCCAACAATACTTTGGCTCCACATCTTTATTATACTTCATTGGCTGCCACTTCATTATACACATCTTTGGCAGATTTGGAGATATTTTTTCAAATTTTCTTAAAAGGCAAGAATGGAGAGCCCATTGGTAGAGGAGGTATAAGTCCTGAATCCTTAAAATTATTGAGAGAAACACATTGGGATATTATGGGTGAAGGAATTTATGGTTTGGGTTGTATGCTATACATTGACATTGACATTGAAAACAATGAAGATATTTTTGGGCACGATGGTAAAAGTACCCCTCCAATTAATACGGCAATGAGAATAAACCCGGTTACCGGTGACGGAATAATTATATTAGAAACAGGAAATCCTGATTTGGCAACAAGAGTAGCGAGTGATTGGGTGTTTTTAAAAACAGGAAAAGTTGACACGTTACTTTTTACCATGCTTCTGGGGGAAATGACCACAATTCTCATTATTGGGGTGCTTTTAATCTGGATTTTCGTTATAGGAACAGGAATATGGCGAAAGAAAAGTAAAAATACAGCCAACTAACGCTTCCCTGGTGCGGCGTGAAGTCGCTCAACATACTGTCGAACGTCTCATTCAGGAACTTACACGGAACGAATTGTCACTAATCACCAAAAGTGTACCACCCGTTGCAGTCCCGCTTACATCAGACCGTGTCTCGCGGTACACGCCCTTGCGGCTTGCCACACGCCTTGCTGCCTAAGAGCATGTTGAGGAGAATTTTTCATCTCCTACATTGGCCTTTTGATTACAAATACGCGTATTTGCACGCATGTGGAGCGGTGATTATTCCGGGCACATACAAAGGCTAAAATGTTAATAGTTTCCATTCGTCGACTAATGCATGTAGCCAACCGTTATGCCAATCAACACACTAAAATAATTCGACAATGAAAAAACTGTTTTTTCTGGCAGTTCTGTTTCTGACAACCTGCAACCTGGCCTTTGGACAGACAAAAGTAATCAGGGCTAGCTCCCAGTCGGTTGATATCCGTGATGGAGATGAATTTAGAAAAAATGCCTGGTCCATTGCACCTGAAATCAAGCCCGACATTTATACAACTTCGTCAAAAGGGAAAAGCGTTACATTTTATACAGACCTTGACTCGCTGACTGTAAAAATCACACCGACAACTACATTTGATTTTATCATTTTACTGAATGACAGTATAAAAGCATTAACTCAAATCAAGTATGTTCCGGGTTATCTGGACAAATTGAAACAGGCAGAAAAGTATAACTTCAATGACAACAGAGCAATTCCAAATTTTGAGTACCAGGACAAGAGTAATCCTGATTTAGTTACATTAAGAAGGGAATTAAACCTGGATTCCATTGCCGGGACAGGCAGCGAAGAATTAAAAATTATTAACCTGCTTCATTGGGTACATAATTTAATACCACACGACGGCAATCACGAAAACCCTGTTGTTAAAAATGCCATGAGTATGATTAAAGAGTGTAAAAGAGATGCCAGAGGTTTGAATTGCAGGGGTTTGGCGACAGTCTTAAATGAATGTTACTTGTCATTAGGTATAAAATCGAGGTTTGTTACTTGCATGCCGAAAGACACAATCTTTGATGATTGTCATGTAATAAATATGGTTTATCTGGAAAGCAAGGAAAAATGGATATGGATAGACCCGACTAATAACGCTTATGTAATGGATGAAAATGGTGATCTCTTAAGTATTCAGGAAGTCAGAGAAAGACTGGTTTCTGACAAACCTTTAATATTAAATCCTGACGCAAACTGGAACAACAAATCATCGGCTACCAAAGAAGGTTATTTGTTTAACTATATGGCAAAAAACCTGTATCGCCTCGAATGTCCGTTAAGAAGTGAATACAATTCTGAAACCTGGGCTGACGGCAAACAAGTTGTTTATGTAGAGCTATTGCCGTTAGACGCATATCAGCAAAAACCGGACAAAAATGTACATAAAAACGAAAAAACAGGAACTACATTTACAACTTACAAAACAAATAATCCGGCAATGTTTTGGCAGAAACCATAAAAGGCACAAACGCACAACATCGTATTGGCAATAGTGGGGCTGAAAGTTGTACACTCAACATTTGTGATTCTATCGGGCATTTGTGCAAATGTTGGGTTGAGGTTTTTCAAATGCCCTACCATTGCCAATACTTAAACCGTTGGGCGAATAACCGGCATTGATATACGCCGCAGACTAAGGCATGGGCCACACAAATAGCACCCAGTTCCACACAATCAAAAAAATGAAAAAAATAAAAACAATATTGGCCTTCAGTTTCCAGGCTTTCATTACATTAGTATTGTTTGGATGTCAAACAAATGCTCAAAACAATAAAGATTGCGCAGGGATTGAAAATGAAGTTTACAAAGAAGAAGTAACTGATTTATCGGAGAAAGATGCGCTTGGTTACCAGAAAACGCTACTTGAAAGGTTTGGCGAAACTTCTGTAAAAGGGTTAAGCAACGAAGCATATCAGTTGCAATTTTACTCTATTAATGGGTTTGGAAAATCAGTAAAATTTGAAGAAACAAACGGTGGCTGTTCGATTTCAGTAAAATGTATGTTCAAGGAAGTACAACGGCCTGATTGTAAAGAATACAAAATTGATATAGAGAAAAAAGAGTGGAATAAATTAAAGGGAATGATTTACGAATTCAATTTTTGGACGGAAGAAAATTTCAGGATGAATAATAATGTGCTTGATGGTTTTGTATTTCTTTTAGAAGGCAATAGGCCTGATGCTGAAAAGTGCGGCAAAAAGACTTACAAGTTAGTAGTTAGAGGCTCGCCGGAGTATAATAAAATAGGCGCTTTGTGCGACTACATTCTTGATTACGAAGACCGATTAAAGTTTAAATATGAGCAATTGAATAAAATAACAAATAAGTAAGTGCATGTTCGAAAATCTTATTTGGTTGGGTCACAGAGTCGTTGCAACATGATCGCCGTAAGCAAGTCAACACATTATGACAAAGGAAAATAAAAAGGAGTTGTTACCGGAACAACGCGAAGAATTACTCCGGGCATTAAAAGTCCGTTTCGCGAAACACATGAGCCGCCATGCAGGACTTGAATGGGCCGAAGTACAGGCAAAACTGGAAGTTCGTCCGGAAAAACTGTGGTCGCTCCATGAAATGGAAAAAACGGGCGGCGAACCGGATGTTGTGGGTTATGATAAAAAGACGGGCGAATACATTTTTTATGATTGTTCAGCGGAAAGCCCTAAAGGCCGCCGAAGTGTTTGTTACGACCGCGAAGGGCTGGAGTCGAGGAAAGAACACAAACCGGAAGATAACGCTGTGGATATGGCGGCTGCTATGGGCATTGAACTTTTAACCGAAGAACAATACCGGGAGTTACAAACACTCGGGAATTTCGATACAAAAACATCGAGCTGGGTGAAAACACCTTCCGAAATCAGAAAACTCGGCGGAGCGCTCTTTGCCGATTTCCGCTACGGCCATGTCTTCATATATCATAACGGCGCTCCTTCTTATTATGCTGTCAGGGGGTTCCGAGGTTCGCTCAGGGTCTGATGGAGCGGGCACTGCGAATAGTCGCCTTATTTTTTTAATACCCTTTGCAACTGCCTTGCGGTTTTAAACCCGCATTTTGAAGCGATGTACTCAATCGTGTATTCGGGGTTATTTAGCATGGTATGGGCATATTCTTTTCGCAGCATGGTTAAGTATTCCAAAACAGTGGAACCGGTCTTCTCTTTAAAAACCCTGCTCAGATTTCTCGGGCTCATACCCACATGAGAAGCGAGCGACTCAATGCTGTTTTCTTTAGAAAGATTGTCGATCAGATAATCCTGCACTTCATGTACCTGCGGATTAATATGATTCCTGTAGTCCAGGTAAACGCTTTGTTGTTTGTGTTTTCCACTTCTTCTGTGATACACCACCAGCCCCCGCGCTACTTTATGCGTAAAAAGCGCGCCTTTAAAACCCTCCAGAATGGCAAGCGCCAAATCAATGCCTGCGCTAATGCCGGCGCTCGTATAAACGTTGTTGCTTTTAACGTAGAGAATATCGGCAATTACCCTGGCCTGTGGAAATTCCGTTTGCAAGTCATTCACCCTTCGCCAATGCGTTGTACATTCTGTATTTGTTAACAATCCGGCATGACCCAAAGCGAAAGCCCCGTTACATATTGAACAAACAGTAATGTGGTTATCAGAACATTCTTTTAGCCAATCAAAGAATGCCCTTTCCGCCTTAAAGGAGATGCTTGTAACGTATTCAAAATTCATACCGGGCATAAAGACAAAGTCGCCTTCCTTCAATTTTGCCTCTTTATAATTTGCAACCTTTCCAAATCCAAGGCCTGAAGTGCTGACGGGTGTTTCCCGGAATTGATAAAATTCAATATCCGCTTCAAAGCCATAAAATTTCGCTTCGGTAAATACCTGTACAGGGCCCGCCAGATCAAGCAGTTCAACTTCCGGTGGTATGATAAAGGCCATTTTTCTCATGATATTTGATTTTATACTGTTGCAAATTAAGGTAAATTCAGACAGGCCGATGCTTTTTATCACCGGGCACCGGCTACGCGGCAATCACATTATTTTCACCCCGATCCCAACCTCCAGGGCAATATTATCGATATTGCCGTCTACATATAAAATGTTAGAGCCTTTAATTGGCCAGGGGTAGAGCGGCACATACATCCGGTAGGTGAAAAAATATTTTTTCCATCCCCTCTTCAGGCTATACATCAATCCATAGTCGGGGCTAAAAGTGCTGATGCTAGTGCTTACCTTGTCAAAACGTTCATCATCCAGCGTTTCCCTGTACGTGGTGTACCTGGCTCCGGCCATCAGTAAAAAAGTATGAGACCATTTTTTAGCATAAAATGTAGTGCCGATACCAAATTTTTGATTTATTGAATAGTTGTAATCGGTCTTTATACCATTAAAATATCGCTGGGTTATATTATTGATATTAAAAGAAGTGTGCGAAGCGATGCTCAGGTGTTTGCAGGGGTTCCATTGCACCAGGTTTGTAACAAGCACATCCGTTCCAAAATTTGTATGAATTCCTATACCCGGCTCGATGGTCAATTGCGGTACTGTTGAATATTTGTTTGCGGGCGCCGAAATGTCTTTTTGTGCGAATCCATAGGTGCCAGGCAAAAGAGAAATCAGAAGGAAAAAATATTTTAATGAGTTCATGTTTAGTACTTTAAAAAGGTTTTAAAAATGCGTGCGTCAGGGTTACCTGTTTTGAAAATAATATTCCAGCCCTTTGACGATGTTCGGGTCTTTTGAACCCATGTGCCCCAGGTTTGCTTCTATATTTTTTTCCAGTTTAATGTGCGTGTAGTTGTCGCGAAGTATTTGATAAAACGCCTCAAAAGGGGCTTGCATTCTGCCGGAGTTTTCTGATTCGCCTATTCCCATAAATACCAGTTGCGCCCTGTCCTTGTTTTCGTCCCGGTTGTCCTTTTCAAATTGCAACGCAATCAGGTTGTCAAACCAAAGAGAGGGGCTCAATAAAATGTAGTTGCCAAACAATTTATTATTAGTAGCAAAAGCATAAGAGCCAAACAGTCCCCCGTAGGAATGTCCAAGAATTACCCGGCTGCTTCGGGCAGTGTCTACACTCATATTCTCCTCTACTGCAGGAATTAATTGGGTTTCAATAAAATTCAAAAATTGCGGGCCGCCGCCGGTTACGGAACTGACCTCCGTTGGCGTATAATCTATGCTCCGGTCCTTTCCATAACCGATACTAATT
>CAYMQY010000166.1:0-10077 GCA_964392655.1 uncultured Saprospiraceae bacterium
TGTCGCCTTGTGACCGGCGGGCAACAACAGACGAAGACGGTGGTGAAGGTGGAGTAGGTGGCTATGTCCGTTTGGGGGTGCAGGAATTGGGAAAGAGAAGGCTGAGCAAGAGGATGTTTTTCGTAATGCGATGCGGTTCAAGTGTGCCGCGTTTTGAAAAATTTGTCTTTGGTTTTTCAGGTTTTGCTTTTAAAAGGCACTACTTTTGGTGCCACTAAAAGTAATACCGTTTATGAAAAATCTCTCGCTCAAATTGCAGGATGCGCTTTTTTCGGAAACTGAAGCCCTTCTTGGGCAACTGAACAAGAACCGGAATGCCTACCTCAACGAGGCAATTGCTTTCTACAACCGTTACCAAAAACGCCGTCTGCTCGCTGTCAGGCTCCGGCAGGAATCGGCCCTTGTGGCCGACACCTCGCTGGAGGTTTTGGCCGAAATGGAAGCCATTTCAGACGACCTTCTGCTGAACGACAACTGACCGGCCTCATGAAAAAACACGAAATCTGGCTTGCCGATCTCAACCCGCAAATGGGCACCGAGGCGGGCAAAGTCAGGCCGGTTGTCGTCGTGCAAACCAACCTGCTCAATGGGCACCATCCATCCACCCTCGTTTGCCCGCTCACTACAAAAGTGCGTCCGGGAGCCACTCTTTTACGCATCAACCTTGCCGCCGGAACAGCCGGGCTGTCACAGGACTCCGACATCATGGTGGATCAGATCCGGGCTATTGACAATCGCCGGCTGAAACAAAAAATTGGCCTGTTGCCGCCTGCGCTTCATGCACAACTGGACGAAAACCTCAAAGTTGTGCTTGATTTGGGTTGACGCTCAGTCCTTCACCTGGTTGGGGAAGTGTTTTTGCATCAGTTCCTTCCATTCCGGCAAGGCGCGCAGCGGGGCGAGGTCTTCGTCGGTTTCCAGTTGCTCGAAGGTACTGCCCTTGCCGATGGCCTGCTCCACGTAGCCGATGGCTTCCTTGCCCGCCGAAGCCTTGGCGTAGGTGGGTGCGTCCGCCTTCGTCAAGACTTCGGCGGATAAATATGCCATGCCGAGCATCGCTCCTGAATAGTCGGGGTTGAGTTCGAGCGCTTTGAGGAAACTTTGCCGGGCTTCCTCGGGGCGGTTGGTTTTGAAACAGACCATGCCGAGGTGTTTGCGGGGGTTGGCAAAGGTCGAATCCAGCGCAATGGCTTTTTTCAAAACAGGCTCCGCTTCGGCAAAGCGGCGGGAATAGACATACGAAGCCCCGAGGTTGTTCCATGAGTTAAAAAACATCGAATCCAGGGCAATGGCTTTTTTTAAAGGAACCTCCGCTTCGGCGTAGCGGCGGGTTTGAAAGTATGATAAACCGAGCCCGTTCCATACATTGACATTCGTCGAATCCAGCGCAATGGCTTTTTTCATTACCTGTTCCGCTTCAGCGTAGCGGCGGGTCATGTTATACACATTACCGAGGTTGCTCCATACAATGGCATGCGTAGAATCCAGCGCAATGGATTTTTTATAAACCTGTTCCGCTTCGGTGTAGCGGCGGGTTGTAGCATACAAATACCCGAGATTGGTCCAAGCTCCGGCATGTGTTGAATCCAGCGCAATGGCTTGATTAAATTGCCGCTCCGCTTCTTTGAAGTTGTTTTCACCTAAATTAAAAACAGCCCACAGATACAAGACATCTGCTGAATTGGAATCTATGCGGCTTGCATATTCCAAAAACTGTCTTGCCCGGTCCTGTTGACGATATTTGTAAGAAAGACAAAAGGCAGCATCTTTGCAAGGCCTCGTCCAGTTTGGATGAACTCCCAGAGCCTGTCGGGCGTAATGCTCCATTGAATCAGGCAGTAGGAGGTTCCAGCCGAATACAAGGCTCATCTGCCAATAAACCTGCGGCTGTTCAGCCTGCCATTCGAGCGACTGACGGAACATAGCAAAGGCCTTCTCTCCCAGTTCCGCGTTGGGGTTTCGGTTGGAACTCGCCAAAAGGTAGCCTTCGAAAAAATACCTCCGGGCCTTCAGGGCGGCGTACATGTAGTGCTTGCTTCCCAGCAGTTCGGCCGCCCTGTCGAGGCAGCGGGGGTACGACCGTACCTTTTCCGTGAAAATTTTTTCTGGCAAAC
The DNA here is from genome assembly GCA_964392655.1 of uncultured Saprospiraceae bacterium. Taxonomy (GTDB): domain Bacteria; phylum Bacteroidota; class Bacteroidia; order Chitinophagales; family Saprospiraceae; genus M3007. The sequence goes on from CAYMQY010000166.1 coordinate 2,115, forward strand.
GTGCATTGGTTGTGGCTTGCTGGGATACGTCTTGGCTGGTTTTCAGCCATATGTTCAGAGTCTGCTGCGCATCGTCTTGCAAGGCGGCCGCGTAGTTGCGTTTCATCATACCCCGTAATGGCGCCAGCGCATCGATCCCAGTGAGTAGGGCGAAATAGTCATCCGCCGAGTTTCCGGCAGGGATAAAAAACCGCTTCTCCTCCACCGACAGTTTGAAGGCCCGGTACATCTCCCGCACGCTGGTATCCACCTTGGCCAGCACCTCGTCCTCGAAGCCTCGGCTCTCGGTGACGGCAAAGACTGGCATCCCGCCCGCTTTGTTCTTTTGTAGTGCCGCCAGCATGGCGGCATTCACAGTGGCCAGTCGCTCGGTCTTGCTCCCCAGCAGCATGGGCACCTGGCTCTGCGGGGCAGCCTCGGCGGTCACCTTGTCTTCGAGGTAGCGGTCCAGTTCACCCAGCGTGACCGACCCGTCGCCGTTTCGGTCGGCGAGGCCGAACAGCCCGTCCACGAGGTGGTAACTGAAAATGCCGCGCCCGCCGCCCCACTGCTCGCCCTCCAGGCTGAATTCGTTGGGCTGGCAGGAGAGGATTTTGACCTCGTTCGAGAACTGCCGGGCGAGGTTGGCCGCCGTAAGTTGCGCGCCGCCGATCTGGCTGCCCGCCAGTTTCCCGGCGTGGCAGGCATCGGTGATGACGGTGACCCTGGCCTTGTTCTGCAAGGACAGGGTGGAAACGACCTCCTGCAAAAAGGCCAGCGAGTATGTCCCGCCACCCATGTACACGCGGCTCGGCGAGTCCCAGCAGAGCAGAAAGCCGGGTTGCGAAATCTTTTTGCCTTCCACGTCGCCGTGGCCGGAGAAGTAGATGATGACCTGGTCGCCCTCCTTCGCCTGTTCGATGAGGCCGTCGAGCGCCTCGGCGATGCGCCCAGCGGTGGCTTGCCCGTTGGTCAAGACCTTCAGGTGGTCGCCGTCCAGACTCCCGCCCGCCGGGGAGCGCAGGAAGTTGGCAAACGCCTCCGCATCCTTGTCGGCGAAACGCAGGTCGGGGATGGCCGCGTCCTGGTAGTCGGAGATGCCGATGACGACGGCCCAAGTCTGGTGGACTGGTTGATTGGTGGACTGGTTGATTGGGCGCACGCCTTTGGTGTCCTGGGCGGAGAGTGAAGCGGCGGCAGCCAGCGAGAGAGCGGCGAAAAGGATAGTTGTTCTCATAAATATGCGCGTTTACACCGGTGCGGTAATTCATCCCAAAAGTAGGGCAAGGTTATCAGGGGCGGCGGCGGAAAAGAAACTTTTCAAGCCCGCACTGGTTTCTGTATTTTTGCAGCGGTACAACTCGGTTTCGATGAAAAAACGTGACAAAATCTTGCAAGCCGCCAAAGAGCGGTTGACGGCAGCGTTTGGCGACAGGATCAAGGACGTCGTCCTGTTCGGCTCTCGGGCCTGGGGCAAGCCGACCCGGTGGTCGGACTGGGACATGGTAGTAGTCGTTCGGGGCGATTATGATTGGCGGTTTCGCCACGCTGTTGTTGATGTAATGTGGAGCATTGATTCGGATTTCGACGTGTACATCCAAACGCTCGTGATTTCGGAACAAGAACTCAAACATTCAATTCGAGGCGTCCAGCCCATTTTTACTACGGCGTTGCAAAAAGGAATTTACGCATGAAAACTCCCGAATCGCCCCAAGACCTTATTTCATTGCGAATCGAACAGGCCGAAAAGACCATCGAAGTAGTGGAACAATGTCTTTCGCAGCACATGCCGGCCCTTGCCACCAACCGAATTTATTACGGCATGTTTTACGCCATGCTGGCTTTGGCCATTTCGAATCAATACAAATCATCGAAGCACCTTCAAATCATCGGCTGGTTTAATAAAAACTTTGTACACACCCACATTTTTCCAGTTCGGTTTGGCCAAATGGTCAAGCAGGCATTCGAGGCTCGAAGCAACGCCGATTACGAGTTGGACATGGTGCCGAGCGAAGAGGAACTCGAAGCTATGCTTTTGGACATGAAACTTTTCATTTCCACGATCAAAGCCTGGCTGGAAGCCCATCAAGAGGAATAAACCCCGGCCACTTCTGTAAATTCACCTGCTCCCGAAAATTTCCCGCCATGCTCACCCTCGGTTTTTCCCCCTGCCCCAACGATACGTTCATTTTCGATGCGCTCATCCACGGAAAAGTGGACACCGAAGGTCTGGAATTTCAGGTTGTCCTCGACGACGTGGAGGCGCTCAACCGACGCGCGTTCGCAGGCGATATTGCCGTCACCAAATTGAGTTACCACGCCTTCGCGCACCTCACCGACCGTTACCAACTGCTTGACGCCGGCAGCGCTCTGGGCAACAACTGTGGCCCATTGCTGGTGGCCCGCGAACCGCTGACAGAACAGCAAATCGAAGCCGGCCCCATTGCCATTCCCGGCCGCATGACCACCGCCAATTTCCTGCTCGGCATGGCCTACCCGTCTGCGCAAAACAAACGCGAGACGCTGTTTTCCGACATCGAAGACGCCGTGCTGCGCGGCGAGGCAGCAGCAGGACTGATCATCCACGAAAACCGGTTCACGTACCAGCAAAAGGGCCTGGTCAAACTGATGGATCTCGGCGAGCACTGGGAAACTACCACCGGTCTGCCCATTCCGCTGGGCGGCATCGTCATCCGGCGCGATCTGCCCGAGGATGTCCGGCGTCGCGTCAACCGCGCCCTGCGTCGCAGTGTGGAGTACGCGTTTGCACACCCCGACGACGTAATGCCCTACGTGCGGGCGCATGCCCAGGCCATGGACGACGCCGTCATGCGGGCGCATATTAACCTGTACGTCACGCAGTTCACCGTGGATTTGGGCGCTATCGGGCGTTCGGCGGTGCAGCAAATGTTCCGCATTGCACAGGACAAAGGAATCGTTCCGAACCTCCGGGAAGATTTTTTCATGGATTAAGAAAAAAACGCATCTTTTGGCACAGTTTTGGAAAATGCTGCAACTGTGTGTAAGTATTGTTTCAGAATTGAAAAATTCGGAGCGCGTGAAACGTCACGCGCTTTTTTTTTGAGGAAAAAGTGTCACAGAGGCTCTCGGAGTTTACGGAGGCTCACAGAGTTTTTTGCCGACCAGGAGTGGATGGATTCCTCGGAATGAAAAAACTCTGTGAGCCTCCATAAACTCTGTGAACCTCTGTGACACTTTTTTATTTCGAAAACGCCAACTGCCAACTCCTGCCTATCTTTGTCGCGTTGAATGCTGAAAGCCCAAGCGGTTGGGCCATTTTTTCATCAAAACAAGACCATAGACATGATTATTGGCGTACCAAAAGAGATCAAGACGAATGAAAACCGCGTGGCGCTCACCCCTGCCGGCGCACTGGAATTCACCAAACGCGGGCACACCGTTTACGTAGAAACTACTGCTGGCGTCGGCAGCGGTTTTGAAGATCAGGATTACATCGAGGCCGGCGCCAAAATTTTGCGCACCGCCGACGAAATCTGGGCAATTGCCGAGATGATCATGAAAGTGAAAGAACCGATCGCAGAAGAATACGGCCGCTGTCGCAAGGATCAACTGATTTTCACCTATTTCCACTTCGCCTCCAGTCAGGAACTGACACACGCCATGATCAAAAGCGGCGCGGTATGCCTGGCCTACGAAACGGTGGAAACCAAAGACCGTCAGTTGCCCCTGCTCGTGCCGATGTCGGAAGTAGCGGGCCGAATGGCTATTCAGGAAGGCGCCAAATACCTGGAGAAACCCGTGAAGGGCCGCGGCGTACTGCTCGGCGGCGTGCCGGGTGTAGAGCCGGGCAAAGTACTGGTGCTCGGCGGTGGTGTCGTGGGTACTCAGGCCGCCAAAATGGCCGCCGGTCTCGGCGCACAGGTGACCCTCCTCGACGTGAGTCTGGCCCGCCTGCGCTACCTGAGCGACATCATGCCCGCCAACGTAACCACACTGTTTTCCAGCGAATACAACATCCGCCGGTTGGTGCAAACGCACGACCTGATCGTGGGCGCCGTGCTGATCCCGGGCGCTATGGCCCCGAAACTGATCACGCGCGACATGCTGAAACTCATGCGTCCCGGCACGGTTGTCGTGGACGTGGCAGTGGATCAGGGCGGCTGTTTCGAGACGACCAAACCCACCACACACGACCATCCGACCTATATCATCGAAGACGTGGTGCACTACTGCGTGGCCAATATGCCGGGCGCCGTACCGTTTACCTCCACGGTAGCGCTCACAAACGCTACCCTGCCGTATGCCCTTCAGTTGGCGAACAAAGGCTGGGAACGGGCGTGCCTCGAAAATCAGGAACTGTTCCTCGGCCTGAACGTGGTGAAAGGCAAGGTGGTGTACAAAGGTGTGGCTGATGCGTTCGGACTGCCGTTCAACCGCCTGGAAGAGATTAGCTAAATCCGAGACAATCCTTTAGCCCCGGGCGCATTTAAAAATACCGGACCGACACGAACAGAAATACCGTGTAGGAGTTCTCTACATTTAAATGCTCCCGGGGTAACAGGTTTGTTTCCTGTTTACCCCCAAAAACTCCGGCTCATGAAATACTTCATTCTTGCCTTCAAGGCACTGCTGCTGGTTTTATTGTTGTTGCTGTACATCGGCGAGATTGACATTACGCCGCTGCTCGGCATGCTGAAAAGCCGGTACCGCCAGCCGATGGCGTATTACGTGGACGTACTCTCCGGAATAGCCATCTTTTTGCTTGTGCTCGACTTTGTGCAATACACCCTCGTGTGGTTTTATCGCCGTCGGACCAAGGTGCGCGGCGAAGACAACTTCATTGTCGGCATCGGCCAGTTGTATTCGATCATCCTTGTCATCGGCCTGACCATAGGCTTGCTGTCGCTGTTCCGTGTGCAGATCAAGGAAGTGCTGACCTCAATCTCGATCATTTTTGCCGGTCTGGTTTTGCTCACCAAGGAATACGTGTCCAATGTGATCAACGGTATGATCATGACGTTTTCGGGCGAACTGAGCATCGGCGACAACATCCGGATCGGGCAGCACCGGGGCAAAATCGTGGATATCACCCTCCAAAACATCCACCTGATCAACGACGACGACGACGTAATTTACGTGCCCAACAACGTGGCCCTGATGACCGACATCGTGAACTACACCAAACGATCGGTCAAACGCACCAGCATTGACTTTGAAATTGACCTGAAATACCTCGTCACGGTGGAGGAACTGGAACGCAACCTCGTGGAAACGCTCAAGCCGTTTCAGGACCTGATCAAGGAAAACAGCTACTACCTGCGCGTAGCCGAAGTCAACCGGGGAAGCGTAACCATGAAATTCCAGTACATCCTCAACGAACCAAACAAGGAACTGGAACGCGCTATCCGCCGGAAAGTCGTGCGCCGCATAGTCGAAATCATCAGCGGACGAGAGAAATTTGTGGACAATATCCCGGGCCTGCCGGAAGACTTTCCCGGGCATGCGTGAATTTCTTGACGCTGCCGTGCGCCGCTACAACACACCGGCGTTCATCCCCGACGACCCGATTCAGGTGCCGCACGAGTTCGAGCGCTTGCAAGATCGGGAAATCATGGGGTTCTGGACGGCCACGCTGGCTTGGGGCCAACGCAAAACCATTATTCAAAACGCCCGACGATTGGTGGAACTGATGGACGGGGCGCCATACCAGTTTGTCGTCGGCCACGAAGAGCAGGACCGACGCCGCTTTCTGGATTTCAAACACCGCACGTTTCAGGCCACCGACACCTTGTACTTTCTGGAGTTTTTTCAAAACTACTACCGGCGGTTCGACTCGCTGGAGGACGCCTTTGCGCGGCATCTTCAGCCTGCCGATGCTACCGTGGAAAACGCACTTGTCGGGTTTCAACGCGACTTTTTTAACCATCCCTGGGCGCCGGAGCGCACGCGCAAACATGTAGCCACGCCGGAGCGCGGCTCCACCTGCAAACGCATCAACATGTTCCTTCGCTGGATGGTGCGGCGCGATACCGCCGGCGTGGACTTCGGCGCCTGGAGCCGCATCCGGCCCGGGCAGTTGCTCATACCGCTGGATGTACATGTGGAGCGTGTAGCCCGTCGGCTGGGTCTCTTGCAGCGTCCGCAAACCGACTGGAAAGCCGTGCTGGAACTCACCGAAAACCTGCGCGCCTTCGATCCCGACGATCCGGTGAAATACGACTTTGCCCTGTTCGGGCTTGGGGTGCTGGAGCGGGGCGGTGGCGCCTGAAACGATCGAGGGCCGCAATGCTCGTTCGCATCGCGGCCCTCGCCTATGATATCCTCATGAAAAGATAGCGTATCTGTGGTCAGGCGCTTTGTCTCGTTTTCTGTTTCGCTCTTGCTCTTGCGCTTTGACAGTACAAAGATGCAGGCAGATTGTTGCCGTGTAAAGGACATTTTTCGGGGTTCATTCGCGGGCTTTTTTGAGATTTAATTTGTAGATAATTTATTCAAAAAACTGTTATTCAGTTTTTTACAAAAAAAGATTTACATCAAAAATTTGCGCTCGAGAGAAATTTTTATAAAAAAATAATCTACTCCGACAGCCCTTGCGCGCGCATTTCCGCATACGGAATACAGACACCGAAACCTTTTTCCCGAAAATAACTCGGCACATCGGCGGCCTCGGAAGCGGCCAGCACGAAATCGCCGCCCCAGGCGCCGAGGCTTTTGACCACGCCGGGGAAGTCGGGGAAATACAAATCCTGTGCGCGGGGCAGGCCGAGTGCCTGCCCGATGAGGCGCTCGTGCTCCAGCAAGACTGAGCTGAAATCAGCCAGCGTATCGGCAACTAAGCACTTCCGGGTAAGTTCGGAAATTGCTTCAATCAGGCCTGTGTCGTGTTGGGCGTGTTCGCGGAAATGCCGGATACCGGCACGGCTGTCCTGCTTTTTTCGCAGAAACACAAAAAACAGGTGCCCGGAAAAAGGCGGATCGAAAGTTGCGGGCGCCACGTGCGGGGTGTCACCTTCGAGCCGGTAGAGCAGCGGCCCGTCGGCGAAGGCGCAGGCGATGTCGTAGCCGGAGCCGCCGAGCGTTTCGAACAGTACCCGGTACGGATCGGCGCCGGCCCAGCGCGCCAATGCCGCGATGAGCGTGCTGCTGGTGCCGAGGCCCCAGGCACGCGGGAAGTCGGTTCGGGTGTATATCTGGCGCCCCTGCGCGTCGGCAAGGAACCGCGGATTTTGACGGCGGCAGGCGTACAGCATTTGTTGCAGCCGTTGGGCCGTCGGTTCGTCGGAGGCGGAGAGCAGGGTGAGGCCGGGCAAGGAGTAGGCTGCTTCGAACCAGGTTTGGCCGGCTTCGTCGCGACTCGTCCAGCGCAGCAGGCCCGATTCTCCGGGCACTACGTCGAGGGCTTGCCCATAACGCACGGGCAAGGCGAGCGCCAGTGCCCCGTCGAGTACGGCGTATTCGCCGGTAAGCAAAAGTTTGCCGTGGGCGCGTATCGAAGTAGTATCGGGTGTTTCCGGATTCATGGTGCGGGTATTTTTTCTATTTGAAACCCAGCGCCTTGCAGGTGTTGCCAAAACTCCGGGTACGATTTTGCCACCACACCGGGATTCTCGATTTCGATTGGGCCGAACATGGCCAGCGGCGCAAACGCCATCGCCATGCGGTGGTCGCCCCAGGTAGCGAAGCGGGGTATGGTTTGCCATTCGGCTTTTCCGGCAAGGAGGTATTGCCCCGGGTTCCGGGCATCGGCTTCAAAGCGTACGCCCACTTTGGCTAATTCGGCAGCAAGCGCCGCGCAGCGATCTGTTTCCTTGACGGCCAGTGTTTCCAATCCTGAAAATACTGCCGGCACGCCTAACCCGGCGCACACCACAGCCAGCGTTTGCGCCAGATCAGGGCAAGCGCGGAAATCCTGGCGGAATTGTGCGGGGCGGGCAGAGGCGCGTGCGAGATGTACAACCCCACCCCCGGCCCCTCCCCCGGGGGGGAGGGGTGACGTAGAGTA
>CAYMQY010000167.1:0-9998 GCA_964392655.1 uncultured Saprospiraceae bacterium
ATTGATTCGATTGATTCGATTGATTCGATTGATTCGATTGATTCGATTGATTCGAATTTCCCGGACACGTCGCATTGCTTGTCTACCTGAACATTGAACTGCATGAACTTGTACCGAACTATATTTCCTTGGGTTTTCATTCTGGCTCCGGCTCTGCTTTGGCAAACTGCCGCCCAGGCCCAGCACCCCGATTTCCCGGAACTCGACTCCCTGCCCGCGCTCGATTCGGTTCCGGCATACCAAATGGCCGCGCTTGCCCGGCGTTTGGTGGATCAAACCGACCAGATTCGGGAGGTATTTGTCCGTAAAGCCCAACGGGCTACGCTTGAGCGCGAGGTAGTGGCCGATCAGTTGTCGGCTTCCGAAGCCGACACGCTGGCCCCGCCCGAAGAGCGCGAGATTTTGAAAAAAGCGCTGAAAACCACCAAAGAAATCGAAAAAGCCGCCTTGGCAGAAGTGGCCAAAGCCGACAAGGTGCTGGCCTCGGTGCAAAAACTCCTGGATCAGGAGAGCGATGCCCTGCGGAAAAGTTTGCCGAAGGCCCACAAACAGGTGGCTGCGCTGATCCCCAAACCCGAGCCAGTGGAGGCGCCCATCGCTGAAACGATCGGCGTGCCGGCAGTGTCCGACCCCGCCAACCCACCGATGTCGGGTGTGCAGGATTCCCTGTCGCTGGTTGCCGAACAACCGCCTGCTCCACCCAAACCGGCCCCGCGTCCGCAGTTCAAAAAGTACGATCCGGCCACCGACGTGCTGCTCAACCCGCCGTCCCGCGCCTGTGCGCTGGTAGTGGATACCCGCGACGAATTCTCCGGCGAACGCCGCCGCGAGGCGCAAAAAGAAGAACTTTTCCGCTTCACCAACCCCTCGCTGAAAGCCTACCTGCAAGACCGCGATCACGTCGTTTGTCAGGCATCGGTGGCGGTCAAAGGCGGCACATACCTGCTCAACCTCCAGTTTCAGATCAACGACGCCAATGCCAAACGGGCCTTCGGCAGCCTGCCCAAAAACGGGGTGGCCATCCTGAAACTGCTCGACGGCGAAACCCTCACGCTCTACAACCTGCGCGCCGACGAGGGCGTGGCCGCCGGCGATAAAATTTCCTACACCTACAACGGGCAGTACGCCATTGACCCTGGTATGCTGAAAAAAATGCAAAAAACGCTGCTCGACAAGGTGCGCATCGCCTGGAGCACCGGCTACGAAGACTACGAGGCGTACAACGTGGACCTGCTGTCGCGCCAACTCGCTTGCCTGCTCAAATAACCCGCATGACCACTTCCCTGCTTCCGTTCAACACCTTCGGCATCGAAGCCCACACAGCGCATTTCTCCGAAGTGAACTCCGTGGACGAATTGCGCCAGGCGCTGCGCCGGGCCGAGCCGCCCGTGCTCATCCTTGGCGGCGGCAGCAATGTGCTGTTCACGCAAGACTGGTCTGGAACGGTCGTCCGAAATGCCATCCGCGGGATCGAGGTGGTGCGGCGGTTCAAAAACCGGGTGTGGGTGCGTATCGGTGGCGGGGAAAACTGGCATGCATTCGTGCAATGGGCCGTCGGCCAAAACTTCGGCGGCGTGGAAAATCTGAGCCTCATCCCCGGGTCGGTTGGCGCCGCGCCGGTGCAGAATATCGGGGCATACGGGGTGGAACTCAAGGACGTATTCGTCGGCCTCGAAGCCGTCGAACTGAGTACGGGCCGGCTCCGGCGGTTCAGCCGCCCGGCTTGCCGCTTCGGCTACCGCGACAGCGTGTTCAAACAAACGGAAAAAGGGCGCTACTGCATTACCTCGGTCACCCTGTCGCTCAGCACCGGGCGACATCGCATCCAAACCGGGTACGGCGACATTGCCAAAACCCTCGCCGACATGGGCGTGACACAACCCGATATTGCCGACGTGAGTGCGGCGGTGATCCGCATCCGTTCGTCCAAACTGCCCGACCCGGCCCGCATCGGCAACTGCGGCAGTTTTTTCAAAAATCCCGAAGTGCCGCAGGCGGTTTATGAAAAAATCCGGCAGACCTACCCGGCGGCGCCGCACTACGATTTGCCGGATGGCCGGGTGAAAATCCCCGCCGGCTGGCTCATCGAACAGTGCGGCTGGAAAGGCAAACGCGTGGGCAACACCGGCTGCCACGACAAACAGGCGCTCGTGCTGGTAAACTACGGCGGCGCTACCGGCGCAGAGGTAGTAGCGCTGGCGCATGCCATCATCGAATCGGTGGAAAAAACCTTCGGGGTGCGGCTGGAACCGGAGGTGAATATTTTGTGAGGGTGCAAGGGAGGGGACAAGCCCCGCCCCTACTTGAACAGGCTTCAGCATCGTGCGATTTGTCCCTTTCCTCGTAGGGGCAGGGCTTGTCCCGGCCCTGATCTCGAGCGGAAAATATGCGTAGCCGGTGCTCGGCAGTAGAGCATCCGAAAGGTAATACCCGCGCCGCGTCGCTCCCAAGCCCCCCCCCGCGAAGAAATTTACCTGCCGGCAGATATTTACCACAGGCGAGCGCCCTACTTTTGGCCTGCACTAACCAAGAGAAGCCGGCATGTCTTCGCGTCCGCTCGTTCGCGCCTATCTGGCGCTCGCCGCTATTTGCGTCATCTGGGGTACCACGTACACCGCTATCAAATTTGCCATCCGGGATTTTCCGCCCTACCTGCTGGTCGGTATCCGGCAAACCGCCGCCGGTCTGCTGCTGCTGGCCTGGGCGCTGGCAGCCGGGCGGGTACGCATGGCTGCCGTACCGCCAGGTATGCTGGAGTCCGGCGAACAACAAGGCGGTTCCGCGCTTTCGAGGCGGTATGTCGGACTTCAGGTGCTGACCGGACTTTGCACCATCACCGGCGGAAATGGCTTCATTACCTGGGGCATGCAACACGTATCGTCGGGACTGGCGGCGGTCATCGGTTCATTGACGCCGGTGGTAGTAGTGTTGATTAACCTGGGCTGGAAAGGCGCCGAGCGCATCAATGCGCTCACGATAGGCGGCGTGTTGCTCGGTTTCGGCGGGCTGGGGCTGATTTTTCACCACGGCTGGGCGGATTTTCTGCAGCCGGACTTCCGCATGGGTATTCTGGCCTGCTTCGGCTCGTGCCTCACCTGGTCGCTGGGCACCGTGATGGCCAAACGCTGGAACGACCGGCGGGTGTCGCCGATCCTGAACGCCGGATTGCAGATCACCGCCGGAGGCCTGGGCGGTTTTGTGCTGAGCCTGCTGTTCGACCGCTCGCACACCATCGTGCATACGCCGGAAGGCTGGGCGGCGGTAGTTTACCTCGCACTCATCGGCTCGGCGCTGGCATTCAGCCTGTACATGTTTGCCTTGCAGCACCTGAGCGCCACCGTGTCGTCCATGTACACGTACATCAACCCGATGGTAGCCATCCTGCTCGGCTGGATGTTTCTGGGCGAGCAACTGAGTGTGTACGAAATTGCCGGGATGTGCATCACCCTCGGCGGGGTGTGGTTGGTGAACCGGGGGTATCAGGTGGCGAACCGGTAGTCTGCTTTAATTCTTAATACGAACTTAATGCCCTGCGTGCTGTGCATCCGTGCACATCCGTACAATTTTGCTGTGACATCAACCACTTCTCTTCACCAGTAAAAATTTGTACAAACATGCACACCGCAGAACAATTCGAGCACGAGGAAATCCTCGCCACCGCCGCTGTTTCCGACAATCAAGACGGCGACAATGTAGAATCCACTGAAGAAAACATCGAGGTTTCCGACGACCAGGAAGACAGCTCTGAAGGCGATGAGGTCGAAGAAGAAACCACGGAAGATGAGGCCGGCGTATCGGATGACGATGAGACTGAAGAAGCGGCTTAAACTGCCCTTCGTGTTTGGGGTGCCGGTGCTCGTGCTGGCCTTTTTGATGCCGGCTTGCCGTCGTTCGGAGCATCTGGAGCGGATACAGGTAAAAGGCTCGGACACCGAAGTCAATCTGGTGCTCGAACTCGCCGAAGCCTACATGGAAAGGGAGCCTGCCGTCTCGATCAGTATCACCGGCGGAGGCTCAGGGGTCGGAATTGCCGCACTGATGAACGGCAAGACGGACATTGCCAATTCGTCGCGTGAAGTCGGTGAAGCCGAACGCATGTATGCTCACCGGAGAGGAGTCGAAATTTACCCGACTGTTTTTGCAGCGGATGCACTCGTCATTGTGGCAAACCCGGACGCCGGGGTAGACAGCCTGACCATCAGCCAGGTTGCTGATCTCTTCACCGGTAGTGTGAAAAACTGGCAGGAGGTTGGGGGGAATTCAGTCCCGGTATCCCTGTACGGGCGCCAGAGCAACTCCGGCACCTTCCTGTACTTTAGGAAAACCGTTTTAGGGCGCGATTTTTCACCCGACCTGAAACAAATGAACGGCACGGCACAAATCATTGAGGCAGTTAAAAACGATGCAGGCGGTATTGGCTACGTCGGGTTGGGCTATGTCGCCCGACCCGACGGCGCTATTCATAACGGCCTGAAGATCATCCGACTCAAAAAAAACGAAACGAGTCCTGCCGCCTCCCCGCTCGATACCCTTGCGCTTCAAAACGGCGACTACCCGCTGCTACGTCCCTTGTATCAGTTGACCGACGGGAAGCCAACGGGCCTGGTTGAAGCGTTTTTGCGGTTCGAGACGAGTCCGGCCGGTCAGCAAATCATTGTCAAAAACGGATACCTGCCGGCATCAAAACTGCGCCTGGAAATCAGCCAAAATCGCTAATCGAATATTATAACTCGGGCACGCCATGATGAGCCGATTGTTTTGGGATCGTTTTTTTGAAAGGTTGTTTGCCGGAAGCGCACTGATCTCGGTGCTTACGCTTGCCGGGATTTTTTTGTTGCTGGTGGTCAACGCCTTGCAGGCTTTCGGAACGCTGGGCATCCGGCAATTTTTTTCCAATGCTCCCTGGAATCCGTCTGCCTATGAGGAGCCCACCTTTGGCATAGGCGCCCTTTTGTCCGGCACGTTGCTGACCACTTTCGGCGCTATGGCACTCGCAGTTCCGGTAGGTATCGGCACAGCGTTTTTTATTTCGGAAATAGCGCCTGCCCGTGTCCGCAACCTGCTGAAGCCGGCAGTCGAAATGCTTGCCGCAGTGCCCTCCGTGGTGATCGGATTTACGGGAATCGTACTGGTAGGACCGGTATTGGCCCGACTGTTCGGTTTGCCCAACGGGCTGAATGCGCTGAACGGCTCGATTTTGCTGGCTGTAATGGCCCTGCCCACCATCGTCAGCGTGGCGGAAGACGCCATTCATGCCGTCCCGAATACCTACAAAGAAGCCAGTTATGCCCTTGGCGCCAACAAATGGGAAACCCTGATCCGGGTCACTTTGCCTGCATGTTATTCCGGCATTGTGGCTGCTATCATGCTGGGGATGGGCCGGGCCGTCGGCGAAACGATGACGGTACTGATGGCTACCGGAAATGCCACTGCATTTCCGGACAGTATGTTTTCTTCCGTGCGCACCATCACGGCTACAGTGGCCATTGAAATGGGCGAGGTGCCTTCCAATACCCCGCATTATTACATCCTGTTTGCCTGCGCACTCGTCCTTTTTCTGATCACCCTGGCGGTGAACGTGGGCGCCGAACACCTTGCTTCCAGATTTAGAAAACGCGGACAATGATGCAAAAAAAACTGGTGCAGATACTTGGGCTTTCTTCTTTGATAGCCTGCGCCGCCATAGTGGTGTGTCTTTTGGGCGTAATCCTTTTCGATATGACGGGGAAAGGCGTGCAGGTGCTGAATTGGGAGTTTTTTACCAGTTTTCCGCACAAGGGAATGACCCGGGGCGGAATTTTTCCGGCCATATTCGGCACCGTGTCCGTCACGTTGCTTTCCACCTTGCTCGCAGCGCCTTTGGGTATAGCCTGCGCCGTTTGGTTGGCCGAGTACGCGCCCAATCACACATTCACCCGGCTGGTGCAGGCGTCCATCCGCAATCTGGCAGGCGTCCCAAGTATCGTGTACGGGTTGTTTGGCCTGGCCATATTTGTCGAGGGCATGCACATGGGCATGTCGGTGCTGGCGTCGGGCTGCACCCTTGCGTTGCTGACCTTGCCGTCGGTCATCACGACCACTGAAGAAGCGCTGCGCCGGGTGCCGAACCTGTACCGGGAAGGCGCGCTCGCCCTGGGGGCCACCAAATGGGAAACACTGCGCAGTGTCGTACTGCCTGCCGCGATACCGGGCATAATGACCGGAGTCATTCTGGCGCTGTCGCGGGCAGCCGGCGAAACGGCACCGATTCTTTTTACCGGGGTGGTCTTTTATGCGCGTTTCCTGCCTGCGTCGGTTTTCGATGAATTTATGGCCCTGCCCTACCACCTGTACATCCTGTCTACCCAACACCACGAGCCGGACATCGCCCGTCCACTGGCTTACGGGACGGCCCTGGTTTTGCTTGTTCTGGTTTTAGCGCTCAACCTGGTCGCATTCATCGTGCGGGCAAAACAGCGGTAAAAAAGAGCATTCAAGCACAGAAATTTACACGATTTGAAGGAAAAGAACACCATGACGAAGGGAACCAACCTGCTGGAAATTGAACACCTGAACCTCTTTTTCGGGAAAAAACATGCCCTGAAAAACATCAACCTCGGCATCCCGAAAAACAAAATTGTGGCACTCATCGGCCCCTCCGGCTGCGGCAAAACAGCGCTGCTGCGCACGATGAATCGGATGCACGACCTCAACCCGGATGTGAAAATTACCGGCGCGATTCATTTCGACGGGCACAATATCCTGCATGGAAATACCAACCCGGTGCGGGTCAGGCGGGACATCGGCATGGTGTTCCAAAAGCCCAATCCGTTCCCGAAGTCAATTTTTAAAAACGTAGCCTACGGTTTGGAGATCAACGGCCGGCGTGACAAGGAGGAAATTCGCCGGCGCGTGGAGGACAGCCTGCGGGCGGCATACCTGTGGGACGAAGTTCGGGACGACCTCGACAAGTCGGCGCTTGAACTTTCCGGTGGGCAGCAACAACGCCTGTGCATCGCCCGTACCATCGCCGTGGCGCCGCAAATTATCCTGATGGACGAACCCTGCTCGGCGCTCGACCCCATCAGTACCGGAAAAGTGGAAGAGACGATGCTGCAGCTCAAAGAGCGGTTTACACTCGTGGTGGTCACACACAACATGCAACAGGCGCAGCGGGTAGCAGACCATACCGCATTCATGTACCTCGGCGAAGTGATTGAGCACGGCGATACGCCCCGGATTTTTGGACACCCCGAACACGAACTGACCAAAAACTATGTGCACGGTCGCTTCGGGTGAAAGCCGGTTCAGTCGGCCTGCTTTCCTGTGCTCAGTCGCTCCATTTCCTGCATGATTGCCTCTGCTTCGGCAGTTTTGTGGGCAAAGGCTTTGATATCGCCCTGGCGTTGCAAATCGCGGGCTTCCAGCATTTTCTGCTCGTACTGCTTGCGGAGTTTTTTTACCGGGTCGGTTTTGAAAAAGTTGAACATAGTGGCAGAATCTTGACGATTGACGACGGGTTTGTGCCAAAAACAACACTGCCTTGAAACACGCCTCGGAAGGTATTGTTCCCAATAACCCCAGGGCCTCCCGGTCTACTGTTTCACAAAAATGTATCCGCCTTTCACGGCGCCCCATACCTGTTCGCCGCTTGCATTGAAGCCCTGATCCCAACTGAGTAATTGGTTGGCGGTAATGGTGACGGTGGAGCGCGCCCATTTGGCTCCGCGGATATTGCTCTCGCAGCCTTCGCCGCGTGTGGCGCCTTCGAAAACTTCCCGGGATTTTTTTTGTAAAAAAACGGTGCAGCCGTCGCGAAGGGCGAGGTCTTCGGGCTTCAGTTTTTGGAACATTTCGGGCGTTTTGTACGCGCCCGCCCAGCGTTCAGGCTCGGGCAAGGTGTACACAATGCTTTTAAACACATCGCCCTCTCGTTCCAGTTTGTACACCCGCTGGCGGTACGGTTTGGCCTCCGCCGCGGCTGTGGCCTGTTCCACATAGAGCCAGATTTCGCCGGTTCGATTGGGCCAGATCGGCCTGATGTGCAATCGAATATCGAAGAAGGCTGAGTCGCGCAGGCTTTGCTCCTGACTACTGAAATCGCCTGTCATCCAGACGGCAAGGGTGTTCAGGTCGGTATTGGCGCTCTTGTGTGCCGATTGCGTAGAGGAGCAGTGCTGGAGCAGAACGGATGCAAGCAAAAATATACAGATCAGCCCCGGATGTTTTGAGAAGTGCATGCTGTCGGAATTGTTGTTTTCAGACGGCGAAGTTAAGGTTATGCAGATGACTCCTTTTCAACAAACCTGATACTCCGGCGTAGCCATCAGTTGCAGCGTGGTCGTTTTGACCAACTGCTCGTTCGAGCGGGCATCGGTATGTTTTTGCAACACCGTGCGCGACGGCTCGGCCTGCGGTGTTTGCCAGAGGAACCGGGCAAGAGCGGGCAGCACCTCGTTGTCGGGCGTTTTGCCGAAAATCGCCAGCATGGGTTTCCAGTCCACATCCAGCGCAAGGCGTGCCTGTAGCCGGCCTCCGCGGTTTTTGCCCATGGCTACATCGTCGTCGGATTTGGGACTGAGGTCAAGCGCACCGTTGGCGGCGATGATGTGCGGCAGCCGCAAGCGCAGCATGAGCGAGGTGCTGTCAATCCAGGTGCGACCGCCGGGCCAGCCGGCCACATTGGGCGGGTGGAAAAGCACCTGTCCGAGGGCGCGTTGCAGCAGCAGTTGTGCTTCGGGGTCTTCGAGCGTCAGCGGCAGGGTGCGGCGGATGCCCGTCCAGAGTTCGACGGGCGACTTGATCTTGCTGCCGATGTTTTCGGTGTCGAAAAACCAGGTGCTGGTGAAAATTTCCTGCAGGAGCGCCGTGATGTCGTAGCCGCTGTCAAAAAAGCGGTCGCCGAGTTGGCGTACGCGCTCTTCCGGTATTTTTTCTTCGTTCACGAGGAAGCGGTACAGTTTCCGGGCGAGGAAGTACGCGGTCTGGCGTTTTTCGAGCAGGATGTCGAGCACGTCGTCGCCGGTGAAATTCCCCGTTTTTCCGAGCACGGTTTTGGAGCCGGCGTCGTGCTGGTTTTTTCGGAAAACAAACTCGCCCTGCAGGTTGAAGCCCCAGCCGGTGAAGGCACGGGCGGCCTCCTTGATGTCGGTTTCGGTGTAATTGCCGCGCCCCATGGTGAACAGTTCCATCACCTCACGGGCGAAGTTTTCGTTGGGTTTGGCTTTTTTATTCTGCTGGTTGTTGAGGAAAGCCAGCATGGCCGCGCTTTTGGACACGCCGCGGAGCAGGTCGCGGAAATTGCCGAGGGCGTGCTCCCGGATAACGTGCAGCATATCCTGCTGGAACAGCACATTCAGATTCCGGCTGGCGAAATGCCCGTGCCAGAAAAAGGCCAGTTTTTCGCGCAGTTGCGCGCGGGTGACCACCATTTCGTCGAGCCAGATGAGGTTCAGGCTCTGAATGAGTTCGCGGTTTTGCTCGCGCAGTTGCTTTTTTTCCTCTTTGCTCAGTTCGCTTTTTTTCGCTTGTTCCACTTTAATAAACTCCTCTACACCCATCGAAAGTCCGTGAAACGCGTCGTCGGCAATGTCGAACTTGTCGGGCTTCAGCGAGGAGCCTTTTTGGAGCGTAGGCCACCAGTCTTTTTCGTCGAGGGCCAGCCAGCGGGACCAGGTTTCGGTGGTGGGGCCGAATCCGGCCCGCCAAAGCAGGTGTTGCAGTTTGAGTTGTTTGGATACGGGCATGGCGGACAAATAGTTGTTGTGGCGTGTGTGACAGATGTGGGAGTGTGAGGTTTAATTGCCCCGCACCCGCCGGTTCATCACCCGGAACCAGAGCGGCGGAACCAAAGCCAGCAGCACACTGGTCGGGTAGCCGAAGGGCAGTTGCGGGCTTTCGTCGAGGTGGCGGAGTATCTGGTACTTGCGCGTGGCTTTGAAGTGGTGGTCGCTATGGCGGGTGAGTTCGTACAGAAAAATGCGCCCGAGTTCGTGGTCGCTGTTCCAGGAGTGGGCAGG
>CAYMQY010000168.1:0-9894 GCA_964392655.1 uncultured Saprospiraceae bacterium
CTTCGATCTCAAATGTAGCCTGTAATGAGCCGATATATCTCCCCTGACCTGCGCAAAATTCTAAAATTCAACACATTGGATCGAATTCTGGAACGCGTCGCTTTATTAGAGGCAGGTGTTGATTATTCGAATTAAATCCTTCCTTTTGCCAAGCGCCACCTCCAAAACTTCCAGCTCCACCGCCCGCGCCCGCCGCACCACTTGCCAATCGCGCCACCAGTCCTGGTATATTTCCACAAAGTACCCGAGCAGCACGAGTGCCGCGATAGCCACCCAGGCCCGACCGGCATCCAGCCCTGCAAACCGCGCCAGTCGGTACCAGCCCCACAGCGCGAGCGGGAACACAAGCATACCGACCACAACTTTCACCGTGGCGGAGTAGCCAATGTACAGGTTCATTTTTTTGTTCAAAAGCCAGGGCAGGTAACACGGCAAAAACCAGAATACATAGCCGGCCGCAAACAACGGAAAACCAAGGACCAGCCCCGGGAATCGTAAATCGTACTTCGTACTTCGTAAATCACAAAGCCCTCGATCCGTAAGTCCGTGTTTATCCAGTAAAGCGAAATACGCCTCCGTTTTTTCACGCAGTTCGGCATGATCCAGCGCGGTTTGTGTCAGCCGTTGCGAACGCTCGAAGGCGGCTTTTTGCGGCAGCGGGTTGTCATTTTTCAACACTTCCTCCAAACGAGTGACGAGCGCCTCGCCCGCCTCGTCGCGGGTATGAATGGTAAGCGTTTTGAGTTGGTTTTCGAGGTGTTGGGTCAGGGCGCCGGCGGCAGAAATCGGCTCCGTTGTCCAGTTTTCCGACCAGTCGCGGGCATACACCGGCGCTCCGGCCTGCACGACCACATCACTCCGGAACAGGTGCGGCGCCGAGTACGACATGCCGACGGGCACGATTTTCACCCCGAGGTTCCAGCCGTTGCGGGCTTCGGCGCCGAGCGCGATGCGGGCGGCGCCGGTCTTGAGCGGGCGCACAAAGCGGTTCATCCAACTCACGCCTTCCACAGCAATGAACAGGACGCCGCCTTTTTCCAGATGCCGGTACGAAGCCTCGAAAGCGTCGTCGTTGTTGCGGTTTTCACCCTCGGCCACGTCCTCCTTCCGCTTCACCGGAATGCAAAACAGGCGGGTCAGAAGCCAGTTGCTGACCGGGTGTTTGAACAGGCCATAGTTGGCCAGAAAAAACATTTCCTGGCGGATTTCGACCGCCGAGTTCAGCACATCCATCAGGGTGCTGGGGTGATTGATGATGACGATCGCCGGTCCGTCGAAGCGGAAATGTTCGCGCCCGAGCACGAGGCGGCGGCGGTAAAAAACCCGCACGCTGATCCAGACTCCAATGCGGAGGAACAGGTAGATCAGCCGGAGCAGCGGATGCAGGCGAATGTTTCGGTAGGCCATGGCGGCGCAAAGAACCGAATTGATTTTTAGATTGATCCGATTGATTCGATTACCGAGCGAGGCGACGACCGCGTTGCATCCGGCAATCGAATCAATCGGATCATTCGTGTAGATTTGCCGCCCGCAATTCCCGGGGAGTTTCAGTCGCCGAAATCGGGAATTGTTTTTTCAATAATCATGCGCTTCTACATTCTCGCCCTGTCGCTCTTGTTGTCGTTGTTTGGCCGAAACCTGCCGGCTCAACGTATTCTCCCCGAGCCGCTAACGATTGAACACGGTCTGTCGCAAGGAATGATTTTCGACATCCTGCAAACCCGCGACGGTTTTTTGTGGATCGCCACCAAACAGGGCCTGAACCGCTACGACGGCTACAATTTCAAATGCTACACCCACAACCCTTTCGATCCCTATTCGCTTGCCGAAAACACCGTGACCGCCTTGTTCGAAGACAGCCGGGGTTGGCTCTGGGCAGGTACTGAAAACAACGGGCTGGACCTGTTCGACCGGCGCAGCGGCCGCTTTTATCACTTCCCGCTTCGCTTCAACCGCAATACCAAATCCGCTTCTTTCGAGGTTGTGGCGATTCGGGAAGCCGGCGACGGCTCCATGTACGTCATCCAACGCGAAAACGGTCTGGTACACCTCGACATTCCGGCAGCCTGGAATCGTCAATTGCCCGAACAAGCCGACCTCGGCGCGCTAACGAAAGTGACCTTGTTTCCAATCGAGCAGTTCAGACTTCCGGGCGACGACGACGAAACCACCCTTGTGGCGATTGAAACAAGTGCCGACGAATCGGTCTTTGTGTATTCCGACAAACGCCTCTACCGCGTGGAAACTGCCAAAGGTTTCGTGCGCCCCGAATCGCCGGCGCCAGGCAATTTCCGGGAAATGTGGGGAGCCGTTCCGCGCAGCCTCGTGCATTTTCAACGTGGCATCCTCCAGCCCGCACGGGCGCCTCAAGCCAATGTCTCATTGGCCAAAGCGGCTGCCGACGGCGGGTTTTGGTTGGCCGTCAACCGGCGCTTGTGGCATGTTGCTCCCGGGCAAACACCCGACTTTTCAACACCGGACCGGGAGGTAGATGCCGACATTTCGGCGATTGAAACCGACCAAAACGGCAACATCTGGATCGGCACACAGGGGTATGGCTTGCGCAAAATAAACCCCGGGAAACAACTTTTTCACAAGGGTGCAGACGGCCTGAGCATCTGGGGGGTATGGCGCGACTTACGCGGCAGGTACTACTGCAAAGTGGTGAACAAGATATACCCCTACGACCCGGCCACCGGCATGGCAGGGACGCAACCCGCATTCCCAAAGGGGCCGGATCGAATACTGGATATGTGTCTGGACGCTTCCGGCGCCTACTGGCTGCTGGGCCGGGGCGAACAGGAATACGGCACCGCCGTGCTGCAACGCTACACGCCCGAATCCGGCCAAACCGAAACCTGGCCCTTCCCCTTCGACAGCGTCCGGCCCGGGCAACACCACCTGTCTGCAGGTAGCGGACAATGGTTCAAACCGTACCTCTACGCCCGGCTTCTGCAAACCCGAAACGGCGCCTTGTGGGCCACCAGCCTCAACTGCCGACTCGTGCGATTTACACCCGCTACGGCCCAATTCGAAATCGCGGACTACGCCCACCTCTTCGGCGACCAGGCCGGTACCGTACGCGCTTTTGCCTGCGCAGAGGACGGTGCAGGCAACATCTGGGTAGGCACACAACTCGGGCTGGTACAATGCCGCCCGGACGGCAAGGACTTCACGTTTCAACTTTTCCAGGTTAATCCTGAGCACCCGAGCGGACTGAACAACAACTCCATCGCTTGCCTGCTGCCCGACCCGTCCGACCCGTCCGGCATCCTCTGGATCGGAACCAAAGGCGGCGGCATCAACCGGCTCGACCGGCGCACCGGCGTCATACAGCACATCACGACCAACGAAAACCTGCCCGACGACGTCGTGTACGGAATACTGCCCGGCGCGCCGAACGAGTTGTGGTGCAGCACCAACAGGGGCCTGGCCCGGCTGAAACTGGATGAAAACAGGCAGGTGCTGTCCGTTGCAACGTTCACTGCCGCCCAGGGTTTGCAGGACAACGAGTTCAATACCCAGGCATTTTTCAGAGCCGCCAACGGCGAATTGCTGTTTGGCGGCGTGAACGGGCTGAACCACTTTTTCCCCACCGAAGTACAGCCGGACACCACATCGCCGCCGGTATTCATCGTCGGACTTCGAATCAACCACAAGCGCGCCGCCTTCGGCAACCCCGACTGCCCGCTCGACCGACCGCTCGAGTTTTTGAAATCCCTTGAATTGAGCCACGAACAAAACAACCTCTCGTTCGAGTTTGCGGCGCTCGACTTTACCGACCCCTCCAAAAATCGCTACCGGTATCGCCTCGTAGGCGCCGACCCCGACTGGGTGGAGGTCGGCACCCACCGATTCGCACACTTCACGCACCTGGCGCCTGGGAAGTACACCCTGCTGGTTCAGGGGAACAACGGTGAGGGTGCCTGGAAAAACGCCGGCAACACGATCTCCATCACGATTCTGCCGCCCTGGTGGCGCTCCGGCATCGCGTACATGCTGTACGGGCTGTTGCTGCTTGCCGGCGGCTGGCAGGCATACCGCTTTCAAATACGCCGGGTTCAACTGCGCGAACAACTCGCGTTTGAACACCGGGAAACGGCCCGCGTGAAGGCGCTCGAGCAGATGAAAAGCAATTTTTTCAGCAACGTCACACACGAATTCCGCACCCCGCTCACCCTGATTCTCGAACCCGCCCGGCGCATCCTCGCCCGTTCCGGTGAGCCGGAAACCCGCGAAAATGCCCGACACATCGAAGCCAACAGCAACCGCCTGCTCCACCTCGTGAACCAGTTGCTCGATATGGCCAAATTAGAAAGTGGGCATATCAGGCTCGACCTGCGCCACGGCGACCTGTACCTGACGATCCGGGATGTGTTCGAACGATTTCTGCCGCTGGCTGAAAAATCAGGTATCAAACTCACCCTGCACGCCGCACCGCAAATGCCGTTGTTCGATTTTGATGCCCAAAAAGTGGAACTGGTACTGACCAACCTGATTTCCAACGCGCTGAAGTACACGCCCGAAGGTGGCCGGGTGGTAATCCACGTCGGCGGGGTTTCCACATCAGCCGACGTTTCCGCTATTGAAATTCAGGTATCCGACACCGGAATCGGAATACCGGCAGAAGCCCTGCCCAAAATCTTCGACCGTTTTTATCAGGTGGATAACGGGCATGCCCGGGCGGGAGCAGGAACCGGCATCGGCCTGGCACTCAGCAAGGAACTGGCCGAACGCATGGGCGGCAGCCTGCGCGCAGAGAGCACACCGGGGCAGGGCTCCACTTTTTTCTTCCGCCTGCCGGTGCTGAATAATGCAGGCACACCGCTGCTGGAACTAGCGGACGAAGAACCGGAAACGGCAGCATTTTCCGGTAGTGTCGTAGCCACCCTGCCTGCCGATTCCGAGCGCCCGCTCGCGCTGCTCATCGAGGACAATGCCGAACTCCGGGGGTTCATGCTCAAGTGCATTGCCGGGCAATGGCAGGTTGCCGAAGCCTCCGACGGGGAAGAGGGCCTGGCCAAAGCCAAAACGCTGCTGCCCGACATTGTTATTTCCGACCTGATGATGCCGCGCATGGACGGTTATGCCGTGTGCCGGGAACTCCGCGACGACGAACTCACGGCGCACATTCCGATCATCCTGCTCACAGCCCGTTCCACGCCGGAAGCCAAAATCAGGGGCCTTCAAACCGGCGCCGATGACTACCTGACCAAACCCTTCAACACCGACGAACTGCTGGCCCGGATGCACAACCTCGTGGAGCAACGTCGCCGCCTGCGCCTGCGCTACAGCGGAACCACTGCGACGAATGGCGCCGCCGAATCCGACGCCGACGGCCTGACATCGCCCGACCGCGATTTCCTGCGCCGTTTCACGGCAATCGTGGAGCAAAACCTCGCCGACGAAACCATCGGGGTCGAAGAACTGGCCCAAAAAATGTACATCAGCCGCACACAACTGCACCGCAAACTGAAAGCCGTCACGGGGCAAAACGTCACCGATTTTGTCCGCAACTACCGCCTCGAACGCGCATTGGCTATGTTGCGCAACCGCGAAGGCCTTGTATACGAAGTGGCGGCCCGCACCGGCTTTGGCAGCGAAAAATATTTTTCCCGGGCTTTCAAGGAAAAATTCGGCCTGCCGCCCAGCCAGGTGATGTAACCACAGGACACCTCCCTGCAACCTAGGGATACCTTTGCCCGAAATGCAACCTCAGGGCACGCGGATGCAACCTCAGGGTACCCCGTTCCATGTCTGCCGGCGGCACTTTTGCCCCATGATTACGCGGTTCACCTACCTCTGCCTTGTGTTTCTGCTGTCCATTGCCCCGGTTCGGGCGCAGGGTCAGTTCACCCTCCGCTTCGACACGGTTTCCATTCCGGGTCTGCCCGGGCTGCATTCATTTGCCGCAGGCAAACACGCCGGCAAGTGGGTGCTGATAGGCGGACGGCAAGACGGCATGCACCCCAAGTTCGGCGGCTTCGGAACCTCCGGCGCCAACCAGCACATCCGGGTGGTGGACCCGCTCGGCGGCCAGACCTGGGAGCGCCCGCTGACCGAACTGCCCGACTCCCTGCAGGAGCAACTCCGCAGCGCCAATATGGAGTTTTTGCAGCACGGCGAAACCCTGCTCTTCGCCGGCGGCTACGGCCGCAGCGAACTCGCCCAAAACCACATCACCTACCCATACCTGACCCTGATCAACGTGCCGGGCCTGATCCAGGCCGTCGTGGAAAACACGCCCCTGCTGCCGCACTTTCAGCACATACGCGACACCTTTTTCGCCGTTACCGGCGGACAATTGCAGGTGTTGGCCGACACGTTTTACCTCGTGGGCGGCCATCGTTTCGACGGCATTTATTCCGCCAATTCCGACAACCCGACCCAGCGCTACACCGATGCCATCCGAAAATTTACCCTTGCCGGCGGACAGGTGACGCACCAAAGCAGCGTGTCGGACGAGTTCAACCTGCACCGGCGCGACTACAACCTGACG
This sequence comes from uncultured Saprospiraceae bacterium, assembly GCA_964392655.1. GTDB lineage: Bacteria > Bacteroidota > Bacteroidia > Chitinophagales > Saprospiraceae > M3007. The sequence continues at coordinate 6,500 of CAYMQY010000168.1, forward strand.
CCGACCATTTTCGCCGACGGCACTCCCGGGCTGACGGCGTTCTCCGGGGTGTTTCAACCGGGGCTGGCGCTGGCGCCGTTTGTGAACATTGTGGAAATACACCCCGCGTCGGGGCACGCCCCGGTGAACGGGTTCAGCCAGTTGCTGGCAAATTACCACTGCGCCCGAGTGCCGCTGTACGCCTCGGCATCCAATACCATGCACACCCTGTTTTTCGGCGGTATCAGCCAGTACTGGCTCGACGAGCAGGGCGTGCTGCAAAAAGACGGTCGCCTGCCGTTTGTGAAAACCGTCAGCCGCGTCACGCGTCTGGCCGACGGCACATACGAGGAGATCGCTTTCGATGCGGAACTGCCCTGGTTCACCGGCACCGGCGCAGAATTTGTGCCGGCGGACGGCACGCCCATGCTGCCGCACGATATCGTGGACTACGACGCATTGAGCGACGGTAGCCACCTGCTGGGCTACATCGTCGGCGGCATCGTGACGCCCGCAAGCCAACGCAACCCTTTCGTGGCCAACACCGTGGGCATCACCTCGGCCGGCCCGCAACTCATCAAGGTTTTTCTGGAAAAAAATACCGTGAGCACCCTGCCGGAAAAACCACTGAACAGCCGCTTCGACTTCGGTCTGAAGGTATCGCCCAACCCCGCCCGCGACTTCTGGCGACTCCACCTCAACCTGCCGAAAACCGGTCGGCTACAATGCTTCTTGCAGGACGCGCAGGGCCGGATCGTACACCGCGCCGATTGGGGCGAACAGCCCGAAGGCTCCCGGGAGTTCAGCCTGCCGGCCACCGGCTTGCCGGCAGGTATGTACCGACTGACAATCAATCTCGACGGGATTTACATCGAAACCCGAAACGTAGCCAAACAATAGCCCCGATGCCACACAGGTGCTCAGACCTTCCAGGTTTGGCAAACCTGGAAGGTCTTGACACCAAATGTCTCACGCCATTCATCCACTTTTCTAACAATAGTTTACAATGAAAAAACAACTACTTCTGTCTGCCTTTGCCCTTTGCATTAGTTCCTTTTTCCTTCAGGCGCAAGTCGCCCCGGTCATTTATTCGCAGGGCCACAACAAGGGCCTGATCGGGATCAACTTTGATGCCGCGGGCAACCTCTGGGTCACCGAAAACGGCACCGGAAACGACGACGCCCAGATCTCCATCATTGACCCGGCGGGCAATAAAACGCTGTTCATGAGCGGCTTGCCCAGCACCTACATCCAGGCTGCCGGCGAAGTGGTCGGCGCCTACCGAACCTATCAGCGCCCCGACAACAAAGTGCTCATCGTAGTCGGCGAAGGCTCGAATGCGAAGTCGGAAACCCTGCTGTTGGTGGACAAATCCGCGTTCACACCCGGCACGCCGCTCACCCTGGCCAATGTGGAAAAAACCATTGAGCATGGCAAATTCATCCATGCGCAGGGCTTCGTGCAGTCCAACCCGTTCAACGTGGAGTGGGATGCCGACGGCAACATGTACACGGCCGATGCGGGCGCCAACTCGATTGTGAAATGGGACAAAACCACCGAGCAGTTCAGCATCGTGAAAACGATTGACCGCTTCCCCAATCCGCTGCCTTTCGGCCCGCCGATGGTAGACCCCGTTCCGACCAAGGTGCTGCGCAAACCCGACGGCACGTTCCATGTGAGCCAACTCACCGGCTTTCCGTTCATCCAGGGCGCAGCCAATGTGTACAACCTCGACGCGGCAGGCAACCTGAGCGTATTCGCCGCCGGTTTTTCCTGCCTCACCGACATGGCTTTCGACCCCCGCGACGGCAACCTCTGCGTGATGCAGTTCGGTGTGTTCGGGCCGGTGGATTCCACCCTGAATTTCATCCTTGGCTCGGCAGCAGTCATCAAAATCATGCCCGACGGCAGCCGCGACACCATCGCGCAAGGCATTGGCGGCCTGGCGCCCAGTTTCACCTTTGATGCCGCCGGCAACCTGTACGTCGCCGACCTGGTGTTCGGCCAGATTCTGAAATACGACTTGCTGAGCGACGCCAAAGAAACCGCCCTCGTACAGACCTCGGTGAAAGCCTACCCCAACCCCGCCACCGACCGCGTGACCATCGAGTATGAACTGACCGAATCGGCCCCGGTCATGCTGGAAATTTTTGACCTCAACGGACGCCGGGTTGCCGGTTTCGACGAGGGGCAAAAAAGTCCGGGCGCCTACGCCGTTCGCTGGAACGGTACGGACGCGAGTGGCCGTTCGACTACTCCCGGCATGTATGTGTACCGCCTGACGGCCGGCTCCGCTTTGGCAAGCGGCCTGATTCAGGTAGTCCGGTAAATTTTGGCCTTGAAGCGTGAATTTTTTTATAAGACGAGGCCGGTCGCTGAATGAAGCAGCCGGCTGAATCTTTTTCATATTTGCCGCAAAAAACATCTCTTTTTCACACATCACAACATGAAAAACTTCCCTGTCATTTCACTCACTCTGGCGCTCGCTTGCGCAGCAGTTCTCACGTGTTGCAACGAAAAACCGGCAAGCGCCGATACCGCGCAAACCCCGGCTCCCACGCTGCAGGACACCGTAAAACGAGGCGAATATTTAGTCGGCATCCTCGGTTGCAACGACTGCCACTCGCCCAAACGCATGGGGCCGAAAGGCCCGGAAATCATCCCGGAACTGATGCTCTCGGGATACCCTGCCGACCGGCCCATCGGCAAACCCACCCCCGAAGCCCTGCGCGACGGATGGGCCTTGTTCAACGCCGACCTGACCGCCGGCGCCGGCCCCTGGGGCATTTCCTTTGCCGCCAACCTGACGCCCGACGACTCCGGTATCGGGGCCTGGTCGTTCGAACAATTCAAACGCGCCCTGACCGAAGGAAAAAGCAAAGGCCTGGCCGACGGACGTATGCTCTTGCCGCCGATGCCCTGGACCAACTACGTCCACATGAAAGACGAAGACCTTCAGGCGGTATTTCAGTATTTGAAAAGCATCAAGCCGGTGCGCAATGTAGTACCGGCGCCGGTACCGCCTGCACAGAATTGACCCTGCGTGGCGCGTGGCAGCAACACTCATCGCTCCAGCACAAACCGCACTGCTGCCCGCGCACTGCCGTCGGCAGGCTGCACGAGCAGGAAATACAGGCCGTTGGCCAGGTTTTCCGGCAATTGCAGGGCAGTGCCGGGAGCATACTCCCCTTCCAGCACCAACTTGCCCTGCGCGTTCAGCACCTGGAGCCGCGCGGCCTGCGCCTGCTTTCCGGTGATTTCCACAAACAACAGCCCGCTTGTCGGATTTGGGCGAACCAACACCTCAGTCGTTGCCGCCGGCGGTGTGTTGCGCTCCTGCGTCGCCGGTTCCTGAGCCGAAGCCACGTATGGCTGCACCGGACAAGCAAACGTGTTGACGTGCGCCTCCGAACTGC
>CAYMQY010000169.1:0-9748 GCA_964392655.1 uncultured Saprospiraceae bacterium
AAGCAGGGCCCGCTTCGCTTCAAAACGAAGACAAGGAACTGGCCGAATTGCTCGATCTTGTTCACGAAGAAATCCGGACTTGCCGCCCCGAAGCGCTTGTATTGCTCGACCTGCACACCACCTCGGCTGATGGTGGCATTTTTTGTATTCCATCCGATGACCGCGCCAGTTTGCGTCTGGCCAAAGAACTGCATGCGCCGGTCATTCTGGGTATGCTGGACGGGCTGGAAGGCACATTGCTCCATTTTGCAGCCGGAAACCATTTTGAAATCGGAGGTTATCCAAAATATTCCATCGGCGCAGCATTTGAGTCGGGCCAACACGACGACCCGCTTTCGGTCAGCCGCTCCATCGCAGCCATAGTCAATTGCCTGCGCGCCGCCGGATGTATCCGCCCGGAAGATGTGGATAGCCGCCACGAGTCCATCCTCCGGACTTTTTCCGATCCATTGCCCAAAGTCACCCGCCTCCGTCACGTCCACCATATCCGTCCGGGCGATAACTTCGATATGCGTCCGGGATACGTGAATTTTCAGCCCATCCAAAAAGGCGAACACTTAGCCAATGACGTTGGCGGGCCGGTTCTTGCACCCGAAGACGGTCTCATCCTGATGCCGCTGTATCAGCCGCAGGGTTCGGACGGTTTTTTTGTGGTCACCGAGATCTGAGTATTGCACGCTCGGCCTACCTTCGCCGCAGCTATTGGTTCCGTTCGGCACACCGGACGGATGAAAAGGGAACCCGGTGCAATTCCGGGGCAGTCCCCGCTGCTGTAAGTTCCGTACAAACGACCGGGCAACACGCCACTTATTCCTGCTGGAATTGGGAAGGCGCCCGAATCGGGAACGAGCCAGAAGACCTGCCAACAGCCACATTTTCCAACCGGGCTTCGGGTGAAAGCCGGTCGGCAGGGAATATTGGCCGTTGCAGACCTCCGGGTCTTCGTCCACTATTCTCCCGCCTTCCTTTTCTCCCGTTTGCCTTTCATTTTCACCTACTATTTTTTTAAAAATGAAAGTCAAACACATCATTCCCCTCCTTCTTATTGGCTTTTTGAGCCTTTTTTCCTGCAAAAAAGAAACGATCCCTGCCGGCGCAGGCAATTACACCTCGGGTGTTTTCATCGTGAACGAAGGCCCCTTCGGCGGCACCGGCAGCATTACCTGGCACAATCCCGAAACAGGCGAAACCGTGCAGGATGTGTTTGAAAAAGCCAACGGAGGCGCCGTGCTGGGCCAGTTTGTGCAATCGCTCACGCTGCACAACGGCAAGGGGTACATCGTGGTCAACGGCGCCAACAAGGTGTACGTCGTGGATGCCGTTTCGTTCAAGTACCTCGACACCATCGGCGGGCTGTTTCTGCCGCGTTTCTTTTTTCCCCTCGACGACAACACTGCCCTCATCAGCCAATGGGGCGCCGACGGCCTGACCGGAAGCGTGGCCAAAGTAGACCTCGTCACCCGGCAAATCATACAGACGATACCCACCGGCAAAGGGCCGGAAAAAATGATCCGGCAACCCGACGGGCTGGTAGCCATTGCCAATTCAGGTGGCTTTGGGGTAGATTCCACGGTATCCATCCTGAATGCAGGCAACACTGCCGAGTCAAGCCGTAGCGTCGTGTCGGGCAAAAATCCCGGCTCATTGCTTGTTGCTCCGTTCGCAACTGCTTCCTCCCTGTACGTGCTTTGCCGGGGTTATTTTCTGGATGCCAATCCTGCCGGATGGGCCGGCCCGGTTGTAACTGGTTCTGATCCCGGATTTGCAATCCCGCCGTATGCAGAAGACCTCGTATTGGCGCCGGACGGCCAAAAAACGTATTTCACCGCAGGCGGAAAAATTTATCTCCTGAGCGGTTCGGGGCTGTCCGTTTTATTCGACCAGTCCGCCTACGGACTGGGATGCGACCCCGCTACAGGAAACCTGTTTTGCACCGATGCAAAAGACTTCAATTCGCAAGGCGAGGTGGTGATTTACACCGCCGGCGGCACACGAATCGGTGCTTTTCAGGCGGGTGTAGCGCCTGGCGAAGTGGTGTTTATTCGATAGTCCAGATGAAATATAATTTTCCTCCAATCCAACAAAAAGCCTCAGATTTGCTCGACTCTTTTTGACAAATCGAATCAATCTGCGGCTTTATGAAAACCCGGCAAACTCCACAAGCGACAAAACCCGTGCTGCTGTTCGTCGCTGCCCTTTTGCTTCAATCCGTACTACATGCCCAGGCGCAGGAACCGGAGCCTGTGTCCGAATTCACCGTTACACCCGAAAATGACGGCCTTCGGTTCAAGGCACAACACCCGCCTTTGTCCCAGATTGCGGGTGCGCCCACCGCTTTTTACACCCACTACTGGGAGTTTGGCGACGGCGGGTTCAGTTTTGAGGAAAGCCCCTTGCATGTATACGAAAAAGCCGGCCCCTACCCTGCCCTGCTGGCAAGCACCGCCCACTACGACGACACGAAAAAACCGCCTAAAATGAACGCCAGACAGGTGCTTGCCGACGCAAACGGGCCGAACAAACCAGCCCTCGGCGATGTGTTTCCCGAAAAAGGAAAGTCCATCGCCTTGAAAACAAACCGCCAGCCCGCTGCCGAACAGGAGCTGTTTTGCATTATCAGTTATCAAAATACCGGCACCTACACCACCGACGGGCGCCTGCATCTGTTTTTCAACGAGAAAAAATTTCCCACCACCCACTTCTCCTTCCTCGAAGCCCGTACGCACTACGGCGAACGCAGCGAGGCCCTGTATTCCCATATCGAACCACAGCCCGACCGGGACGTTCTTGCTTCCGTTTTTCCAGCCGGCGGCGATGCGGTCGGCCCCTCATTTCTTGAAGCGCCGAGGGCGGAAGAGTTGCTTCAAAAAGCACGCAAGGACTACCGGGAGGAACAGGTGTGGCGGTTCTCCAATCTGCGCCCCGGCGAAAAACGCAACCTGTTTGTCACCTTGCAGGGCACAGCCAACATGCTGCGCGACACCAGCGCATTTATCCACCTGCAGGGTATTCTCGCGCCGTTTGACCCGGCCATCGCGGCTGACTCGTTTGCGCTGGAAATCGAAATTGTCAGTTCGCACGACCCCAACGCGATTGCCGTATCCGATAACCGGGTCGGCTACCGCGGCGTGGCAGGGAAAAAACTAGACTACAAAGTCCGGTTCCAAAACAACGGAGAAGGCCCGGCACAAAAAGTGGAACTCACCATCAGCATGCCCCAGGGCCTGAACCCGGGCAAAATGCGCCCGCTCGACTGGTACCCAAAGTGTCCGGTATGCACCACACCGAGACAACCCGGCAGTTGTCTCGACACGGCGACCACGGACAAGGGTCTGGTGTTTACGTTCCGCGACATCCACTTGCCTGGAAGCAGGCAAAAAGGCGTGACCGACTACGATTCCACCAAAGGATTTGTGCGCTACCGCATTGAGGCCGACAAGGATATGCCCAAACTGCCCTTCCGCAGCCAGGCTTCCATCGTTTTTGACAAAAACACCCCCGTGGTCACCAATTTTTCCAAAACCAGTTTCAAGTGGGGTATCTCGCCGGGGCTGAAAGTCGGTTACGGTTTTCCGCCGGATAGTCTGAGCGGTGGCTATGTGTTTTTCGGCGCCAGCCTGTCACCTTACAAATCATGGCGTCTGTACCCGCAAATCGAGTTGCTGACCGGACTGAAAAGCAAAACGGATTTACCGGAGCACCTGACGGTCATTCAGGGCGACACCACCAAACTGATGGGCGACCTGGACACCATCGTGTCGCAGGAAATACTCGAAACCGGCAGCCGGGGTTTTGTTTCGGTGGAGGTGCCGGTGCTGCTGCGCAAGAATTTCAGCAAGTTTTTCGGCTTGGGTCTGGGAGGAAGCGCCCGTGTATTTTTTGACAACGGGGAGGATCGCGTCCGCACCACCACCACCGCCACACCGTACCGGCTCACGGATATCGGCGGTTTTTTGCACTACGAGCCGTTCGGCACGCCGATCACCACCACAGAAGAAACAAAACAAGACATCAGCGGCACCCGGGTGCGTTTTTCCGCCTTTGCCGACCTCACGCTCGGCAGTGTGCGGGCCGGGCCGAATATCGGTGTGCGGGCAGGCGCTATGTTTGGCGAACGTGACACGCGGGTTTTCGTGCAGGTTTCGGCGGAGTACAAGTTTTAATTTTCAGCATATTTAAAAAACCACTACCTATGAAAAATTGGACAACGCTGGGCATCCCGCTTGGCATCGTTGCGGCAGCTACGCTGTACTATTCTTTTTTTTACTCCCCCGACACCTTATCGTGTGTGCCCACCGGCACGACGTACACTTTTTCCTACACCCTGCCACAATCAGATAATGGCAATCTTGCATCCGAAGACGACTGGCGGGTATTCCTCAGCCTCGGCGACGGACGTTTCTGGATGGGCACTCAGGGTCAGTTCGAGACCACGGGATTCAATTACGTGGCTGCCGACACTTACACTCCGTTTCTGGAATACACGCCCACCTACGACGACACTAAAAAACCGCCCAAAAGATTGGTCATGAGTACAGCCCTGAATGTGAGCAATCCGACCTCAAACGACCCGCTCAGGGTACCCATGGCGGCTACCGAAGCGATAAAGCTGCAAAGCACTCGCGACCCAAAACCGGGCGACATCATCACCTACATCGTTACCTACCAGCATAATATGGAAAACTGCGCAGACTCGCTGCGCGGTAATATCAAGTTCACATTCGACAAGGACGTGCTCACGTTCACCGGATTTGACGGGTTTCATAACGAGTACGATGCAAACTCAACCGATCCCAACTCGGTCGGTTATATCACGCTTGACTTTCACCAACTGAAAAATTCGGAACAACGCAACGTGTTTTTGTACTTCACGACCCAAAATTTCGAATATGGAACCGTGACGATGGATCAAAAACCCCGGGTGGATTATACGGCAACCAAAACAAGCGAGACCGCTTGTCCGGAAAATTCCATCACGGCCTCCGATGCCATGACCGCACAGCAAATCACCAATTCCCACGACCCGAACAAGAAATTTGCTGCAAAGCATAAAATCTGCGCCGGCGATCAGTTTGTAGATTTCACCATTACGTTCCAAAACGATGGCCCCGACCCTACAGATTCCGTGAAAGTGCTGGATGAGCTGGATGTTTACTTGAAAAAAACACCAAAGCCCAGCCTACTCGCATGGAGTACGCCTACCCCACCGGGGGTTGACTTTGAAACAACCGGTTCGAATGACCGTACCCTTGTTTTTAAATTTCCAACCTTGAAACTCCGCGGTCTCGCCGAACCGGGCTACGGTACTGCTTTTGGCGAAGACTCTACGATGGCAACTTTCACGTTCCGCTGCGAAATTGACCCGGCATACGTCAATTCGTTCTGCAACGCCGTGATGAACAAGGCAAAAATCTACTTTGACTGCAACCCGCCTATCGAGACACCGGTTGCCATGACACCGATTTATTGCAACACCTGCGCCCTCCCAGCCCCAACGTGCAGTATGCTTTCGGACAGTCTGTTGACGGATTCGTTTGTGGTGGGCAACAATATCCTTCCTCCGGGATTTCCACCTCCATCCGGTTTTGATTTTTACCACTGGTATCCGGAGGAAGGCTTGAGCAACCCGTTGATTGCCAATCCGGTGCTGACATCGCTGAAACATCGGGAGTACACACTGGTAGCATCCTCTGGTGGGGCGGCTTGTCGGCACCAGATTATTCGGGTAAAAGCCTCTAACACCTGCATTTTGCAAATACAGATAACGCCTCCCACCGTCGGCACTTGCTCCGGCACCAGTACAGGTACGATAACCGCTACTGTAAGCGGCTATGCAGGCTTACCATCCGACCTGATCTGGCAGGACTGCAAAACAGGCGTTAGCAGCACCCAAACCTACATGCCCGGCCACACACAGTACTATTTTGGCGTAACGGACAACACTACCGGTTGTACCGCCGAATTGGTGTACACGGTGCCGGAGCCTTCACCTTTGCAAGTGGATGATATTGCCAATAACTGCACCGCCGACCTCCTCATAAGCGGGGGCACGCCACCCTACACCGTCAACTGGAACTATGTAGACGGCAACAACATCTCACAAACAGCAACCGGCACATCGCTCTCCTTGAACGGGAAATCATCCGTGATTGCCACCGTAACCGATGTCAACGGATGCTCGACTGTTTTTTCGCCCAAAAGGGCAAACTGCGGCGGGCTTCCGCCGTGGGTATGGTATGTGATAGGCGGGTTGGCTGTTGCAGTTGCTGCCTTTTTGCTCTATTTGCTTCGAAAAAAATGACAACCTTTCACACCTAACGTTCCAAAAATGAAATACCTCCTTCCGTTTTTACTTTTGTTTCTCCTGTGCTGGGCCGTGCTGTGGGCACAGACTACTGCCGACATCACAACTAAGGCACAGGTGGATACCCTCCTGGCTCAGAAAAAATTCACTGCTGCCGCCAATGTCATTTCGGCAGAACGCGAAGACAGTATTCGCGCCGGCCTCTGGAATTATTTTGCCTCCTCGGCCCGCGATCAGGTCGAAGCAAATTTTGAGGCAGATTCGATTCCGATAGAGCGTTCCATGGCGATACTGGACAGCGCACTCCTTATCCTGAAAAAAGCAGATTTTGCGGACTCGATTGCCGCTGCTGGTTTATGGACCTGGAAGGCCTTACTGCACAGACTTCAGGAGCAGTATTCCGAGGCTCTCGATGCGTATGAATCGGCCATTCGGATTTTTGAAACCAACAAAGACTACAAGAATAAATCATTGGCGTATTGTTACAATCATGTCGCTCAAGCCTACATACGGCGGCACGACTACCTGCAAGCCGATAAAAATTTGAAAGCCTCCCTCAAAAGCGACACGTCGTTCACATATTTGTTTTCCAATTACAGTCAACTCGCCAATAATGCTTACTGGTGGGACAGCCTCGATCTGGGCATGAAGTACTTTGAAACGGGCATGCGCCTTTTTGAAACAAACAAAAATCTGGAACCCGATGCAAATGCGTTGGCCTCACTCCGTTCAGCCGGAGCAAATATTTTGATAAAAAAAGGTCGGTACCGCGAAGCAGAATCTCTTGCCCGGCAAGCGATGGCCTATTACCAAAAAGACCCGGATGTGTGTGATAACCAAATACGATCTCACACGACGATGGCAGAAATCGCGGCAGGTACGGGCCGCCTCCGGGAAGCCGAAATGCATTACATTCAGGCCTGGAAAATTGGGACGAATTGCTTTACGCAACAAAAACGTAAAAGCCGGGAAATGGCCAAACTCTACTGCGAGTGGGGCGATTTTCTTATGCATATCAACAGGGATTCGGAAGCCTTGGTGCTGTACCAAAAAGCCCTTGTTCAAGCCTTTCCGGCCTTCGACAACCTTGATCCCGATGCAAACCCTTCGCCTGCCGATGCCCCGATAGAAGTATGGGCCATGAATGCTCCTGCACGAAAAGCCAGAGTATTGCTGCACAAACCTGCGCTAGAGGCACGTATCTCTGCTGCGGATTGTTTCGATCTCGCTTCTGCTGCGGCCAAACAGCTACGGCGCGCTTATGGCACCGACGAGGCCAAACTTTACTTCGTGCAGCACAACTTCGATATTCAGCGTGAAGCGACCTTGAACTTGTGGGCTTTGTACCGGGAAACCGGCCATGCCGAATACCTGTCACGCTTGTTTAAAATGCTGGAAGGTAACCGGGCGAATACGTTGCGTGATGCGCTTCAGGAGCAACGCGCCTTTGTGCTCGCGGGAATTCCGGACTCCTTGCAAAACCTTGAAGAAAAACTACGTATTGGGTGTGCAGAAGCACAGACATTATTGGCTGATGCAGATTCCGCCACTTCCGAGTTGCGGCAAACCGCTCTGAATCGGCTCGAACGGCGTTATGACGATCTGCTTCGATTCCTGAAAAAAAACTATCCCCGTTTCCGTGAGTACAGTGAGGCCGGCCAAACCGCCCAACTCGATGCTATCCAAAAAGCACTGCCCGACAAAGCCGTACTGTTGTCGTTTTTCGATGCCGGCGACCGCTACCTGTGCCTCGCCTTACGCCAGACAAGCGGCCTTTCGGGTTATGAAATCCCCCGTGATTCGTCGCTGGATCAAACGCTGAGCCGTTTCCAACTCGTACTGGCGGACAAAAGCCGTCAGGAAGCCGATCCTGCGGCGTTCTTTGCCGACGCCTGGTTTTTGAAACAGCGCCTCCTGCCGGATTCCATCCTGAAAGGCGCCGGCAATCTCGTCATCGTGCCCGACGGGCCTCTGGCCTATCTGCCGTTCGAGGCCCTGCTAACTGCTCCGCACACGGGTTCATACGGCAAGGCGCCGTACCTGCTGCGTGCACATGCCGTGCAATACGCCTGGTCGGCGGCGCTGCTGACCGAAACGGGCGCCAGGCAATTGCCAGAAAAATTCATGCTTCATGTGGCACCCTTTGCCGGCGGCGCTCGCAACGGACTGGCGCCCCTGACCCACAGCATGCGCGAGATACCGGAAGATGCCTCCGCCGATCAGCTGCAAGGCGACCAGGCTCTTGCCGATTCGTTTTTAAATAGATCGGCCGCCTACGACGTCCTGCACCTGTCCACCCACGCACATGCCGGCCAAAAAGAACAGCCGGGCATCGAGTTTTCGGATCGCACCGTAGCGCTGCCGGAACTGTACGCCCAGCGGCTGAATGCTTCGCTGGTAGCGCTCAGCGCCTGCGAAACCAATGCCGGTCAGTTTGCCGAAGGCGAAGGCGTGCTGAGTCTGGCACGGGCATTTGCCTACGCAGGCGCCCGCAGCCTCGTGGCCGGCTACTGGTCGGTGAACGACCGTTCGACAGCCAACCTGTTTGCCGCATTTTACCGACATCTGAAATCGGGCATGACCAAATCGGAAGCGCTTCGGCAGGCCAAACTCGACATGCTGGCCGAACCCGGCGCCGATGCCCGCAAGATGCCCTACCACTGGGCGGCGTTCACGCTGTCGGGCGCCGATGGGCCGGTGGCTATGGCAGGGAGTGGATGCTGGTGGCAGTGGGTGTTGCTGGTGTTTGCCGGAACGGGACTGATGTGGCTTGCCCGGCGGAGGTTTGGCCGCAAGAGAGCAATTTGAAATGTTTTCGAGCAACAAAAAAGGCCGCACATTTCGTGTGCGACCTTCCTGTTGTGGAGAATACCGGATTCGAACCGGTGACCTCTTGCATGCCATGCAAGCGCTCTAGCCAGCTGAGCTAATCCCCCATTGCTGAAAAGCGGGTGCAAATGTAAACAGCGTTTTTGGATACCGACAAGCGGAAGGGGAATTTTTATTTTAATGCCGGAAATGTCGGTATCCAGTCATCACCATGGCCATACCGCGTTCATCGCAGGCCGTGATGCTGTCCTGATCTTTGACCGAGCCACCGGGCTGAATCACCGCCGTAATGCCGGCCTCGGAAGCGATTTCCACACAATCGGGAAACGGGAAAAACGCATCCGATGCCATGACGGCGCCGTTCAGATCAAAGCCAAAGGATTTTGCTTTGGCAATGGCCTGCCGCAGGGCATCCACCCGCGAGGGCTGGCCACAGCCCATGCCGATCAACTGGCGGTCCTTGACCAGCGCAATGGCGTTGGATTTCAGGTGTTTCACGCATTTCACGGCAAACAGCAACTCGCCGACTTCCTGCGGTGTAGGCTGGCGTTTGGTGACCGGTTTCAAATCGGCTTCGGTTTCGGTTTTCAGGTCGCTATCTTGTTCCACCACCCC
>CAYMQY010000170.1:0-9675 GCA_964392655.1 uncultured Saprospiraceae bacterium
AGTTCGAGGGCGACCGCCACAACACCTACCGCATCCTGCGCACGCTGAAAAACCGTTTCGGCAGCACCGACGAGATGGGCATCTACGAGATGCGTAGCGTCGGCCTGCGCGAGGTGAGCAACCCCTCCGAACTGCTGCTCAGCCAGAAAGACGACGACCTGAGCGGCTGCGCCGTCGCCGCCACGATGGAGGGCATGCGCCCCATGCTTATCGAGACGCAGGCGTTGGTAAGCAAATCCGTGTACGGTACTCCGCAGCGCTCGGCCACGGGTTTCGATATGCGCCGCCTGCAAATGCTGCTGGCCGTGCTCGAAAAACGCTGCGGCTACTACTTCAGCATGAACGACGTGTTCCTCAACCTCGCCGGCGGCATCCGGGTGGAGGACCCGGCCATTGACCTGGCCATCGTCGCGGCGCTCATTTCCTCGCTGCTCGACGTGAGCGTACCGTCCAACGCGTGTTTTGCCGGCGAAGTAGGCCTGAGTGGCGAAATCCGCGCCGTGAGCCGCATCGAGCAGCGCATCGCCGAAGCCGACCGGCTGGGATTCAAGGAAATCTACATTTCCAAATACAACGCCAAGGGACTGGATTTCAACAAGTACGGCATTCGGGTGCTTTCCCTTGGCAAGGTGGAAGAGTTGAAGGGGGCGCTGTTTGTGTAAAAAATCGTCCTATGGAACTGCTCATCTCCTCCCCCTCCGCCCTCGACGCCGCCATGCCCGCCCTCGCAGCCGCTCTCGGCGACCGCCGGAAAATCGCCCTGTACGGCGACCTCGGCGCAGGTAAAACCACCCTGGTGCAGGCGTTTTGCCGTTTTCTCGGGGTGGACGACACGCCAGCCAGTCCAACCTTTTCCCTGGTAAACGAGTACGCGTACCGCGACGACGCCCGTAATCCTGCGCTGGTGCATCACCTCGACCTGTACCGCCTGAAAAACCTCGAAGAAGCGCTCGACATCGGCATTGAGGAAATTCTGTACGACCCCTGGTTCTGCTTCATCGAATGGCCACAGGTGATTGAACCCCTGCTGCCCGACGATACCGCGAAAATTCACATAGACATTTTAAGCAAAACCAACCGCCGACTCCTACTTTTGTAGGCCGTTGGCTATTGGCTGTTAGCTATTGGCTGTTAGCTTGCTTCACGCTCAGGAAAGCCAACAGCCAATAGCCAACAGCCGGCAACACAACTCATGGAAACACTCGCCAGTACCTTTACCCGGATAAGCACACAGACCGAGACGCTCGAAATCGCGCGCAGGCACCAGCAACTGTTCATCGGCATCCCGAAGGAAACCACCCTGCAGGAAAACCGCGTGGCCTTAGTGCCGCATTCCGTTGCCACACTTACCGCCCACGGGCATCGCGTGGTGGTGGAATCGGGCGCCGGCGAACAGGCGCGTTTCACCGATCTGGACTATACCGAGGCCGGCGCCGAAATCGCCCACAGCCGCGAAACGGTGTACAAAGCCGACCTTTTGCTCAAAGTGGCCCCGCCCACGCTGGATGAGATTGACCTGATGCAGCCCGACCAGGTGCTAATTTCCCCCATCCACCTGCCCCTGATGAACCCGGAGTGTATCACCCGCCTGCAAAAACGCCGGGTCATCGCGTTGGCGATGGAATACATCCGCGACGCCAAAACCGGGGTGTTTCCCATCGTACGCGTGATGAGTGAAATTGCCGGCACCAGCGCCATCCTCATCGGCGCCGACCTGCTCTCCACAGCCCGCGGTGGCAAAGGCGTGCTGCTGGGCGGCATTGCCGGGGTGCCGCCGGCCAAGGTCATCATCCTCGGCGCCGGCGTGGTGGCCGAGTTTGCGTCCCGCACCGCCATCGGCCTCGGCGCCGAAGTGCGCATTTTCGACAACAACGTGTACAAACTCATGCGCCTGCAAAAACATGTGGGCCGGCAGTTGCACACCTCGGTCATCAATCCCATACATCTCACCGAACAACTGATTACCGCAGACGTGGCCATCGGGGCCATGCACTCCGGACACGGGCGCACCCCCATGGTCGTGCCCGAGGAAATCGTGCAGCGTATGAAGCCCGGCTCGGTTATCGTCGACGTAAGCATTGATCAAGGCGGCGTGTTCGAAACCTCCCAGACCACCAGCCACGACAAACCCACCTTCGTCAAGCACGGCGTGATCCACTACTGCGTGCCAAATATTCCCTCTCGTGTGGCGCGCACAGCCTCCGAAGCCATCAGCAACATCATCACGTCGCTCTTGCTCAAGGCCGAAACGGGTGGCATTCTAGCCCTCATCACCGGTGACGAAGGCCTGCGCAACGGCGTGTACACCTACAAGGGCTGCCTCACAAACGAGTACCTCGGCGAGTTATTCCAGTTGAAAAGCACCGATCTGGATTTGCTGATTACCTCGGATTTCTGATTCAGCGATCCCAGCACGCTTGATTTATTTTTTTGGCAAACTCCGGTTCCCGTACCAAGCGCAGGTACGAATCCCGGTTGTGCTGCACGTTGCGCTCCGGCGGCGCCGCCTGGAAGATCAAGTCGGCCAAAAACGGCCATCCCTTTTCCTGCAGGACGAGTTGTGCCACGCAAAGGCTGTGCCCGGGCGTGGCTTCGGGATGAGCGGCGGCTTGTGCCCCGCCGGCCTGTTCGAGGTAGCCCCGGATGGTTTCGGGGTCGGGTTCTTCAAAATTTACCTGATGTATACCCGGATCGGAAGGCAGGTAGCGCACCGAAAACGCGTCACGGTCGCGCAGCGGAAAACCGTTGGGCAGGACGATCAGGCCGGTGTCGGGCACGGAAAAGTGCCCGGAAATCTGAACCTTGTTCGCCGTAATAAAGCCGTAAAAAACCTGGCGTTTCAGCGCTTCATGCACCACGAATAGCTGTGCCACGGCACTGCTCCCGCCCACCGCCAGGAGCCGTTCGTTTTCGGGTGTGAGCCGGCTCGTCAGACTCGTGTCGGCCAGTTGCTCCGCTTTTTGCTGGCGGCCCCACCAGCGCAGCCCGAAAACCACTCCGGCCACTACGAGCACCAAGCCGGTGATGAGCAAGGCCATTTGCTTGCGGGTTCGGCGTTCGTCGGATCTGCGCAGGCGGTTCCGGGGCGTGTCCAGTTTTTTATTCACCTGAAAATCGTAGGAAAACCCCTTTGGTTCTTTCACCACACTGACCTCGCAGAGTTCGTCTTCCACAAAAAACGAATAGGTGCGGGACTCTTTCACCGAAAAATCTACCTGAACGATGAGCGCATCGCAATGGAGCAACAGATGTCCCGTTCGGTCGCCGTGGTACAGCCCGATGCGGTGTCTGCCGCCGAAATCGTCCAGATAAACCCAACTGACCTGTGCCATGCGTTTCTTGATGCCTCAAATATATGGCGCAATCGGTAACGCCCAAACGGCTATACGGCGTATCATTGCGCGGATCGCGATACGCATCGTTCATCGCTCATCGGTCATCGCTAAAAAAATGTCGAACCTGATTTACGGCCACCACCCGGTGGTAGAAGCCATAAACGCCGGAATGCCGGTAGAAAAAGTGCTGTTTCAGCAGGGCCTGCGCGGCGAACTGGAAAAGGAAATCCGCCACCTCACCAAAGCACACGACATTCCCCTGCAGGTAGTTCCGGTGGAAAAACTGAACAAATTGGTGCGCGGCAACCACCAGGGCGTGGTGGCCTGGACGGCCCTCGTGGCGTTCCAAAACCTCGAAGACGTGCTCCCGGCCATCCTCGAACGCGGCGAAACGCCCCTGCTGCTCCTGCTTGACGGCATCACCGATGTGCGGAATTTCGGCGCCATCTGCCGCTCGGCGGAATGCGCGGGTGTGCATGCCGTGGTGGTGCCGCAGTCCGGCTCGGCGCCCGCCAACGAAGACGCGATGAAAGCCTCCGCCGGCGCGCTGGCCCGCATCCGGCTGTGCCGTGTGCGCAGTATGTACTCCACGGTGGAGTGGCTCCAGCAATCCGACGTGCAGGTGGTAGCCACTGCTCTCACGGACAGGTCCAAACCCATCTTCGAGGTGGATTTCACCGGCCCCACGGCCATCCTGCTCGGTCCGGAAGGCGAAGGGCTGGCGCCTAAACTCATCCGCATGTCCGACGCGGTGGCGCGCATCCCGCAGGCCACGGATTTCGATTCGTACAATGTGAGCGTGGCGGCGGGCATTGCGGTGTACGAGGTGTTGCGTCAGCGGGGAACCAACCACGGAGACACAGAGGCGCAGAGTTTTTTATAGAAATGAACGCAGCACCTCCGGGGTGAAAAACGCTCAGCCCCCCAGTACCTCCAGAAACTCGTTCAAAATCATCGCCGTGGCGCCCCACACCATACGCCCGTCCACATCAAAATACGGCACGTTTTTGATGACCAGCCCTTCCGAACCCACCCGAACATCCGACGTCTTGCGGGCATCTGCCGCGTGAAAAACAGAAAGGGCTGGCGTCAGGATGTGCTCCACCTCGCCGGGCTGCGGACGGAAATCTGCCGGGCCGTGCAATACCCCCACGAACGGATACACCAGAAAATTGCTGACCGGGATGTACAGTTCGGTGAGCCGGCCTATGATCTCCACGAATTGCTGCGGCACGCCTACTTCTTCTTCGGCTTCGCGCAGGGCCACGTTGCTCAGGTCGCCGTCGTGCTCTTCCCAGCGGCCACCGGGAAAACTCACCTGTCCGCTGTGCCGGTCGCGCGGGTTGGCCGTGCGCTGGATGAGTACGGTGTGCCACGCATCGCCGCGGCGGTGCAGCAGGTTGAGCACGCAGGCGATTTTGGCATCGGGTGGTGGCGCCGGGTTGGGACCCAATTCCTGCAGCCGGCGCAGGCTCGCCATTTTGTACTGGGCTTCCCGTCCCGGCAAGGGTCCGGCGAGGCGGGTGCGGAGAAGGTCAACCAAAATATCCTGCTGGAGCGTCATTGTTTTTTGACAGGTGAAAACCCGGAGGGCGGGTTTTGTTCAAATGGGGGAAGAACCAAAATTGTACCCTTTCCCGCTTTTTCCCGTTTTTTGCGCTAAAATCAGCTACTATTACCCCACTTGACAAACCAAAACACTCAAACACCAAAACACTCAAAAACTTCCATAAAATGCGCATCCTCAAATTCGGCGGCACCTCCGTCGGCACGCCCGCAGCCATAAAATCCCTGCTCGACATCCTGCTCGACTACCACCGGCGCGGCATCCGGTTCGCGGTGGTGTTTTCGGCATTTTCCAAGGTCACCGACACGCTCATCGAAACCGCCACGCGGGCCGGCCACGGCGACGGCACCTGGCTGTCGCTGCTGGAGAAATTGCGCGTGCGCCACGCCGACGCGGTCGAACACTTGCTCGAACCCGCCGCCCGCCCGCCCGTGGAAGCGGCATTGACGGAAAATTTCGATGCGCTGGCCAATGTGCTCCAGGGCATATACCTGCTGCGCGAGCTGTCGCCGCGTTCGATGGACTTTGTGCTCAGTTTCGGCGAACGCAACTCGTCCCTGCTCATCGCATTCGCCATGCAGCAGGCAGGTATTCCAACCGATTTCCTCGACGCCCGCTCCATCATCCGCACCGATGCGCAGTTCGGCAGCGCCAGAGTGGATTTTGAAGCGACCAACCGCCTCGTACAGGAGCATTTTGCCGCCCATACCGCCGTGCAGGCCGTCACGGGTTTCATCGGCAGCACCGCCGAAGGTCTGACCACTACACTGGGTCGCGGCGGTTCCGATTACACCGCCGCCATACTCGGCGCCGCGCTCAACGCCGAGGCCATCGAAATCTGGACGGACGTGGACGGCGTGCTCACCGCCGACCCGCGCCGGGTAAAAAAAGCCTTCACCCTGCCCGCCATGAGTTATCGGGAGGCCATGGAAATGAGCCACTTCGGCGCCAAGGTCATCTACCCGCCCACCATCCAGCCGGCCATGGCAAAAGGGATTCCGCTGCTGATTCGCAACACGTTTAACCCCGCATTTCCAGGCACGGTTGTGGGCAAGCACGACCATTTTACCGAGCGAGGCGGGGTGAAAGGCATTTCCAGCATCAACGCAATTTGCCTGCTTACGCTGGAAGGCGGCGGACTGTTCGGCGTGCCGGGTACTGCGGCGCGGTTGTTCGGCGCCATGGCGCGCTCGGGCATCAATGTGGTGCTCATCACCCAAGGCTCCAGCGAGAGCAGCATCACGTTCGCTGTAGCGCCGGGGCAGGCGACACAGGCACAAAAAGCGGCTGAAAACGAGTTTGCGCACGAACTGCGCTCCGGACTGGTGGAACCATTAAAAATTGAAACCGATCTGGCGGTGGTGGCCATCGTCGGCGAAGGAATGCGCTACACACCGGGTATTGCGGGGCGCCTGTTTCAGGCCCTGGGCCAAAACGGCATCAACGTGACGGCTATCGCGCAAGGCTCCAGCGAACTGAACATCTCGGTGGTGGTGCCTGCCGCCGACGAAACCAAGGCGCTGAACGCCATCCACGAGGCGTTTTTCCTGTCGGACACGAGGACGCTGCACCTGTTCGTGGTGGGTACGGGCCTTATCGGCAGCACGCTGCTGGAGCAAATCCGCCGGCAGTCGCCATTCCTCCGGGAAACGCGCGGACTGGAAATCCGGCTGGCCGGGCTGGCAAACAGCCGCCGGATGATTTTTTCGGAAGAAGGTATTGATCTGGAAAACTGGAAAGTCCTGCTGGAACAATCCGACACCGCGTTTTCCATCGTCCGTTTCGCAGAAACCATGGAAAACCTGAATCTGCCCAACGCGATTTTTTTGGACAATACCGCCTCCGAAACGGTGCCGCAGCACTACGCGCGCATCCTCGATGCCAGTATTTCGATCAGTACGCCCAACAAAATTGCCGCTTCGTCTGCCTACGGGCAGTACCGCCGGCTGAAACAGGTGGCCGATAAACGCGGCGTACTCTGGCGTTACGAAACCAATGTGGGCGCCGGGCTGCCAATCATCAGCACGCTGAACGACCTGATCCAGTCGGGCGACCGCATCCTGCGCATCGAAGGCGTGCTGTCGGGCACCTTGTCGTACATTTTCAACCACTTCCGCGAGGGCACGCGTTTTTCCGACATTGTGAAAAATGCCCAGCGCCTCGGCCTCACCGAACCCGACCCGCGCGACGACCTCTCCGGCGCCGATGTGCGCCGCAAACTGCTCATCCTCGCCCGCGAAACCGGGCTGCCGCTCGAAGCCGGCGACATCGCCGTGGAGCAAATTCTGCCGCAGGCCTGCCTGGGCGCGCATTCCGTGGCGGAGTTTTTTGGAGCACTGGATAATCACGATGCCGATTTCGAAAGCCGCCGCGCCGAAGCCGCCGCCCACGGAAAGGTGTTGCGGATGGTGGCCCGATTGGAAGATGGCCGCGCCACCATCGGTCTGCACGCCTACGGCCCGGAGCACCCGTTTTTCTTCCTCGACGGCAGCGACAACATGGTGGCATTCACTACCGAACGCTACCGCGAACGCCCCCTCGTAGTGCGCGGCCCGGGCGCCGGCGCCGAGGTTACAGCGGCAGGGGTGTTTGCGGAAGTAATCGGGATGGGGGGGCGGTAGGCAACCCGATCACCGCCAGCATCCTGCCCGTTACCCCGCCCGATTTGCGATGGGAAAAATAGTCCTCGCCGTGCAGCACGGTGGAGTACGGAGAAATCTCGATGCGTTCGGCAGCCAGTCCGGCGGCCAGCAGTTGGGCCGTGCAGGCTTTTTTCAGGTCAACAAAAAACCTGTCGCGTTTGGGGTCGAAGCGTTTGAACGCCGGGTCGAATTCGGCGGCGACCTCGGCGCCCACCTCGAACGAGCATTCGTCAATACAGGTGCCCACGTACGCCAGGCAATCGGCGCCATGCGTGCCGAACCGTTCGGCCATGACGTGCAGAGTTTTTCCAACAATATTCGCCGCCGCGCCGCGCCAGCCCGCGTGAATGGCAGCCACCGCCCCGTGTACAGGATCGAACACGAGCAACGGCGTGCAGTCCGCCATCGACACGGACAGGAAGACACCGGGCGTTTGCGTCACCAGCGCATCAAAACCTTCCGCGCCCCCGGGGGTGGTAGCCACGAGCACCTCCGCGCCATGCACCTGCTTGCTCCAGGCCAGCCGTTCGGGCGAAAAGCCGAGTGCGGCGCAGAAGCGGCGGCGGTTTTCGGCGGTGTTTTCCGGCGCGTCGGCGGTGTTTTTGCCGAGGTTCAGGGAGTGGTAAGGCTCGGGGCTGACGCCGCCGTGCCGGGTGCTTTCGGCAGCCACAAGGCCGGGGTATTCGGAGAAAACGACGGGTGTACGAAACAAGATCATTTGTGGTGCAAATCCGCCCGAATCGGGCTTTGATCGAAAAAACGCAGGCCCCGCTCAAATGGCGGGCACAACGGCGGCAAATGTCGGTACTTTTGGCCGCCTTCAGATTTCAAGTAAAATTCAAGCCATGCCGTTTTCCGAAATCCTTCGCCTTGCGTTTCAGAACATCCGCGCCAACATGCTCCGGGCCGTGCTGACCCTGATGATTATCGCGTTCGGGATCATGGCCTTAGTGGGCATTCTTACCGCCATTGACGCCATTGCCTATTCCCTGAACGACAACTTTTCGGGCCTCGGCGCCAACTCGTTCAGTATTTCCCGCAAATGGAACGATACCCGCAGTAACCGGGGCGGACGCCGCCAGAAACCCGGCGACCCGATCCGGTACGAGCAGGCGATGGAGTTTCAGGAGCGTTTCGATTTTCCGGCAACGGTATCCATTTCCCACTGGGCAACCAGTCTGGCCTCGGTCAAAACCGCTACGAAAAAAACCAACCCGAACATCGGCTTTGTCGGAGTGGACGAAAACTACTTTGGCGTGAAGGGCATGGACATCGAATACGGGCGGAATTTTTCCAAAGGGGAAGTGGTGGATGGCCAGGCCAAAATCATTCTCGGGCGGAGTATTGTCAAAACTCTCTTCGACGACAAGCCCGAGCGGGCGCTGGATCAGATCGTGCTCGTGGGCAGCCACCGGTACCGCGTGATAGGCGTACTTCTGTCGAAAGGCGCCACCATGGGCAATCAGGGCGACCGGGCGGTGTATGTGCCGCTGGCCAATGCGCGGGCCATTTACGGCACCGCCGATACCGATTACGACCTCATGGTGGCCGTACACAACGCCACCGATCTGGAGGCCGCCCAATCGGAGGCCACAGGTTTGTTCAGGCAAATTCGCGGTTTGCGACCCAGTGAAAAAGACGATTTTGAATTATTTGCCAGCGACAGCCTCGTGGCGATTTTGAAAGAAAACACCACCAACCTGCGCCTGGCCACCATCGCCATCGGCCTGATGACCCTGCTGGGCGCCGCAATCGGCCTGATGAACATTATGTTGGTGAGCGTAACCGAGCGCACCCGGGAGATCGGCATTTACAAAGCCCTTGGCGCTACGCGCAAAAGTATCCTCGCACAGTTCCTGAGCGAAGCGGTAATCATCTGCCAGATCGGCGGCATCGTGGGTATTCTGCTGGGTATTCTGGTCGGCAACATCGTTACTCCGCTGCTTGGCGGCACCTTCCTCGTGCCCTGGGGCTGGATGATTCTCGGCTTCACCCTGTGCATGATCGTCGGCATCGTGTCGGGATTTTACCCGGCTATGAAAGCATCGAGGCTGGACCCGATCGAAGCGCTCCGGTATGAGTGATGAGTGATGAGTGATGAGTGATGAGTGATGAGTGATGAGTGATGAGT
>CAYMQY010000171.1:0-9660 GCA_964392655.1 uncultured Saprospiraceae bacterium
GTGGTTAAATCGCGCCCAAGGGGGCTACAAATCTGCGGAAATCTGTTTTATCTGCGCACTCCGCGTTGCCATTGTTACCGCACACGGCGGCGCCCGTCAAGATCGCAATTCACCAAAATGGCCGCACAGATAAAAAACAGCGAGCCGATTTTGTCCGTCTCCACGAAGTCGTTCATCAGCATGAGCAGGGCAATGAGCATAAAACTGAGCAATGCCGACACGAGGATGCGCCGTCGGCCGGCATTGGGCGTGCGGTGGTAAATTTGCTGGCCCATAAAAATCACGGTGAAGCAAAACCCGAGAAAAAAAAGCAGGCCGGGAATGCCCTGTTCCACCGTTACCATGAGGTAGTAGTTGTGAATGCCGGAGCGCTCGGGGTTGTCGCTCACGTAGGTTTTGAAACTGGAGACGGTGTATTTTTTGTAGTTGAAATAAAAATTGCCGGGACCAAAGCCGGTCAGCGGGCGATCCTGAATCATGTACGCCGCAGCCACCCAGCGGTACACCCGTTCCATGATGGAAATGTCCTCCAGTTTGGTGGTGGCCTCCAGCAGGTTGTCGAAGCTGGTATGCGACACGGCGCGCTCGTAGTTGGGGGCGAAAGCCAACCAGTTGTCGCGGTTGGTCACCGTCAGCACAAATCCGGCAAACGCCACACAGAAAACCAGCAGCGCGACTTTTATCAGTTTGCGGCGTACAAGCCAGTAGATGCCGACGGCGGCCACAAGCGCTACATAAGCGGCGCGGGTGTAGGCGAAGTTGATCCCGACGATCAGTAGCCCGATTCCTAAAACCAGAAACCACCACGCGCCGGAGTAGCGCCGGTACCAGTAGATGCCGTACCATACGAACGGAAGAAAAATAGCGAGCAGGCAGGCGTACATCACATGGTTCCGGTAAAACGGCCCCATGACATAATTGACCTCCTTGAATGAAAACCCGTGCGGCGCATGGCGTGCAAGGATGATGCTCACCGTCAGCACAAGGGGCACAAAAAACCACCAGAGCAAGTTTTTGTAGTCGCGCTCCTCCCTCAGTACGTGTGCAGCCAGAAAATAAAAAACAATGAGGTACCAGCCTTTGGCCAGCAGGAATTTGAACGAAACCAGGACGTCGGAAGAACTGATAACCGCCACCACCATCCAGGCCAGGTGGAGCAGAAGGGCCAGCGAAATCGGATGTCGAATGAAACGTCCGTCCACCTCGCGCCAGTGGCGCACCAGCCAGGCTGCGGATACGAGCGTGAGCAGCCACATCAGCGGCTCGGAAGGCAGGTCGGTGCCGAGGCCGCCGGGCAGTTCCATTTCCACGGAGATCGGGATGCAAGCCAGCATCAGGTAGAACACCTTGCGAAAATCCACCACGGCCAACCAGAATATCAGGGCTGCGGCGGGAATACCCGCTATCCACCAGGCATCGAGGACTGCTGCTGTGCACACGCAAACGGCGCTTAGCGTCCCTACCGCCCAAACAAACCACCGCTGCGGATTGGCACCTGCTTTTCCTATGGCCAATTCATCATTCATCATTCCTCATTCTTGATGACCTCCCGCCAGCGCACATCGCGGTAGGCATCGGCAATAAGTGCAGCCAGTGCGGTGAACAAGAACGCTGCCATGACGGCTCCCATGACGATCATGCTGCGCTTGGGCCGACTTTTATCGAGCGGCACTTCGGCGGCTTCCACCACGAGCAAGGCCGGAATATCGGTATTGTAGGCAGCCAGAATCTGGTTGTAGCGCTCCAGGTCGTAACTGAGTTGTTTGCGCGCCTGAAAGTGGAGGTCCTGAAGGATGGCAATTTGCGGCATACCTTCGCTGAAACGTTTGAGCGTCATGTTTTCGCTGGTGGGTTCCTGCGACATGAGTTGCCGGCGCTGTTGCTCGGAGGCGTTTAGATCGGCCCGGATATAGGCGATAGTGTCGCGCGGGATCAGCGGGTTTTTTTCCAGAATATCCAGTTTGGCGCGGTTGCGGATAATCTCCGACTCGGCGGTGGCCAACTGCTCGGAAATCTGATCGCCCTGGATGCCGGCGTTGAAGATGTTGTAAAAGTTTTGGGTGCGCCGCAGGCTGTCGCCGAGCAACGCCAGTTCGGCTGTTTTGCGTTTGATATTGGCTTCGAAGGCGGCCAGCAGTTTGCTCTGGCTTTCTTTGGTCAGTCGCTGACCGATTTCGTTGATCTTGCTGCGGGCAGCATTGGCCATATCGGCAGCCTTCTGCGGATCGGTGTCTTCGATGCTCAATTCGATGGCGTCGTTTTTGTTTTTCTGGGCATTGTACAGGGCGCGAAACCGCTCGCGCACTTTAAAACGCCCTTTCTTCGCCGTGGAATCAATGTCATAGTGCTCGTACAAATTGAAGCGGTGCACCATGTAGTCTTCCACCTCCTTGCTCGCGGCGATTTCGGCCAGGCGGTCGAGGTCGCGGTCGGAGCCATAATATTCCGTTACATGACCGGTGTTACCGAACATGAGTTCCGGGTTGGCCAACTGCGGGCTTGCGGGGTAAAAAATGGTTTTGGCCTCGAAGTAGTTGTCCAGCAGAAGCGAAATACCGATGCTGCCCGCCAGGGTGAGGAGGCACACATTTCGGATGGTTTTTCGCCAGAGGTAAATGGATCGGAAGACACCAAGCAGGTTGTCACGGTTTTCCATGCTGTTTGTGCGGATGGGTAAAATGCAAAATGGCGGCAAAGGTAAAAAAACCGGCAAGCCCGCGCGTAGTTTGAAATGTCACAGAGGCTCATAGAGTTTGGGAGGGCACAGAGTTTTTTTAGTCATTCCGCAGGATCCGTACGCTCTTAATCGGCAATAAAAACTCTGTACCCTCCCAAACTCTATGAGCCTCTGTGACACTACTACTCTGCGACGGCAACCAGCCCGCGCAGAAAACGAATTTGATTCAGAAAATGCTGCCACACCCTAACTCAAAACCCAAAACTCAAAACTGTTTCAGGCTTGCCATTCTTCCAGCAGCCGCGCGGCCTCCTCGGAGCCCATTTTTGCAGCGGCTTCGAGGTCGTTGGCGTAACCGGGTTTGCCGACGCGGTGTTTGGCGATGGCGCGGTGAAGCAGGCTTTCGGCTTCAGGCGCCAGTTCCACACCTACCGGAATTGCCAGGGTTTGGTCGAAGGCTTCGAGTGCTGCCGGGGCATCGTTGAGTGCCAGAAGCGCTTTACCCAACAGGTAAGTAGCGCGGCGGCGGCGGTTGTAGTTCGGGTCGGATTCGTCGAACGCACGTTTTAGGTACAGGCGCAATTCGTACACGGCTTCGGTGAATTTTTTTGCGTGAAACAGGCACTCACCCTTCCGCATCCGGGCGAGCCAGTGCAGGGGCTGCAGCGCGAGGGAATGTTTCACAGCTTGATCGAAATCCTGTGCGGCGCTTTCCCACTCGTTTTTGAGCATTTTTACCTTGCCGCTACCGTAGTAGGCGTCGGGGTGGTAGGGGTTGGATCGGATGCTTTTGGAAAAATCACGCAAAGCATCGTTGAAATTGCGCAGTTTGTAATTGATGTAGCCGCGGCGTTCGTAGGCCAGCGCATGCCGCTCGAATTTTTCAATGGCCCGGCTCAGGGCTTCGGTGGCTTCGAGTTCCTTGCCTTCCTGTCCCACAAGACTGCGCCCCCGGCGATACTCCTGCACGGCCACCTTGTCCGAATCCGGCTCGATGTTCATTTTTTCCAGCAGGCCTTCTTCGCCGATGCACCAGGCCCAAATGTTGCCCGCCACAGCGTATTGCGCCAATTCGCTAAAAAGGGATACCGTGTTGCGCCACGACTTTTCCGACATGGCAGTCAACTTTTGTTGCGGTACTGTGAGAGCAAAATCGGTATCCGACATCACATCCTCCGCTTTGAACAGCACATCCGATTTGAAGTAAATCTCCACCCGGTTTTGCCAATGTTGCAAAGCCTTCTCGAAGCTGCGTTGGTTGCCGAATTCCAGCCGGCCCTTGAAGATCAATTTGAATGATTGCGTTTGCATCCTTTCCTGCTGTTTTATCATAACTACGAAGGCTGATAGGGTAAAAGTTGCTTGTGCGAAATTGAAGGAAAGCGAGACAAGGACCGGCACAGCAGGTTCAATCGCCCACCGTGACTGGAATTTCCACGAAATCGTTGTTCTGAGTCCTTTTCGAAGGGATTATTGGTCGTAGCAAAAGAGACCAAAATGAAAAGGCACACTTTCCCCAAAGAGGAACAAATGTCCAAAATTATCTCTTGTCCGACAAATTTCAAATCTGTTTTTTTTGAATAAATTTTTTGTTTTAAAAAGAAAAAGGTACTTTTTGTTCCAGCGCGAGGTGGCGTTTTCGGTGCAATTCCAAATAATCGTCTCGTTTTGCCGGAAGTGGAAAAAATGCTGTAACGAGTTTGACAATCTTTACGCATTTTCGCGGCTAAACGAATAGGAACGCAACCGATGACGGAAAAACGGCTTTTTGACTACCTCTACGACCAGTTGGAGCAATACCCGCTGGAAAAAGCATTCGGCCACAAAGCCAATGGCGAGTGGCAATACCATTCTACCTCCGAGATGGTACGCATGGTCAACCAGACCAGTTGCGGCCTGCTGGAACTCGGCCTCAAACCCGGCGACAAGGTAGCCACCGTGGTGTACCAAACCAGTCCGGCCTGGGTGGTACTGGAGTTTGCCATGGCTCAGATCGGCATTCTGAATGTTCCGATGTACCCCACCATCAGCGCCCGGGAGTACGAGTACATTCTGCGCGAATCGGAAGCCCGTTTCTGTTTTGTCGGCGACAAAGACCTGTACGACAAGGTGCATGGCGCTCTGACCAATTTACCCGGCCTGCAGGAAATCATCGCTTTTGGCACACATCCGGCTGTCCGAAACTGGGAATTTTTATTGCAGGGCAACCCGTCGAGACAACCGGAGGTAGATCGCATCAAGGCCGGTATCCGCGCCGATGATGTGATGACGCTTGTGTACACCTCGGGTACCACCGGCAACCCCAAAGGCGTGATGTTGACCCATACGAACATCGTGTTCAACATCGAGGCTATCCGCAAATTGCTGGTTTTTCAGCCCGGCGACCGTGTGCTGAGTTTTTTGCCCGTCAGCCACATCTTCGAACGGGTAGCCGTGTATGCCTTCACGGCTATGTGCGGGAGCGTAACGTTTACCGGAACCGAAAATCTGGGCGGCGAAACAGGCGACCTGCGCACCATTCGCCCGCATTTTTTCACCACCGTGCCGCGCCTGCTGGAAAAAGTGTATGAAAAAATCGTTTCCAAAGGTCTCGAACTCAAGGGCATCAAGCGCTTTCTGTTTTTCTGGGCGCTCAACCTGACCGACCATTGGCATTTCGGATACCGGCCTTCCGGTTTAAAGGCACTGAAATGGTGGCTTGCCGACCGACTCATTTTCAGCAAATGGCGGGAGGCCCTCGGCGGTTGTGTTAAAACCATCGTCACCGGTGCCAGCGCCTGCCCGGTACGGGTCATGCGCACGTTCAATGCAGCCGGTATTCCGGTTCGTGAAGGTTACGGCATGACCGAGGCGGCGCCCGCTCTCAGTTTTAGTCGGGTGGAAGCGGATGGCGCCATGCTCGGTACGGTTGGCCCCCTGCTCGACGGCGTGGAAGTACGCCTCGAACCCGACGCCGATTTCCGACCCGGCGAAGGCGAAATTCTGGCCAAAAGCCCCGGCATCATGGTCGGGTATTTCAAACAACCGGACAAAACCGCCGAGGTCATCCGGGATATCAACGGCGAACGCTGGTTGGCCACCGGCGATGTGGGTGCCTGGGTGGAAGGAGCAAACGGGCAGAAATTTCTCAAAATAACTGATCGGAAAAAGGAACTGCTCAAGACCAGTCAGGGCAAATACGTAGCGCCCGCGCCCATCGAATCGGCACTCAAAGAGCATTTTCTGGTCGAACAGGCGATGGTGGTGGGCGACGATCAAAAATTCGTCACAGCCCTGCTCGTGCCGTCGGCGGACGGGCTGCGCGACTGGTGTGCGCGGCATCAGATTGCCTGGACCTCACTGGCTGAAATGGTGCGCAAACCCGAGGTACTCCACCGTTACGAAATGCTGCTGGAACGGCTCAACCCGAATTTCGCGCGCCACGAACAGATCAAAAAGTTCGTGCTGCTACCCCAGCCTTGGGAGCCGGTTAAATCCGACGGCTCGGAAGCCGAACTGACTCCCACGCTGAAACTGAAACGCCGGGTGATCCTGAAGAAGTTTGAGCGGGAAATTGCGGGGATGTATATGGAGTGAAATCTAGTGTTCGCGCTCCAAAAGGTCTTCCACAATTTTACCAAGCATTGTTTTTCGCGTTTCCGGCACCTCCACGGATTTCAGGTGCGCAAAGGCTTCTTTTTGAAAACGTTGCTTTTCTGCCAGCACAAGTTCCGGTATCCGGTTTCGGTCAAAAAGTGCCCGAACCGCCTCGACTTTGCCCGGCTCGTCCGGCCCGGTGTGCATCCAGCGGTTGAGTTCCACCCGATCGGCGCTGGAAGCAATTTC
Organism: uncultured Saprospiraceae bacterium; assembly: GCA_964392655.1. GTDB lineage: Bacteria > Bacteroidota > Bacteroidia > Chitinophagales > Saprospiraceae > M3007. Next base: position 6,503 of record CAYMQY010000171.1, read on the forward strand.
GAGCGTTTTCAGGACAAGCCAGGTTTTTTTGTTTTGCAAAATGTCGCCGCCGACCTGTTTGCCGAACTTGGCAGGGTCGCCGTAGGTGTCGAGCAAGTCGTCCTGAATCTGAAATGCAATGCCGGCCAGGCGACCAAAGTGGTACAGGTGCTCCCGATCGGCACTGCCGGCGCCGGCGCAACGGGCGCCCATTTCGAGCGCGCCTCCGAGCAGTACGGCCGTTTTCAGTTCAATCATGCGGATGTATTCGGTCAGTTGGACGTCCTGCCGGGTTTCAAAATTCATGTCGTACTGCTGGCCTTCGCACACCTCCACGGCCACGCGGTTGAAAATTTGCACCAGATCAGCCACCAGATCGGCGGAGCCGGTGGTAGCCAGGTGCCGGTAGGCGTGGATGAGCATGACGTCGCCGCTGAGGATACCGGTAGTCGTATTCCAGCGGGTATGCACAGTCGGCTTGCCGCGGCGCAGGGGGGCGGCGTCCATGATGTCGTCGTGCATAAGGGTGAAATTGTGGAACAGTTCCACCGCCCAGGCTGCCGGAAGGGCGCGCTCCACGTCGTCGGAAAACAATTCGTACGCCATGAGCAGGAGTGCCGGGCGCAAGCGTTTGCCGCCGAGGGTCAGCATGTAATCGCAGGGCTCGTACAACTCGCGCGGGGTGTCGGGAAACGGGTTTTCGGCGGCGTAGGCTGCGATGCGGTCGAGCAGATCAGGTAAGTGGTGCATGGCGTGAATGAACGGCGGCGAAGGTACTCCAAAGTTCAAAATCCGTGTTCAAACTTCCGCCAGTCGGCCTCCGTGTCCACGTCCGACAGTTCAGGCAGCAGGGCGCAGGTTTTGCCGAGGAGGCTGATTTTTTCGAGAGTAGCCGCGCGCACGGATTCGGTGCTCCAGGCAATTTCCTCGAACACGGACGGTTCGAACGTCTGCATACCGAGCAGGTAGTACCCGCCATCGGGCGTGGGGCCGAGCACGAAATCGCAGTGTTCCAGTCGGGAAAAGGCGTCGTTCAGCAGTGTGCCGTCCAGTTCAGGACAATCACTGCCGATGATGACAACCCGGTCGGCGCCGTCGGCAAAGGCCATTCGAAAAGCCTCGGCCATACGCGCGCCGAGGTCGTTGCCGTGTTGCACGAATTTTTGGAAATCGGTTTCGGTCCAGGCATCTCCGGTTTCGATCCGGTCGGAATAAAAAAGCCTGCGCTCCGCCCGGGTTTCGAGGGCTGCCTGCCGGGTTTTTTCCAGCAAAATACGGTAGATACGAAGCGCCTCCGCATCGCCTGTTGTGCGGGCTATGCGAGTTTTGACGGTGCCCGAAGTCGGGTTTTTGATAAAAATCAGCAAAACAAGTCTCATCGCCGGAGGTTCGTTGCTCAACATGCTCTTAGCCCCCAAACCGCTCTGCCAACTGTTTTTTCAGCGCCAGCATTTCGTCGCGCAACTGGGCGGCGGTGATGAAATCGAGGTCTTTGGCGGCTTTTTTCATACGTGATTCTGTTTCGGTTACCATTTTTTCCAACTGGCTGCGCGTGGCATACGCCACGATCGGCTCGGCGGCAAGTGTAGTGGTTTCCGGTTCCACGTAGTATTTGGTTTGCTCCACACCCCGCACGTCGAGGATGCTGCGTTGCGCCCTGATTTCATCTTTGGTTTTGGTGACCGTGCGCGGTGTGATACCGTGCGCTTCGTTGTACGCGATCTGGATGGATCGGCGGCGATTGGTTTCGTCCATCGTATTGCGCATGGAGTCGGTAATCTTGTCGGCGTAAAAAATAACCAGGCCGTTGGCGTTCCGGGCGGCACGGCCGGAGGTCTGGGTGAGCGAGCGCATGTTGCGCAAAAAACCCTCCTTGTCGGCGTCGAGAATGGCCACGAGGGAGACCTCGGGCATGTCGAGGCCCTCGCGCAGGAGGTTGACACCTACCAGTACGTCGTACTCGCCGAGGCGCAGGTCACGGATGATTTCCACGCGCTCCAGCGTTTCCACCTCGCTGTGGATGTAGCGGCAGCGGATGTTCAGGCGCAACAGGTACGCGGTCAGTTCTTCGGCCATGCGTTTGGTCAAGGTGGTCACGAGCGTGCGCTCATCGCGGGCCACACGCTTCTGAATTTCCTCCATGAGGTCGTCAATCTGGTTCAGCGAGGGCCGCACCTCGATCGGCGGATCAAGCAGGCCGGTGGGACGCACGAGTTGTTCCACCACCACGCCCTCGGTTTTTTCCAGTTCGTAGTCGGCAGGCGTGGCGCTCACGAAAACGACCTGATTGATCAGACCCTCGAATTCCTCGAAACTGAGGGGGCGGTTGTCAATAGCCGAAGGCAGGCGGAAGCCGTAGTTCACCAAACTCTGCTTGCGGGCGCGGTCGCCGCCCCACATGCCGCGCACCTGCGGGATGGTGACGTGGCTCTCGTCCACGATCATCAGGTAGTCGTCGGGGAAATAATCGAGCAGGCAAAAGGGGCGGGTGCCCGGCTCCCTGCGGTCGAAAAAACGCGAGTAGTTTTCGATTCCGCTGCAGTAGCCCAGTTCGCGGATCATCTCGATGTCGAAAGTCGTGCGCTCGCGAATGCGGCGGGCCTCCTGCAGGCGTCCTTCCGAAATCAAATATTTTTCCTGAGCGGCCATCTCGTCCTGAATGGCGTTCAAAATTTCGCTCAGGCGCTCCTTCGGGGCGATGTACAGGTTGGCCGGAAAAATGGCGGCCTCGTCCATGTTCGCGATGCGCATGCCGCTTGTCAACTCCAGCGTCTCGATGCTTTCGATCTCGTCGCCCCAGAAAATGACACGGTAGCCCCAGTCGGCGTAGGGCAGGTTGATGTCCACAGTGTCGCCGCGCACACGGAAGGTGGCGCGGGCAAAATCGGTTTCCGTGCGGGAGTACAGGCTGTCGGTGAGGGCGTACAGGAAACTGGTTTTGGACAGTTTCATGCCCTTGTGGATGCGGATGATGCCGGTGGCGTAGTCCTCCGGGTTGCCCATGCCGTAGATACACGACACCGAGGCCACGATGATGATGTCGCGCCGCCCGGAGAGCAGGGTGCTGGTGGCTTTCAGGCGCAGTTTGTCCACCAATTCGTTGATCTGGAGGTCCTTCTCGATGTAGGTATCCGTCACCGAAAGATAGGCTTCGGGCTGGTAGTAGTCGTAGTACGACA
>CAYMQY010000172.1:0-9579 GCA_964392655.1 uncultured Saprospiraceae bacterium
GTTCAAATTGAACCCCGGTGATGTTGTGGGCCTCAATGGCCTCTTTGAGGCGCGCAGAGACGACATGGTGTACGACCATGGGAAGCCGAAACCAATCCAAAGTATCCTGCGGAGGTTTAATGAAAAGTTCGAGAAATCGGACTGTTCGTATTCTGCCGCCCGGTTCTCTGTCCTTCTGTAATTGAAGCGAAATATTTTCATACTCTTCAAGTGAGCCTATTTCTATATTTTTTTCCCATCCTGAAATCGGGCCTATAAAGGAACGGGTCTTGCTGAAATCGATAAACTGGGGAAAATCATTTGGGAAATAAAGAAATTTATATGGGTATGTTCTACTGTGATGTTCTACTTCGCTGTCCACACAAAGCGATGGCATACAATTAAATTGTTGCATTAAGGTGTAGAATCGGGCACTAATAAGCGCAGATTCGCGGCCGACTGCTACAAAACTGATCCAGTCGGTCACTTTACTGTGGTATTTTAATCGAAATCCAGTTAGTTTTTCCAGCGGTTTGGGACACCACTCCTGGTCTAATCCCCAAGGAGCGTACCGATGCTTGGCATGGAATCCGTCATGCATTTTTTCTAACTGTGGGTAATCTCTTCCAATTTCCTTCAAATTGGTGGAGTCTTTTAGGAAAAAATATTCCATAACATAAGTTTTTTATCTGAAGATGCCGAACCACTAAATCCGGCATCTTCAGACTTGCATTTTTGGAAATAACCTACCACCCGGATACATCATTAATGCTTCCGCCTGAGGTAGCTCGGATCTTAGTATTAATAGATTGGATTAATTCTCTGAGTTCCTGAGCAGCATCCGCAGGAGACATATTGTTTCCAAGATTGGCCTCTATTTGATCTAAACTCTGTCTAACTCTCGTAGTATAGTCTGGGTGACTACCTAAATGTTTAGGCAAGTTACCTGCGGAAGTAGGCAAAGATATACCATTGAGCAGCTCGTTCAAATGGAATCCATCTATTTTCAAGTCAGCTGCAGTCTGGACAACCGGGTGATCATACAACTCCCACGGAATAATATGATGCGCCTGGTAGCCTGAAGGTGTTTTCAACATCGTTCGCAACTGCTTCCGAGCAGACTCTACATTTTCACCAAAAATAATTATTCCGTCGCTCCGCAGTACATATTTCAACTGCATGGAATTCCCGGCTAAATTTACGACCTTAATTGCGTATTTTGCTGTTGTCGCCGTCCATCCAAGGAAAGGAACTGCTGAAGCGCCACTAAGCACAGCATCGGCATAATTCCCTTCTAAAGAATAAATAACGCCATTAGTTACGTCAAAAATCTCCCCATATACCGGCACTAATCCGGCTATATCCAGCATGACATGAACTCCCGTACTAATGACATTCCAGGTGGCTTTTGCTCTCAACTGCCAGTCGCAAGCCCAGTCTCCGGGTGGGCAAGGCTCAAATTTTTTTAAAATTGCATACTCAATTGACCACGCTGCGGCAAAACAGGGGCCGCAGTTGAATGCATTTTCGCCATAGTCCTCAAAATTGGCCTCAAAAGGATTGGTTATGTTATTGGCCACTGCATAATCGAGCAGCATTTTCGCTGCTTCGTCCGCTCCTTCGAGTCCATCATAGTTTACATGAAAAAGGTTTATTCCTTTTGCTGCTTCGGAATTTCCGACAAGCCACTTTACGGAGTTGTCATTCAGGTTTAACCCCTCTGCCAACGACTTCACATGCCCAAACAACACCCCGTTCCGCAACAACGCCTCAAACTGCGCTGCCGTCAATTTGTGCTTGACCGCAAAATCCAGTACCGGTTTGGCCAGGGCAAAATCGGGACGTCCGTCCGGCTGCTCCGGGTCGTAGTTTACATCGAACCAATCTGCGTAAACATCGTGCAGGACTGCGATGAAATCCGGGCGCTTTTGCAAGTTCTCCAGTTGTTTGGGAGTGAACCGGAAAAACCCGTGGATGTCAATAAAATTCCGCACCAGTGTCGTATCGAAACCAGGCGGCAAAATCGACGGGTTATTGGTAAAAATGCCCATCGGCACGCGACCGAAAAACACATCCCAAAAGGTGCCATACGGGTCATTGTTATTGCCGGAGGTGCCGCCGTTCGTACCTCCGTTATTTGTGCCGCCTGTGGTGCCACCGGAGGTACTGCCTGTGGTGCCGCCGGTAGTTCCGCCTCCACCACCAATATCAGTGCAATGGCATACCGTGAAATGCTCCGTTATGTAACAGAATACCTCCTGATCGTACTCCAGTTCGGGATAGCATTTTACGCGGTAAATCACAGAGACCTGCTCACAACAATCGTTATCGTATCGGTCCTCTACTTGAGCAACCCCCTGAATATACATCGAAACTGAATCCAGTTTACCTACCGGTTCGCCATCTTCGACATACACACCTCTCAAGAAATTCTGGCCGATGTCATAAAAAGAGAACGAGCCTGTGAAGTTGCTCAAGGAGAAGTTGCCGTTGTTGGCAGCATGGTAAGCCGAGTCTGCCACATATACCAGAATCTCTGCCGTGATCTCATCCGGCCCGTCCTTGCTGAACAACAGTTTGGCATCCACGCGCCCGCTGTTCAGCACACGCAAGGAGCTGTCGGCCAGAGGCACGACCACGATGTCCTTGCCCGATTGGGACTGGCTGGTGCCGGCTTCTTGCCAGACGGGATTGAGTTCGATGAATTTGGTTTCGTCCGAAAAACTGCTCGCCGGCGCATCCTGCAATTCGGCAAAGTGCGCCATTGCCTCAAAAAGCGTAATCGGATAGTTTGGCGTCGCTGTGGGTTGCGGATGCTCCGGCAGCGGAGGTTGAAAGTCCTTGTGGCAGGAAAAAAGCGAAAGGAGCATCAGGGCGGCGGCGAGTACCCCGCCCCGCAATGGGAAAAACTTGAACATAGTGAAACGAATGGTTTGATGGAGAGGCACCTATGGCGAGAGCCTTGAAGCGTATGTTGATTTGACAGGGCACACCACACTTGCCTTTCCGAGGTGAAAGAATAAGCAAATGTAGCTATAGGTAATGCAAAAAAGGCAAATTTGCCTACATTATTTTTCACGTCCCCCCGGAACATCGGGCCGTGAAACAAACCCGCCATACTGCCTTTTTGCATGCCCTTGGCAATCGCCTGCGGGAGTTGCGACGGCTGCGGGGGTTATCGCAGGAAGAACTGGCATGGAAAGCCGATCTGGAACTCAGCCAGATCAGCCGCATTGAACGCGGGGTCATCAATACCAGCGTGAGCCAGGTGTTGAGCATTGCCGAAGCACTGGAGATTTCACTGCCGGAATTTTTCGATTTTGATGTGATGGCGGGGCAACATGACACCTGACACTCACCTCGCCCGCCCGAACGGCACCGATAACCCCAGCCACGGCAGGGCGATAAACTCACCGCTGGTATTGGTCGGGAAAAACAGCCCGGCGTCCACCGATATTTTTTTTCCGATAAACCGCCCGCCGAACGACAGCAGTACCGAGTTGCGGTCGCCGGTATCGAACACGTAGTTTTCGGTCATCAGGGCAAATTTTTTGCCTGTGCGGTAAATGCCGCTCACCGAAATCAGCGGGGTGTTGGCCCAGTCGCTGCCGGCATAGCCGTAGCCGAGGCCGAAATTGATGTTGCGGTCGCGCGGGCCAAGCGTGAGTTGGCCATACACCTGACCGAACGAGCCTGTGTTTTCGCCCAGCACAGTGGCGAACAAGCCCCCGATGCCGAGGTTGACCTGATCGCGTTTGATCGGCACAGACACCTTGGGCGTGAGCCAGATCGGAGAGGAAGAGCCGGCAAACAGGAATAGCGGCACGATTCCCACGCCGATCGAAAAGTTGTCGCTCACGCCGTAGTTCACCTGGTTGAAAAACACCCAGGTGTTCTGGTACACGCCTTCGCCCTGTCGCAGTCCGTAGCCGTTTGATCCGAAAAAGTACTGGGTGGATTGCGGGCTTTCCGGCCAGTACTGGCCTTCCACCATCTGGGTTTTCTCCATGGGGCGAATGCTGCGAATGTTCTGCCGCTTCACCCGCAGCTCGCCGAAGTTTTCGGTTTTGACCACGATGTTGTCTGCATCCATGCGCGTGATGTACCCGACAAACTCATTGCCGTCTTTGGTTTCCACGACGCTCAGTTGGGTGGTGTCGGCAGGGATCTGCACCTCCTGTGCAAAGGCGGGTTTGCCGGCTAAAACCCAAAAGGCAAGTAAAAGCGAAACTCGAAGGATGGTTTGCATACGTCGTATAGGTTCAGGTTGGTGAATTTACTCCACTATGATTTCATCCAGAAACAGCCAGGCGTTGTTCCCGGCTCCGGAAGCGTTTTCGGGAATTGCGCCGAAGGTTTGAGCGACCAATTTCAGGTACCTGCCTTTGGCGCCGGGCGTGGAGAACATGGTTGTCTCCACGGTATTTCCTTGCAGGCCCTCGGCATCAATTGTTTTTTTGCCCAAGGAAGTGAAGTTTTGCCCATCTTCCGACACAAAAATTTCGATGCTGCGCGGCGGGTAAATCCATGAAGTTTTGCTGTTGAGAAAATTGGTTGTGACCTTGCTGAACTCCGTGGTGGCGCCGAAATCAATAACCGGGTCGAGATCGCTGCCGGTTATACCGATCCAGTTGTTCCAGGCGCGCAGGGTTCCATTGATACCGTTGGTCAGGCCGTAACGTTCACCGCCGGTGTACTGATCGGGTTGTTTGGTCAGGGTGTAGTTTTTGCCCAGAGCTTTGTGCACGAGGTAGCGTACCGTCAGGGTTTTACTCACTTGCTTGCCGTCGAGGAAAGCAGCGGCTTTAATCGTACTGCTTTGCTGCAATGGAATGGGCGAATAGAAACCGCTGGAGGTATTTTTAGGCTCGGAGCCGTCCCGGGTATATTTGATCTGGGTCGTCCGGTCGCCGGTATTCAGGGTCACCAGACCGCCTGAAAAGTTCGATTTTACATCGTAGATGCTTTTTGCATAGTTCACGCCCAACACCTCCAGCACTTTGAAATGGTGTTTCACCCGGCGGGCAAAATCTCCCCACGATCTTTTCGTGGCCGGTGTCCAGAGCACTTCCGACAAGGCGCAGGCACGCGGGAAAACCATGTAGTCCACATGCGAAGGGTTGTCCATATATTCGGTCCACACGTTGCCTTGTGCGCCGAGAATCAGACGTCCCTCATCTTCACTCAAGGTTGCCGGTATGGGTTCGTATTCGTATACCCGCTGCACGGTGGTGAATCCGCTGATGGCTAAGGGTTCGCTGGCCGGGTCGCTCTGGTAGTGGTCGAAGTAGCAGTGCGAACCGGGCGTCATGATGGCATTGTGCCCGGCCTTGACGGCGGCGATGCCGCCTTCGGTGCCGCGCCAGCTCATCACGGTAGCCGACGGCGCCAGGCCGCCTTCGAGAATTTCGTCCCAGCCGATGAGTTTTTTCTTGTATTTGGCCAGCACCTGGCCGGCGCGGCGGATGAAGTAACTCTGGAGTTCGTGCTCGTCCTTCAGCCCTTCGGCTTTCATCCGGCCTTGGCACTTGGGGCATGCTTTCCAGCGATCTTTGGGGCACTCGTCGCCGCCAACGTGGATGTATTCGCCGGGAAAAAGTGTGCACACTTCATCAAGTACGCCGGTGATGAACTCGAAAGTTTTGTCATTGCCGGCGCAAAACACATCGTTGAAAATACCCCAGTTGGTAGCCACCTCGTAGGGGCCGCCCGTACAGCCGAGTTCGGGGTAGGCCGCCAGCGCAGCTGTCGCATGGCCGGGCATTTCGATTTCGGGCACGATGGTGATGAAGCGTTTGCGGGCGTATTCCACCACTTCTTTGATTTCGGCCTGGGTGTAGAAGCCGCAATGCTGTTTGCTGTCGTATTTCGGCGGGAAATCCGTGGCATGGCCGATGACGGTTTCCTTGCGGCAGGATGCTACGGTTTGCAGCTTCGGGTATTTTTTGATCTCGATGCGCCAGCCCTGGTCGTCGGTCAGGTGCCAGTGAAAACGGTTGAACTTGTGCATGGCCAGTAGATCAATGTAGCGCTTCACAAACTCGACCGGGAAGAAATGCCGCGCTACATCGAGGTGCATACCCCGGTAGCCGAAACGCGGGTTGTCGGTCACCACACAACCGGGGGCCGTCCAGATCGAGTCTTTCACCACCTGGCTGCTGTGGAAGCGGGGTGGAAACAGTTGGCAGAGGCTCTGCATGCCGTAGAATGCGCCGGCTGCCGTTTGTGCCTTGATGGCTACGTGCGAGTTGGGAATCACTTCTAATTGGTACCCTTCCCGAAACTCAATGTTGTTGTCGGGGATAAAATAAATGCCGTTGGCCCGTGGCTGCGCGATGGGCGTTTTGTATGGTTGGGCCACCAACTGAAATCCCGTAGACGCCTGGGCGACGGCCATAAAATATTGCGCGGCCATTTCCCAGTCGGCCTGTCCCTGTGGGTAGTAAATCCGGGTGTCGGCTTTCAGTTCAAATTTGCCTTCCTTGATAAATCCTCTGACCGGCTGAGGAATCACTGTGATTGCCGAACTGATTTGACCAAATGCGTACACCGACGCAAAAAGAAAGACGAAAAGCAGGACCTTGTTTTTCATGCAAGTAGTATGTGTTTACAGTTAACCTCAAATTTTAACGCGCACTCATCACTCATCACTAACAAACCACCGCTCCTTCCTGATTGACCGGCGAGCAGTACACGTCGCTTTCGACTCCGTGCCGGGCAAAGGCTTGTTGCATCACCTGACCGGCGTTTTCGGCGATCAGGCTGTTGGCACTGAGCGCAAATACCGACGGCCCCGACCCGGAGATACTGCACCCCAGCACCCCTTCGGCCAAAGCGGCGGCCTGTACCTCGTGAAAACCCGGGATGAGACCGGCGCGCTGCGGTTCGATGATGATGTCGCGCAGGCTGCGCCCGATTAGCGGCACGTCGCCGGTATAGCAACCGACTACAAATCCGGCCACGTTGGCGCTTTGACGCACATAGTCGGCTAAAGCCACGTCAGGTTTCAGAATTGCCCGGGCATCGCGGGTCATCACCTCGATGTGCGGATGCACCACCGTGGCATACAGGCCGCGGGGCGCGTGCAGGCGGTGTACATCAAGCGTAGCATTGTCGCGGATGAGTACGATGCCGCCGAGCAGAGAGGGCGCCACGTTATCGGCATGGAAACTGCCGGTAGCTACTTGCTCGCCGGCACAGGCGAAAGGCAGGAGTTCGCGTTTGCTCAGGCCGGTGCGCAGCAGTTCGCTCACCGCCAGCACGGCGGCGGCGGCACTGGCCGCACTGCTTCCGAGGCCGCTGCCGAGCGGCATTTTTTTGTGGATTTCCAGTTCGATGCCGCGTCCAGTTTCGCCGAGGAATTCGAGCAGGCGCAAGGCGGCCATGCCTGCGGTATTTTGCTCCGTTTCGTAGGGCAGTTTGCCGCCGTGGCCGGTTATTTTGACAATACGCACGCCCGGCGTGTCGCTCTTCCGGGCGACCACCTCGTCGCCGGGGCGTTCGATGGCCATGCCGAGAATGTCGAATCCTACGCCGAGGTTGCCAATGGAGGCCGGGGCAAATGCTTTGATTCCCAAGATATGGAGTGATGAGCGATGAGTGATGAACGATGAGCTGGGGCGTCGCAGATTTGTCATCCCGAAGGGAACCGTCCGCTCTACGGCGGGGCCTCAAGTGTGTACGCGACCGCTCCCGTAGCGCGGACGGTTCCTTTCGGGATGACTAAGAGCGAGCGGGCGGCAAAGGTACATTTTTCTCCCAAGGGAAAAACGCCCGTCACTTTCTCCAGTGGCCGACCCGCAGATCGTCCACCACCAATTTCTGGCGCTGCGGATTCCAGATGTACACCTTTATTTTGCCGTTGGCCGGGTAGTTTTTCGGTACTTTCACAAAAAATACCGCTTCGCCCCACTGGTCGGTGGCGCCGGTGTCCCAGATCGAGTTGCCCGGGTTACCGATTTTACTGGTGATGCGAATGCCGCGGGTTTTGACCGAGCGGTTTTCTTCGTTTGCAAATTCAATGGTCAGGTTGGCCAGGGCATCGCGGTTCCAGATTTTGTCGGCGCCGGGCACGAAAGCGCGCACGGAGAGGCGCAGCCAGTCGCCCGGCTGGAGGCCGAGCGTGTCGCAGCGCAGCTCGGCGTTGGCGTTGAATTCATCTGCGGGGAACAGGGCATAGCGGCCTGCATGCACGGGACTTGTCACGAGGTTGGCGGCGGTGGAGTCTTCAAAATCCAGGTGCAGGAGTTCGCGCACCGGAACGAGTCGGGACGAATCCGGTTGCCGCTCGCCCGAATCGTAGGCGATGAGGGAGTTGCGATCGGGGTGCAGGGTGCCGAACACGCCGAGGTAGTAGGCGCGGTTGGCGCTTTCCGTCCAAAGGATGCCTTCGCGCAGTTGCCAGGTCTGGAAAATATTGAGCCAGAGGAAAAAGAGCAGGGCTGCCCAATTCAGCGCTTTTTTCCAGAAATATTTGATTCCCCACTGCCAGAAGGCCCCCAGCGGGAGCGCCAGCAGGGCGTAAGTTTCGACCATGGGCCGGGAACCGAAACCGTTGATGTACGTCCAGCACCACCAACTGTAGGTGATGTACACGTGCAGCGGAAAAAACGCCCAGAAAGGCCACCATGCTGCCGGAACCGAACGTCGGAGCCGCCACAGTCCGAGCAGAGCCAGTGCCATGACTGGGGTGTAAATCAGCCAGCCGTTGCGGAAATCCGTGAAGCCACCCTTGATGTGCGGGTGCCGGAAATCGAAAGTTTCGCCCTGGTAGGAGAAATACAGCCAACTGCCGCCGACCGTTTTCCAGTACAGCAACTGTGGAAAAAGCACTACTGCAAAGGCGGCTACCGCCACGACAGCCCATTTCCAGTTGGCGCCGACAAACCGCACGCGTTCGCGCACGGAGGCCCAACTGGTCAGTCCCCAAACCAGCGGGATAGCGGCTGCAATGACCTCCTGTGTACGGGTAATGGCAATCATACCCACCGCCAGCCCGACAGCGGCAGCCCGCCAGGCTCCCGGGTTCTCCCAAAACCGGATGGTCGTCCAGATCAGCGCCGCGTGCAGGAAAAACAGGAAGGGGTGCGACATCACGTTGTTGTACACGCTGAAGTAGTACAGGTTGGTCGCAAACGCCGTGATCAGCACCAGCGCGAGCACCGTGCTTCTCGGGAAATACCGCGCGAGGATGCGCCAGAGCAACAACAGGCCGAGTACCACATAAAAAATGGCGCCGAGTCCGGCCCACATCATGTACGGGCGACTGAATCCGTCGGCGGCATATTCGCCGCCACTCGCAAGTGCACGCGCATGGGCGATGTAGAAAAACGGCACTTCCAGCAGCGGCACGCCGATGGGGTATTTGATGATAAATTTTCCGGCGGGTGTTTTCCGCAGGCCATACATATCGGCCTTGGGGTCGGCCATGTTGGGATCATATTTCTTCGTAGCCGCTATTGTAGAATCGTAGGTGCCGATATCGTGGTACAGGAGTGCCGAGGGCAAGTGTGCGTAGTAGCCCCATGCGTCGCCACCGTAGGGCAACGTGGTCCAGCGTTTCATCGTGAAAAATGAGACGATGTACAGCGCCAGAATCAG
>CAYMQY010000173.1:0-5514 GCA_964392655.1 uncultured Saprospiraceae bacterium
TGCGAAAGCACCGACACCGTGCAGGTGTCCATTACTTCCGGTACCGGCGAACAAAGCCTGGCGGGTAACCTCACCCTGTTCCCCAACCCGACTACGGGCTGGACAAGTCTGCGCTTCGAGGATTTCCGCGCCGGCGCGTACACGGTGATGGTGTACGACCTGCTTGGCCGGGTGCTGGTGCAGCAGCGTCTCGACCTGCCCTTGGGCACGGCTGTACATCCGCTTGATTTGAACGCCTTGCCTGCCGGCGCGTATTTCGTGCGCGTGACGGATGGCAAAGGCGCCGCGGTGCGCCGGGTGGTGGTGGAGTAACCCGGTTTTGTGGAAACGATAATTTTGCAGATTGGCCCGTGCCGGACAGCACGGGCCAATTTTGCTTTTGTAACCTTGGCAATTAAACTCAAAAAGCCTGTTGCAACAGGAGATTTTTTAGCGAACAACCGCCCGGATTATTCCGTTTGGGTTTCAAAAAACGCCCATGCTCGTGTTCTCCAAACCAACCCCCGCTCTTATCCACGAATTTTTGGAATCCGAAAAAAACCGGCCCTTCACCTATCCGGAGGTCGGGAGTACCCGTGCCACAGACCCGATCCCCGGCTACGACAACGACCGCAACCGCATCGAACTCGGCAGCGGCGATGCGGCCTGGGCCGCCGCCAAAGAAGCCGTCCGGCAGTGGCGGATGTTCCCGGGGGGCTGGGCACTCGTGTTTCCCGAGGCAATTCCGATCCGGGAGGGTGGGGTAGTGGCGATGGCGGCGCGCGTGCTTGGTGTCTGGTGGCTCAACTCCTGCCGCATCGTGTATGTGCTCGACGAGGAAAACCGCTTCGGTTTTGCCTATGGTACCCTGCCCGGCCACGTGGAGTGCGGCGAAGAACTTTTTTTGGTGGAAAAAACCGGTGACGGGCGGGTGTGGTATACCTTGCGGGCCTTCTCGCGCCCGCGGTTCTGGGCAGCCCGACTCGGCTACCCGCTCGCCCGCCGGTACCAGCGGAAGTTTGTACGAAACTCGCAACAATCCATGCTTGCGTTTGTCCAAAACAGGCTGTTGCCATGAAAAAAATACTGCCCCTCTGGCTCTGGTTTCCTTTCCTGTTGTACACGGCGGAATCGCTGCTGCAGTACCACTGGGAGGCCGCGCTTGTGGTATTTGCGGCCATGGCGATTGTACCCCGGGGCCTTTTTTTGCTCGGGTATGATCCGGCGTACGTATATGCCTTTACCGTAGTTGGGCTGGCCTGGGGGTATTCCGAATGGCCCAACCACGATAGTGCAGTCTGGTGGGCACTCCCGTATGGCCTGGGGGCTTTGTGGCTGACGGTCTGGGAGTTTGTGAACATGCTCGTGTACAAAAAATACGACACGCTCACCTGGATGCGCATCGTGGCGCTGGGCTACTGGGCTACCGGCGCGCTGGGGGTCGTTTTTTTTCTGGCCGATCTCCATCCTCTCGGCTTTGATTCGCAAATGATCGGGCTGACCTCCGCGCATTTTCATGTGGCCGGGTTTGTGCCGGCGGTGATGGTGTACTGCCTGTACGAGGATAACCCCCGTCGGGCAGGCCGCCGCCTGGGTTACGCCGTCGCAGCGGGTATGCCTGCCGTGGCGGCGGGAATCACGCTGACCCATTTGGGATTTTCCCCGGTGTTCGAGTGGGTCGCGGCTACGGGTTTTGTGGGGCTGATCTTCTGGGTCGTCTGGCGGCAGGTAAAACTTGCCCTGCAACAGGAACTTTACACCCGGCAGCGCGAATTCTGGATTCGAGGTTCGGCTTGCGTGGTCGTGGGCGCCGCCATGGGCGGGGTGTATGCCCTGCGTTTTTACTGGCCCTTCGACTGGTTCACCATTCCGAATATGCGCTTTTGGCACGGCACCCTCAACACCATCGGCTTCGGCTGGTTAGTGCTGCGCGGGTGGCTGGCTTATGCCGACCGGGAACGCATGAAATCCTGGGACGGCAGTCTGCCCGGAAACAAGCCACTGAAGAAAATGTGACGCGATATTCCGTTTTCAAATCCCCCGTCAAATAGCCAATCACTAGATCCTTATGCGTCTCTCCCGCGAATTTTACCTCCGTCAGGATGTCGTTCAGGTTGCCCGCGACCTGCTGGGCAAGGTGCTCGTCACGGAATTCGGCGGCCTGCGTACGTCAGGCCTCATCACCGAGACCGAAGCCTACCGCGCCCCCGATGACCGGGCTTGCCACGCATACGGCAATCGTCGCACCCCGCGTACCGAGGTCATGTTTTGGGAGGGTGGACACGCGTACATCTACCTGTGCTACGGCATGCACCACCTGTTCAATGTCGTAACAGGCCCCGAAGATATGGCCCACGCGGTTCTGGTTCGGGCCATAGAACCGCTCGAAGGCGTGGACATGATGCTGGCCCGCCGCTATCCGACACAACCTTTGTCACCGAAAATCCGGACGGCACTGACTACCGGTCCGGGCGCCCTCGCTCAGGCGCTTGGCCTGCACAGTTCCAAAACCGGCCAGAGCCTGCTCGCATCCGATACGCCGGTTTGGATTGAAGACAGGGGCGTTTCCGTACCCGAAACCCGCATCACTACCGGCCCCCGCATCGGGGTGGAGTCTGCAGGGGAGTGTGCGACCTGGCCGTGGCGTTTCTGGCTGCAGGATTCGGTGTTTGTGAAGCGTGGAAAATCTTGAGAATATCACAATGCGGAGCCAACACATCAGCCATCTTCCACCACTTCCCATACCACCACGGCGTTCGTCTTGTTTTACAACCCCAACTTCTCCAACCGGAGAGGATAACGCTCAGCGCACCTCTTCGTACACGACCGTTTCGGCCTCTGTCTTATTCGTCGCGCGCTGCTCCGGCGGTGCATAACAGCCGCTGCTGCCGCCGCAGCCCACATTAAACACGGCCTGCAACCCGAATAAAACGCCCGGCAGCAGCATGATCCATTCGCCGGTGTGGTACAGTTCCCAAAAAGCCCAGAGGGCAATGCCTCCGCGCAGGAGGCGCATCAAATTCCATTGTCCGTTCATGCCGGCAAAGATGCTGACCTTGCATCGGCAACAGGCTGACTTAATCCGGCGGCGTGTGGTGTTTTTTACGGGAGCAAAACTCCGCTACCTTTGGCGCATGGCCGAACCGCTCAAAAACATCTTTTCCCGCCCGCTCGTGGAGGGCTTCGCCCAAACGGTGAAAACTGTATGGGCACCATTCGACCGCACCGCATTTGTCGCATCGGTGTTCGATGCCGGCTGGGAACAACTCGAACTGAAACAACGCATGCGTCGCATCGCCGAAAGCCTCGGCGGCGCCTTGCCGGAGGAGTACCCCGCGGCAATTGAGATCGTGGTGCACGCCACGGAGCAACTGATCCGACAGCACGGCGAAAAACTCACCTTCGAGTACTGTTTCCTGCCCGATTTTGTGGAGGTGTTTGGCCAGGAGCACCCGGATGCGTCCATCCCGGCGCTCGAAACCATCACCCGCTGGAGCAGCGCGGAGTTTGCCGTGCGCCCCTTCCTGCTCCGCTACCCCGAGCGTATGTACCCGCAAATGCTCGCGTGGTCGCGCCACTCCAGCCCGATGGTGCGGCGCCTGTCGAGCGAGGGTTTTCGCCCCCGACTACCCTGGGGCATGGGCGTTCCGGCGCTCAAGCGCGACCCTTCGCCGATCCTGCCTGTTTTGGAAAACCTGAAAACCGACCCGGCCGAAACCGTGCGCCGCTCGGTGGCAAACTGCCTGAACGACATTTCCAAAGACCATCCTGCTTTGGCGCTTGACATTGCCGGGCGCTGGCACCGGAAGCACCCCGATACCGACTGGATCGTGCGGCACGCCTTGCGGGGCTTACTCAAAAAGGGCCACGAGGAAGCCCTTGCCCGGTTCGGTTTCGATCAAAATGTAGCGGGGATTTTGGTGGAAAACCTCGAAGTACAGCCCACTGTGCCGATTGGCGGTGAACTCTCCTTTTCGTTTTTTGTGAAAAACACGAGCACTACACCCCACCAAATCCGCCTCGAATACGGCATTGACTACCTGACCGGCAGCGGCAAGGTGTCACCCAAAATTTTCAAAATCAAGGAAATGGTACTGGGGGCCGGACAAACTGAAACGGTACAAAAACGCCAGCGATTCACGGATTTCACCACGCGCAAGCACTTTGCAGGGCCACATCGGTTGCGGATTCTGGTGAATGGGAAGAAAATGGCGGCACAAGGGTTTGACGTTTCGAGGTAGTAGATTTCCGGGATCAAGTTCGCATGAGGCTCCAACCCGAAATCCTTCAGGCGTCAACTTAACCTTAACATAAACTTGCAATTGCCGGCCCGGGCAACGCCGCCGCCTACCTTCGCCTCCCAAAAAAGGGAAACACATGGGTCTGGCACGTACCGTCAATGAGCAGATATTTCGCCACATACACGGCAACAATCTAGTGTACAATACGTGCTGGGAAGACCCGCGCTGCGACCGGCAGTTGCTCGAACTTGGCCCCGACAGCCGGGTGGTGATGTTGACCAGCGCCGGTTGCAACGCGCTGGATTACCTGCTGGATGACCCGAAAGTGATCCATTGTGTGGATATGAATCCCCGGCAAAATGCCCTGCTGGAACTCAAAATTGCGCTTTTTCAGGGAGCCGACCATGCGACGTTGTTCCGTTTTTTCGGCAACGGCGTGGCCGCCGATGCCCGAACTGTTTTTCAGGATGTGCTGCGGGAGCGGTTGCCGGAGGGCTTTTCCCGAAACTGGTGGTCGCGCAACCTGCATGTATTTTCAGGTCGGGGTATGCGGCGTTCGTTTTACTGGAATGGCACCAGCGGCACGGTGGCCTGGATGATCCGCCAATGGTTGCAAATGCAGCCGGAAGTGCTTCGCCTGGCCGAAAACCTGTTTGCCTCCCAAAACCTGGCCGAGCAGACCATCTGGTACGAAAAATTCGAACCGCGATTCCTCAACCCGTTTCTGCAATGGGCCTTGCAGCAACATTTCCTGCAGAGCATGCTGGGCGTGCCGAAAAGCCAGCAGGCCCTGGCCGCCGATCACTTCGAAGACGGCATGGCCGGCTATTTCCGGCATTGTTTGCGACAGGTTTTTCTCGAACTCCCGCTTCGGGACAACTACTTCTGGAACCTGTATTTCTTTGGCCGGTACACGCCTGATTGTTGCCCCAACTACCTCTTGCCGGAGCATTTCACCACGATTCGCTCGCGCTCGGAGCGCATTCATACCCATTCGACTTCGCTGAGCGATTTTCTGCGCAATAACCCCGGTGCATACACTCATTTTGTGTTGCTGGATCACCAGGACTGGCTTGCCGCACACCTTCGCCCTGCGCTGGAGGAAGAGTGGCGGCTGATTCTGGAAAATGCCGCGCCGGGCGCCCGAATCCTGATGCGTTCGGCTTCGTTCAACCTGGATTTCGTGCCGCCGTTTGTGCATCAGCGCGTTCGGTTCGACACCGAGGCCGCCGCCCGCATGCACCGACTCGACCGCGTGGGCACTTACGCAAGCACCTGGATCGGACAGGTGCAA
>CAYMQY010000173.1:5614-9572 GCA_964392655.1 uncultured Saprospiraceae bacterium
GCAGGCTGGCATTCTGGCTGGCAACTGATCGGAATTGACGTGTCGCCGGAAATGCTGCACAGAGCCGGCAAACGCCTCGCATCGTTTTCCCGCCGGCTCCGGCTGTTTGAAAAACCCTACGGAACCGGCCATTTTCACCTGCCGGAGCCGGCAGACATCGTGCTCTTTTCGTACGCGCTCACCATGTTCAACCCCGGCTGGGAGGCGGCTATCGAACAGGCCGGGCAAGACCTGAAGCCTGGCGGTTGTATTGCCGTGGTGGATTTTCACGACACGCCGTTTGCCTGGTTTCGCCGCTGGATGGGCTACAACCACGTACGCATGGAGCGGCACCTGCTGCCTGTGCTGGAAGAACGTTTTGAAACAAAAACCCGAATTGTGCACCGGGCCTGGGGCGGGCTGTGGCGATATTTCATATTTATCGGCGAAAAACCTGTGACCCACGGATAAATCCGTGGGCGGAAAACGCTGCAACCAGAAACCTTCCAACCAAAAACCTTCCTACCTTCACTTCCACCGGAACACGCTCGCAATCGTTTTCCCGATGTCGTCGAGGCGTTCCA
The DNA here is from genome assembly GCA_964392655.1 of uncultured Saprospiraceae bacterium. Taxonomy (GTDB): domain Bacteria; phylum Bacteroidota; class Bacteroidia; order Chitinophagales; family Saprospiraceae; genus M3007. The sequence continues at coordinate 6,178 of CAYMQY010000173.1, forward strand.
GGTTCGTGCGCAGAGGCTCCATGACCGAGGGGTTTTTGAGGTCGAGGTTGCCGTCGTCATCTACACCGGCTTGCACCGGGTAAATCAGAATGAAGTTGTTGGGCTGGAAATACTTGTTGAGGTAAGCGGGCACTTTACCCATGTTTGCATGATAGGACAAGTGCTCTTTCCGGCTCATGACGATGATGAGGTTGTCGTCGGGTCGCAAGTCACGGGCAAGAATCAGAAAGTCGTTCCAGTCGTAGAAGTTGTTGAATTCGGTATCCACAGGGTGTTTTTTCTGCACGGCCCGAATGTAGGCCAGGGTTTGGTTGGAGCCGTAAAAAACGAGTTTGGCGCCGGTGTTCCGGGCGATGTTCCACACTTTGACCAGCCAAAAGGCGAAACCGATTTCGCGCTCGGCGCGCTCGGGCACTATCACAAGGTGGCGCTTGACGGTTGCCAGCGGCTGCACGGATTTGTAGATCAACGTGGTGGTGTTGCATCGGGTGAGAATGCCTTCGGTAAGGTTCCCGAGAAACGAATCGGAAATTCCGTCATTCTGGTGCAGGCCAAGAATCAGGTCGGTGATTTTGTGTTCTTTCACCACGTTGGCGATGCCATTGACGGTGTTCAGGTCGTAGCGCAGGAGTTCGTGCAGGTAATTGTCGGTGGCAGCGGCGGCCACACTGGCCTGATCAAGCAGTTTTTTGGCTTTCTTTTCGGCGGCCCCGTCGGAGTTGTCGTCGTCGAGCACATGCAGCACAAACAGGCCGTTTTTATTGCGTTTCGACTTGACGGTAATGCTCAGGTTGATGACTTCGTTGGCGGTATCGGGGTTGTTGATCGGGATCAGGATTTTTTCCTGACCTTCTTCGTCTTCAACGGCGCCGGCTTCGGAGGCCTCGCTTATCGCGATGTTTTGAGCGCCTTTCTGGGCAACGAACGTAGCGACCGTGCAGGTGACCAAAATCATAAGCAGGGTGCCGTTCAGCACGCTGTCGTTGAGCAGCCGGATCGGTTCGCCGGTTTCGGTTTCGCCGAGAATGATGTTGTAGCCCACGAGCACTACCGCCAGCGCAGCCGCTACGCGGGCATTGGTCAGGCCGAAAATGACGCGGCGCTCGTCGGCGGAAAATTTGTAGGTTTTTTGGGTAAGCCAGGCAGCCAGGTACTTCGAGACCGTGGCAATCACCGTCATGGCAATGGCCACCTTGATGGTGTCAAAATCTTTGATAAAAGCCCGGTAATCTACCATCATACCCACGCCGATCAGGAAAAACGGGATGAACAGGGCGTTGCCCACAAATTCGATGCGGTTCATCAGGGGCGAGGTGTGCGGAATGAGCCGGTTGAGTGCCAGCCCGGCCAAAAACGCCCCGATGATGGCTTCCACCCCGGCGGCTTCGGCCAGAAACGCCGCGAAGAACACCATGCCGAGCACAAAGATGTACTGGGAAACGTTGTCGTCATACCGTTTGAAAAACCAACGGCCGATGACCGGAAAACCAAATAATACCAACAGCCCGAACACCACTACCGAAACGCTGAGTTTTATCCAGAACTCATGGGAAATATTGCCGGTGGCCATGCCGGTAATGACCGCAAGCATCAGCAAGGCAGCGGTATCGGCAATCAACGTCCCGCCGACGGAAACGGCCACTGCACGGTTTTTGGATATGCCCAACTTGCTGACAATCGGGTATGCAATCAGGGTATGCGAGGCAAACATACTCGCCAGCAACAGCGACGACGGCATCGAATAATGCAGGTAATACACCCCGGCGATCGTGCCCATTGCCATCGGAATTACAAATGTAAACAACCCGAAAACCACGCTTTTGCCGCTGTTTTTTTTGAAAATGGCGAGGTCTATTTCTAATCCGGCCATGAACATGATGTACAGCAGTCCCACGGTGCCGAACAGGATGATGCTGCTGTCGCGCAGCATCAGGTTCAGCCCGTGCGGTCCGATGATGGCTCCGGCAATGATCAGCCCGATCAGGTGCGGAATTTTCAACTTGTTCAGCAGCAGCGGCGCGAACAGGATGATGAACAGGATCAGGGCAAAGATCAGTACCGGGTTTTTGAGCGGCAGCGTCAGGTCGAAAGCGTAGAGGAGCATGGGCGGCGGTATATTGCTGAACGCCAAAGTTAGCAACAGTTTCGGGGAAAGGCTTCCTTTGCAAAAGCAAACTGCTTTCTCAGACAGGGTTTCTCAGCAAGTTTTGAAAACCGCTACACACTGTATCACACACAAACTTATCATTTATGAAGCCACTGGTTTTTGCACTTTTTTTAATGTCATTTGTAGTCAAACCCGCTTTTGCTCAGAAAAAACAAGTGGTACAGGACTACTTTTATCAGATTCGGGCGAATCAAAACAACATTGACCAAGCAGCAAAAGAATTAATCAGGATCAAACAGGATTCCACAACCAGCGACTCGCTAAAAGTCAAAATTGTATTTATTCTGGCAGATGCGGGTTGTGATATTTGTATACAACACCTGATGGACAATTATTTTGAATTTTTTAACTATGGTGAAGGTATCTCTGATGGAGATCAAGCACGCCAAGTGGCTTGTCTTCATTCCATCGCAAAAATGATAGATGATGATGTAGATAAATGGAAACTGATTTCACCTCTCTTAAATAGCCTAAAAACAAATAGGGATAATACATGGCTTGAGGTAGTTTCCGGAAACTTATCTCAAATATTAACAAAACCCGTGTTCAAGGCATTCCTTGATAATGAAATTGAAAAGAACTATTGGGCAGGCAATGAGTATATACAGAACTTGCAGAAGATTTGGGATAAGTTACCAAAGTAGGTTGCTCTCATCGTTCTGAATCTCGTCAGACGAATTTGTCGTCTGACGAGTGTGTAGCCAGATAGGATATGGTCTGCATGGCGTGGCTACGCATTCATCCGACGACAAATTCGTCGGATGAACCTTCGCGAATTGAACTTAACTGCACTGCCCCTCCCGCACCCACGCCTCCAATCCCTCCACCGACCACGCGTCGTCCACCGAAAAAGCGCCGTTTCGCGTGCGCCGCAGGCTGCTCAGGTAGGCGCCGCTGCCGAGTGCCGCGCCGAGGTCGAAGGCCAGCGAGCGGATGTAGGTGCCCTTGCCGCACACCACCCGGAAGGTGCATTGCAGCCCGGCGGCATAGTCGGGGTACAGGTGGATGTCGGCACCTTTTTTACTGATGACAAGCGGCTCCGCAGAATCTCCGGGCGGAACCGGCTGCAAGGGGCCGACCTCGAACGCCTCAATGCGCACGCAACGCGGGGCCAGTTCCATTTCCTCGCCGGTGCGGGCATTTTTGTACAAACGCCGCCCGTCCACCTTGACTGCCGAAAACATGGGCGGCACCTGCTCGATGTCGCCGAGGAACTGCCGGACGGTAT
>CAYMQY010000174.1:0-9361 GCA_964392655.1 uncultured Saprospiraceae bacterium
ACCGCCCGGTGTACATCGCCGACTGCACCGGCACCGGCACGGGAGTTTTTAATGCCGACGGTATGGTGGTGGCACTGCCGAGCCAAAAATTTGAATACAGCCCCGGCATGAGCGCCGAAACCACCCCGGTCGTGTTGGTGGAGGTTTTGTCCAAAAGCACCCGCGACTACGACTTCGGCACCAAACTACCCTGCTACAAAAAAATCGAATCGCTGCAGCAAATCCTGTTTGTGGAACAAAACAAACCCGGTGTGCTGGCCATGGAGCGCCAAGGCCCCAACCGCTGGACGGAAACCGAACTGAGCGCCCCCGACGAAACCTTTTCCGTCGGCGGACGCCCGGTGACTCTGCGGGAAATTTACACGGATGTGTACGGCGGCGATCAATGACAGTCCGCCCCGGCCGGCGGCACCGCCGACTCAAAAAGGGAAAGATCGAGGTGCATTCCCCTCGACAAAAGTAACATACCGGCAACTGCCAGCAACACCGGCTGTACTACCTGAAAACGTTTTCGCCACACCGGCCCGAAGCGCTGTCCCGTACCGATAAGCACCAGCAACAGCGGCAAGGTACCGAGGCCGAAAAGCGCCATAAACAACCCGCCCTGCCAGCCTCCGGCCATACTGACGGCGCCGGCCGCAGCCGCGTACACCAGTCCACAGGGCAACAAACCGTTCAGCAAACCCACTCCGAACGTGGCGCCCACCGAGCGGTAGCGCAGCAAAAGCCCGATACGATGCTGCACCCAGCGGGTAAGCCGGTACATGCCGGGAACAGCACGGGCGGCGCGTTCCCACTCAACGGCAAAAAATGCCGCAAAAAGTAGCATGCCCCCCGCCACAATGGACAAAACCTGCTGAAATCCTGCCAGCGCCACTCCCTTGCCCAGCAATCCGAACAGTAAACCCAGAACCACGTACATCGAAATACGGCCAAACTGGTACACGAGTGTTTGGCCCACAGCCCCCCACCGCGCCGACCCGCTCAGCGGCAGCGCCAGCATGAGCGGCCCGCACATGGCTACACAGTGCAGGCTGCCGGCAAGTCCGAGGAGAAAGGCGGTCGAGTACATTTGTCGGTTTTGAGTTTTGAGTTTTGAGTTTTGAGTTAACTCGAAACCCAAAACTCAAAACTGGTATCACGCTCGTATTACCGTTACCACTGCTTCGTGGAAGAAAGGCACACTATTGCCTTGCCAGTCTGCCTCGATATTCCACAGGCCGGTGGCAAGACGCGCGGCAGGTATTTCCATGACGCCGTTTGCATCAGTTTTGATATCCAGAAACATATCGTCGCGCACGGTAGACGAACGGAAGCATTTTATTTTCCCGGAGGGCTGTCCTGCAGCCGCAGGGAATTGCAGCCGAATGACCTGTTTAGCCAGATCAAACTGCGCCTGAAGGCCAACTTCCAGCGCGGCGGCGTTGTGCTTTTTATCAAGGTGCGCCTGATAGTTCAGGTCGAGGTTGTAATAGTCCTTGCTGACCAACCCCGGGTCGTGCGAACGCGAGCGAATAACCACAGCGATCATGGTCAGGGCAAATAGTCCGTAGACCAATGCGATTCCGGTACCCCAGTTGAGTTTCATAATATCTGGTTGAGTAGTTGACTGGTTGACTGGTTGACTGGGAAACGTTCCGTTTTGAATTTTGAATTTTACATTTTGAATTTTACATTCAAAACTACCGCCGCCCTCCCGGCCCCATGAAGTTGGTTTCCACTTCATCAATTTTTTTGCCTTCCGACCACACTTCGATTGTGATGGGTGTTTTCCGACCCGTGAGCACGGAGGTTTCAAGTTCTACAAAGAAGACCCCCTTCTTGTTATGGCCTTTTTCAATAGTGCCGGGCGCCTGTCCGACAATCTGAATTTCGCCTTTCGGCGCAGTCAGCCGCAGTTCGACCGGCAGGTCTTTGGGCGCTTTGTTGATGAGCGTAAAGGTGTACAAGTTGGTGAGGTGCGTCTCGTCTTTTTGTTGGTAGAGTTGCCCCTGAGAACGCAAAATGATGGTTTCCACAATGCCCCGGTTGGCGATGAGCACCACATCAAGTAGCACCAGCGCCAACAGCACGGCGGTGTAGCCGATCACCCGAGGAGTGAAAAGTTTGCGGCGTCCGCTCTCAATGCCGGTCATGGAATCGTACCGGATCAGGCCACGCGGGCGCTCCACTTTGTCCATGATGGCGTCGCAGGCATCAATGCAGGCGGTGCAGTTGACACATTCGAGTTGCGTGCCGTTCCGGATGTCAATACCCGTGGGGCACACGGCGATGCAGAGTTTGCAGTCTATGCAATCGCCGACGGTGCGCGCCTGCATACCGGTGGCAGCGGCAGCATCGCCGGTTACGGCCATTTGTATTTGTTCCACCGGATTTTCGGCGGCGGCTTTTTGCTTGCGCAATTTGGTGCGCGGCTCACCCCGAACATGGTCGTAGGCCACCACGATTGAATCCTTGACCAGCAACACCCCCTGCAAACGGCCGTAGGGGCAAATAGTGGTACAAACCTGCTCCCGCAAACGGGAAAAAACCAAGTAAAACACCCCGGAAAACACCAGCATGCTCAGAAATCCCGCAAAGTGCTCCGACATCGGTTCGCGGATGATGCGCAGCACCTGGTCCATGCCGATGATGTACGCCAGAAAGTAGTTGGACACCACTACCGCTATGGCGAAAAAGATCGCGTGTTTGAGCGCCCTTTTTTTCAGTTTATCGGGTGTCCAGGGCGACTGTTCCAGTTTGCGTTGTTCACCGGCGTCACCTTCAATCCAGTATTCGATTTTCCGGAAAACCATTTCCATAAAAACCGTTTGCGGGCATACCCATCCGCAAAACAAGCGGCCATACACCACCGTAAACAGGATGATGAACACCACGAACGTCAGTGTGGCCAACACGAACAGGTGGAAGTCCTGCGGCGTAAACAGCAACCCGAACAGGACAAACTTGCGCTCCAGAATATTGAAAAGCAAAAACTGCTCGCCGTTCACCTTGATGAACGGCAAGGTCAGGAAAATGACCAGAAAGGCAAGTGTAGTCCAGTTCCGGGCATTGTAAAAGCGCCCTTTGGGCTTTTTCGGGTAAATCCATACGCGTTTACCCTCCGAGTCAACGGTGGCAATGGTGTCGCGGTACGCTTCCGTATCCTCGATAATGGTGTCCCAGTTTTTTTGCTGATCGGTGGACATGATTTGTGTACAGGTTTCAAGGTTTCGGGTTTCAAGGTTTCGGGTTCGCTCTACGTTTGTCATCCCGAAGGGATCCATCCGCTCTACCGAGGGCAAGCCATGCCTGAAACATGTCCCTCGTAGAGCGGACGGATCCCTTCGGGATGACAAACTAAAACTGACGGATCCCTTCTGAATGACGAACGTGCCTGTTTTCTACTTCCCGGCCGCGGGCGTTTCCGCCGGCGGAATGGTATCGGTTGGTGCTGCGGCTTCCTCTTTCCAGATTTCGCCCTGCGGTTCCTTCGGATTCGGCGGATTGGTGCCTTTCAACGTCAGGATATACGAAGCCACTTTTTGCATATCGGACGGCGAGAGTTGGCTCTGCCACGAAATCATACCCTTTTCCGGCACCCCGTACTTGATCGTTTTGAACACATTTTTGATGCCGCCGCCGTGTATCCAGTACTCATCAGTCATGTTCGGGCCGACCATGCCTTCGCCAGCCTGGCCGTGGCAGGCCGCGCATACGCTTTTGAAAATAGTCTGCCCTTCACCCAATGCGCCGGCCTCGGTCAGAGCCGTAACGTTGGATTCGTCCACGGCATTTGCCATACCCGCCAAGGCAATGGCATCCTGTTTTTTAGCCTCTTCCACTTCCATGTTGTACTCATCCGTGGACGAAGGGCCGTCGCCTCCCCAGTGGTAGTAGAACATGTAGGCTACCGCCCAAACAATGGTGATGATGAACATATTGACCCACCATGGCGGCAGACGGTTGTCCAACTCGCGGATGCCGTCGAAGTCGTGATGCGACAGGATTTCGCCCTCCCGTTCGATCGGCACGGCGTCCTCCCAGTATTTTTTGCGCATACGCGTCCAGAAACTGTCGGCTTCGGCTTCGGCGCCGACCCCTTGTTCCTGCGGCAGTTTAATCCCGGATTTGGAGGCCTCCAGGTCCAGCACCCGTTTGTACAGGAACTGATTGACCTTGACCACATAAATCATCGCCACAATGAAAAGCGCAGCGCCCGCAATGGTCAGGATATACGCCATGATTTGTGGTAATTGACTGGCGCTGTCGGGAGCAGCCGTTGTGGCTGCCTGGCTCCAGGCCGGGGCGGCGCCGGCCAGCAAGAGCAACATGAAAAGATATTTGGCGAATTTCATCTTTCAATTTACAATTTACGAGTTGCGATTTTTCGATTTGCAAGGCGACTATGCCATCTGCAGCGGCGCCTGTTTAGTCATCTAACGGCAGCCGGGCCTCGGCTTCCCAGTTGTTTTTTTTGTTGAAAAACACACGGAGCAAGGCAAAAAGGAACGTGCCGAAAAAGATCAGCAAGGCCGTAATGCCGAACCACTGGATGCCCTCGACGGATTGAAGCAGGTATTTGTACATGGCTTATTTTTTTATGTCGGTTCCAAGACGCTGCAGGTAAGCGATGATAGCCATCATCTCTTTGGTCTCCATGCCTTCGTCCTTGATACCTTCGGATTTCAGTTTGTCGGCTACTTTTTTGGCCTGTGCCTGTGCGTCGGCGATGGCGCGCTCCTCGAAGCCCTCGGGATACGGTGTGCCGAGTTTGCGCAGGGCTGTGATCTTGGCAGGCAGCAGGCTCAGATCGAGTTCGTTGTCGGCCAGGTGCGGGTACTGCGGCATGATGGAGCCGGGCGACATGGTGCGCGGGTCAATCATGTGGTTGTAGTGCCAACTGTCGGGATAACGGCCACCTTCGCGGTGGAGGTCCGGCCCGGTGCGTTTGCTGCCCCAGAGGAACGGACGGTCATAAATATATTCGCCCGATTTGGAGTATTCACCGTAGCGCACGGTTTCGCTGCGGAACGGCCGCACCATTTGCGAGTGGCAGCCCACGCAACCTTCGCGGATGTAGAGGTCGCGGCCGGCAAGTTCGAGCGGCGTGTACGGCGTAACTGTGGAAATCTTCGGCACCTGGCTTTCCACAAACACCATCGGCACGATTTGTACGATACCGCCAATGGAGATCAGGATGGCGCTCCAAAGCAACATTTGCATCGGGCGGCCCTCAATCCACTTGTGCCAGTGGTCGCCGGGGGCTTTTACGTGCGGTTCACGGGCAGGCGCTTCAGCGGCTTCATTGCTGAGGAACGATCCCTGGCCGGCGGTTTTAACCAGGTTGTACACACCAAGAATGGTACCCACGAAGAACAGCGTACCACCAAAAGCGCGCATGGCATACATCGGAATGATCTGTGTGACGGTGTCGAGGAAGTTACCCCAGGCCAGAGTCCCGCCCGGCGTAAATTCCTTCCACATCAGGCTTTGCGTCCAGCCGGCCCAGTACAGGGGGATGGCATAGAACACGATACCCAGCGTACCGATCCAGAAGTGCATATTGGCCAGTTTGACGGAGTACAACTGCGTGCGGTACATCCGCGGCCACAGCCAGTATAGCGCCCCGAAGGTCAGGAAGCCGTTCCAGCCCAAGGCCCCGACGTGTACGTGGGCGATGGTCCAGTCGGTAAAGTGGCTGATCGCGTTCACACTTTTGATCGAAAGCATCGGGCCTTCGAAGGTAGCCATACCGTAGGCGGTCACGGCTACCACGAAAAACTTGAGCACGGGGTCTTGCCGCACCCGGTCCCAGGCGCCGCGCAGCGTGAGCAAGCCGTTCAGCATACCGCCCCACGACGGAGCGATGAGCATGATGGAAAACACGGTGCCGAGCGACTGCACCCAGTCGGGCATGGACGAGTACAGCAAGTGGTGCGGGCCGGCCCAGATGTAGATGAAAATAAGCGCCCAGAAGTGGATGATGGACAGTTTGTACGAGTACACCGGGCGGTTGGCTGCTTTCGGCAGGAAGTAGTACATCATGCCGAGGTACGGCGTGGTCAGGAAGAATGCCACGGCGTTGTGGCCGTACCACCACTGCACGAGCGCGTCCTGTACGCCGGAAAAGAGCGGGTAACTGCCGAACATGGAAAACGGCAGTTCAAAACTCCGCACGATGTGCAGTACCGCTACCGTAATCCAGGTGGCGATGTAAAACCAGATGGCCACGTACAGGTGGTCTTCCCGGCGTTTGATGATGGTACCAAACATATTGATCCCGAAAACCACCCAGATGAGGGTGATCAGCAGGTCAATCGGCCAGGTCAATTCGGCGTATTCGCTGCTGGTAGTCAGGCCCGCCGGCAATGAAATAGCCGCGCACAGGATTATCACCTGCCAGCCCCAGAAGTGAATCCACGACAGCGTGTCGCTGAACATCCGGGCTTTTAGCAGGCGCTGGAGGGAGTAGTACACACCCATGAAAATACCATTGCCTACAAAGGCAAAAATCACCGCGTTGGTGTGCAGCGGGCGCAGGCGCCCGAACGTGGTGTAGGGAATGCCGTACTGACTCAGGTTGAGTTCGGGGAAAATCAACTGGAGGGCCAAAATAAGCCCGACCAGCATCCCCACAATCCCGAAGATAAAGGCGGCCATCCCGAAGGCCCGCACAATGCGGTTGTCGTACTGAAATTGTTCGATGCGGCTCATACGCTAGTTAAAGATGAGTGGCGGTTTCGTTTTATTTATGCGTGGATTCCTCTTCTTTGGACGCCTGATTGTCAACCAGTTCGTCGTCGAAAAGCATCCGCACGGAAGGCGTGTACTCGTCGTCGAACTGGCCCGAGCGCGTGGCCCAGAGGTACGCCAGCAAAAAACCGGCGGCTACGATCAGACTGATGAGAATGAGGATAAAAATGATTGCCATGACCTTTTATCGCTGAAATTGGGCGCAAGATCGGACGAGGTCGTTCCGGCCACGGATGACAAGTATCAGGCGGGTAAGTGATGTTTATCAAACTGACGGAAATCGCACCCGTCTTGCCTGTCGGACGAACAAGGACAGGGGCAAACGCACCTTGCCTGTCAGACGAACAAGTTCGTACAGGCAGGCCCTTTTCCGTCTGTACGAACTTGTTCGTCTGACGGAAAAGGGCAAGTACATGCGAAGGAAAGGGTCAGTCGCCGGGAGCAAACCAAATCGGCACCAGGCCACACCTTGCCTGTCAGACGAACAAGTTCGTACAGGCAGGCCCTTTTCCGTCTGTACGAACTTGTTCGTCTGACGGAAAAGGGCAAGTACATGCGAAGGAAAGGGTCAGTCGCCGGGAGCAAACCAAAATGGCACCAGGCCGTACACCCGCAGCGAATCGGGATTTTTTTCCGAAGGCGCCTGAATCAGCAAGACATTTTTACCCTGCCGGAACGGTTGGGTGGGCAGGTACGTCACAAGACCACGGGTATTTTCAGCAGGGTGCCGGTGAAACATCCACTCGACCGGCGACACCAGCGAATCATTTACCGAGACCCGGAAAAAGCGGGAAAAACACAGGAGGTTGATACTGTCGGCCCGATGCAACCGCACACTGCGCGGCAGGGAGTCGGGTTGCACAGCGGAGGCACACAGCCCGGCAAGTTGGTTGTCGAGCGCTTTCGGATAGGCAACAAATACGCGCAGCAACGGCTCGGAAACTACATCAGTCGGTATGGACACTGAAGGTAAAGCGTCCCCTTCCGGACGCAAATTGTCGTAGCGCCGGGCATCAAGCACACCCGCGCCCGTGCCTTGTGCAAAGTAGGTGTGGAACGTCGAACTGTTGCGCCCCGACAAGTCCAGCATGGTTTGCCAAAACGAATACAGGACACCGGAAAACAGCAGCACCATGCCCACAACCAGTACGCTATAAAAACGCTTGCGCGAAACGTTGGAGCTGTAGGTCAGGTTGAGGTAATTGATTGGAGAAGCCACCAGGGGCAACACCATATTCCCGGCAAGCAGGGTGGTCACATCGGACATCCGCTGGAGCTGGCGGCTGGAAGAAAAGCGCTTGTTTCGCAGCAGTAACAGCATTATGGCCGGGAGCATGGCCACTACTACATACAGCAACAGCAGGGCAACACTGATCATTTTTCCCGTTTCCCCCGGAAACCACAGCGGAACCAGGTGCATGATGAGAAAAATGATCAGGTAGGCGAAACTGATGCCCAGGCTGTACAAGGCGACCAGAAAGGCAAAGGAAAACAGCTGGTTGCACAGGCGATCCAGGCGCAGAATAAAATCATCCAGACGACCGAAACGCTTCCGGGCCTGTTCGCGCGTGTATTCCGTATGGCCCGGGAGGTTTTCGTACTTGATTCCCTCGGGATACACCGCATGCAACCCCACTAAGCCTGCCCAGAACGCCCGCAACACAAAATGACTGACAAAAGTGGCAATCAAAAGCCAGGCGACTATTTCGGCAAATGTGAAGGCCAACACCGGCAAGGCATTTTTTGCGGGGTTGTCACTCATGGCCAGGTTGTTGAGAAAATAGTGCTGTCCACTTTCCACCACCCCGGGCAGGTAGGAGGCCAAAAAAACAGCAGCACCGGAGATGATTAACTCCAGGTTCCAACTGTTTGCTGCGAGTTGTTGCAGTTCGGTTTGACGTTCCGTTTCGGGTTGTTTTTCCATGAAATGCCCTGGTTGCGTTTAGTCCGCCCGCCGAAACGTGTACCCGAGGCCCAGTTGCGGCGACACGATAAACTGCTGGTTTTCGTCAAAGGTGTTGATCTGGTACAGCGGGGTAGCCTCCACACCGAGCCGCAGGCCGGGGGCAAATTCCCAGGCCAGCCCGAGGTGCCCGAGCAGCCCGAAGCCCATGGGAATTTTGTTTTCGCCGGCGGCATTGATATCCTCGTTCAAATACCGGAACCCCCAGGCCAGTCCGCCCCCGATGTGCCAGGCCACTTGCTCCGAAAATTCTTTCTGGAAAACCGCCGAGGCGCCAAGTCCGTACCCGGCAATTTGGTCGCCCTGAAGCGCCAGTCCGATCCGGGGCATAATCACCAGCCGCTTTGTCGGGCCGGTCGCACGGATCACCTGTCCGTGCAAAGCAACGCCAAAGCGCGTCGCACCCTCGCGGCCCTGAGCATCAATCCAGCCCTTGACCCCCAGGCTGAATTTGTCCGAAAACCCGTAGCCGATCTGACCGTTTACGCCAAAGGTCGTCGGGCTTCCACCCAAATTTTCGGCCCTTGCCTCCGGCATCAGTTCAACCCCGCCCTGAATATCAATTTCCTTTTCGCGTATTGGTTTGTTCGGCAGATTCAGGGAAGGGCTGTACACCATACTTTTGGTACAACTCCCAAGCAGAAGTATGCAAGGCAGCACAAC
>CAYMQY010000175.1:0-9260 GCA_964392655.1 uncultured Saprospiraceae bacterium
TCTGTGAAACTACCCTCTTCGCGGGCAAAAACTCTGTGAGCCTCCGTTCCCTCTGAGAGCCTCTGTGACACTTTTTTCACGCGACCCTAAACGCTCCAGTCAATGGTTTTTTTGCCCTGTTTGGTCAAAATTTCATTGGTACGGCTGAAATGCGCGCAGCCCTGAAACCCGTTGCCGGCAAGCGGAGAGGGGTGTGGAGCGATGAGCACATAGTGTCTGGTTTCATCAATGAGCGTTTTTTTGCCTTCGGCAAACTTGCCCCACAGCAGAAATACCACGCCGTCCTTTTGTACGGAAATGTGCCGAATGACGGCATCCGTGAACGTTTGCCAGCCGATTTTCTGGTGCGAGGCGGGTTTGCCGGCCTCCACGGTGAGCATGGCGTTGAGCAGCAGCACCCCTTGTTCGGCCCAGTGTGTCAGGTCGCCGTGTGCAGGAACGGGCAGCCCGAGGTCGCGGTTGATTTCCTTGTAAATATTGACCAACGAGGGCGGCACCCGCACGCCTTTGGGCACCGAGAAACACAGGCCCATCGCCTCGCCGGGGTTGTGGTAGGGGTCCTGGCCGAGGATGACGACCTGCACCTGATCGAAAGGCGTGGTATTGAAGGCGTTGAAAATCAGCGGCCCGGGCGGGTAGATCACCTTCCCCGCCTGTTTTTCACGAACCAGAAAGTCTTTGATTTCGGCGAAATAGGGCTGCTGAAACTCCCCGGCAAGCACCTGTTTCCAACTTGCTTCGATCTTGACGTTTTCGACTTTTTCCGACATGATGCGATTCGTTTGGTGTGTGGCAAAGGTAGGGCACAGGCTGTCCCTTTTTGTCATTTCGCAGAAATCCGTCCACGTCGCGGGCGGTTGCCACGCGTGATTACCGTTTTGGAGCGGACGGGTTGACAAACGTAGAGCGGACGGATTTCTACGAAATGACAAAACCGATCCCTTACCTTTCGCGCCGAAACGAAACACCTGCCCTGTCATGCTCTTTAATTCCCTGTCGTTCTTTTTCTTTTTTGCCCTGCTGCTTGGCCTGCATTACGCGCCGTTGCCGTGGCGGGTGAAAAAGGTCAACCTCCTGCTGGCCAGTTACATTTTTTATGCTGCCTGGAATCCGCCTTTTGTGGCGCTGCTCTGGCTTTCGACGGTCATTGACTGGTTTGCCGCCAAAAAAATCAGCGAAACGGAAGACCGCGCGCGACGGCGGTGGTTCATGCTGGTGAGCGTGGTGGCCAACCTCGGCTTGCTCGGTTACTTCAAGTACGGCAAGTTTTTGCTCGAAAATTTCACCGCGCTGATGCAAGCCGCCGGAATAGACTACCAGCCTGCAGCACCGGACATTATCCTGCCCGTCGGCATTTCGTTTTACACGTTCCAGACGATGGCATACACGCTGGATGTGTACCTGCGCCGCGCCAAACCGGCGGGAAATTTCCTCGATTTTGCGCTGTTTGTGACGTTTTTTCCCCAGTTAGTGGCCGGCCCGATCGTGCGCCCCACTGAACTCGTGCCGCAGTTCGCCGAACCCAAAAAGGCCAACCGGCAGCAGTTGCTCTGGGGTCTTGGCCTGCTGACGTTGGGCCTTTTTCAAAAAATGGTGATCGCCGACACGTTTTTGTCCAAAACCTCGGACATGGTTTTCGGCAGCGAACGCGCCCTGCACGGACTGGACGCCTGGCTCGGCGTGCTGGCGTTTTCCGGGCAAATTTTCTGCGACTTCGCCGGCTATTCCACCGCCGCTATCGGCATCGCGCTTTGCCTCGGGTTTGCCTTGCCCGAAAATTTCCACTGCCCGTACGGCGCCGTGGGGTTCTCGGATTTCTGGCGGCGCTGGCACATCACGCTGTCCACCTGGCTGCGCGATTACCTGTACATCCCCCTCGGCGGCAACCGCCTCGGCACCGTGCGCACGTACATCAACCTGATGATCACCATGCTGCTCGGAGGCCTGTGGCACGGCGCCAACTGGACCTTCGTAGCCTGGGGCGCCCTGCACGGCCTGTACCTGAGCGCCGAACGCGTAGTGCGGGGCTGGTGGGGCCAAAAAACCTGGGCCTCGTTTCCTGTGGTGACCCTGCTGCTCGGCATCGGCACGTTTTACCTGATCGCCATCACCTGGGTGTTCTTCCGGGCGACGACGTTTTCTCAAGCCGGGATGCTCCTGGCCTCCATGCACGGCTGGCACCCGGACGGGGCGCAAATCCTGCCCACGAGCCAGATCATCCTCGTCGCCGGTACCATGACCGCTATGCTGGGCCTGCACTGGGGCCTGCGTCGGGTGACCCTGGAGTCGGTGGTAAGCCGTAGCCCGGCGTGGTTGGTGGCGACGGTGTGGTCGGTCATGTTGTTTTTGTTAATTATCAATCAAGGAGGCGGCAATGCATTCATATACTTTCAATTCTGAATCCGGGCAATTCGAACGTGCGCTCCCGAAACAGCCCTGGGGGCCGATTGCTTTGGTCGTGCTGCTGGTAGCGGCATTGGCCACGGCTGGCTGGGAACTGTACTGGCGCAGCCGGGGCTACGAGGTATCGTACGACGCTACCGACAGTTCCTGGGCAGAGTTCCGGGCCAAAGCCCAACATGCAGGACCGGAGTACACCATCATTACCGGCTCTTCACGGGCATTGTTCGATATTGACCTGCCCACCTGGCGGGCCGAAACGGGCAACGAACACGTGATCCAGTTGGCCAAGGAAGGCTCGGCGCCCCTGCCCATTGTGCGCGACCTGATCGAAAACACCGACTTCGCCGGCACGCTGGTGGTATCGGTGGCGCCGGGCCTGTTTTTTTTCAAGAACAGCATGCACGACGGGGATGCCGAGCGCCTCGTGAAGCACTACCACAATTGGTCACCTGCCCAAAAAATGGAACACTGGGCCAACCTGCTTATGGAACCGACTTTTGCTTTCGTGGAAAAAGGCGAACTCAACCTCGGCAATCTGTTGCAGGAAGTGGAAATGCCCAACCGCCCGGCGTACCTGTCCGGTTACGACCGCGTGCCCAAACTGTCGAACGACACCCGCGAGCGCCAGGCCCGCATGTGGAGCAAGGTGGTGACCGATACGGCGTATGCACACCGTGTGCGCGGCATCTGGTTGGGATTCAGCGCGCGCACCGGCCCGCTCATGCGCCCGACGGATTATGCTTCCAAGAAGGCCGAGGCGCTTGCCGGCAAGTTTCAGCCGCTGCCGCCGCCCTTGCGGGTAAGCCCTGCCGAGCGCGATTCGTTTTTTATGGAAATAAAATCCTGGGCGGACAAACTCCGGGCCAGAGGCGGCAAAATGATTTTCATCTGCCCGCCGGCTGCCGGTATGGTGTACAAACTGGAGGAACAAACTTTTCCCCGGAAAGACTGGTGGGATGCCATGCTAAAGGCAACCGGCGTGCCGGGCATCCATTTCGAAGACCACCCCGAACTCCAGGGCTTTGAGTTGCCCGAATGGTCGCACCTGCGGGCCGAACACGCGCCGCCGTTCACTAAAGCGCTGGCGCGGTTGGTGATGAGTGATGAGTGATGAACTATGAGTGATGAGTTGCGTAGAGTACTCATCACTCATAGTTCATCACTCATCGCTAACTGTCCGTAGGCTACTCCTTCGTCGTTGGGCGATAGCGCGCGGTGAAAATACAGATCGAACTCCGGACGCAGAAATTCCAGCGCCAGGTCGGTGAGCAGGGCATTTTGCCAGACACCGCCGCTGAACGCAATCTTCCGGCATTGATAGCGCCGGGCCGCAGCAGCAATCACGACAACGAGTTGGCGGTGAAAATACGCAGCGGCATAGCCGGCAGACCGGGTTTTCTGAAAAGTGGCGTACACCTTCGACACAATTTCCCGAATGGGAACCGGCTGCCCCGATTCCCATTCCAAATCCGGTGTAGCAGGTACAGATTGCAGGCCGTGCTGCCTGAAGTGCCGGTATGCTGCGGCCTCCAGCAGCATGGCTGCCTCGCCTTCGTAACTGACTTTATCGGCAAGACCGAGCAAAGCCGCCACCCCGTCGAACACGCGCCCCATGGAGGAGCATTGCACCTGTCCGCCGTTTTCCAGCAAACGCCGGTACAGGCCCCATTCCACCTCCGAGAACCTGTTTTTCAGCACATTTGGATCCACGTTTCCCCGTCCTGCAAGGCTGAGCGCCGACAGCCGGGGTTCGCGGGCCATTTTATCGCCCGCAACCAGGTCGAAGTATTCCAGGTGCCCGACGCGTTCCATTTTTCCGGCATGCCGGCGGAAAAACTCGCCGCCCCAGATATGGCCGTCGTCGCCAAGACCGGTGCCGTCCCAGATCACGCCGAGTACCGGTTCGGGGTGGACGAGCAACCTGTTTTCGGCCAGTACGGCAGCAAAATGCGCGTGGTGGTGCTGTACGGCGGTTACCGGCGCTTGCCATTCTTCCGCCAGACGCATCCCCAGCCGGGTGGAAAAATAGTCGGGATGTTTATCGGTCAGGATGCCGGCGGGCTGTTCGCGGAACAGCCTGAGGAAATGGCGCAGGGTGTGCTCGAAGTTTTGCTGGGTGTCAAAACTTTCCAGATCGCCGAGGTACTGGCTCAGGTAGGTATTGTCGCCACACCGCCAGGCAAAGGTGCTTTTCATGGATGCGCCGAGGGCAAGCATATTTTGCCGGCATGCCGGCAAATGCGGGGCCGGGGGCGCCATTCCGCGCGAGCGGCGCACGACGATCCGGTGCCGGTGTGCGGCGCTTGTGCGCACCACACTGTCGTCTTGCGGAATGCTGATGTCGCGGTTATGCAGCAGGAAAGCATCGGCGATTTCCGCTAAATCCGCAATTGCCCCGACGTCCTGAAACTGGATTGGCGACCCGCTCCGGTTTCCGCTTGTGGCCACGAGAGGCAGGCCCAATCCCTGTGCCAGCACCTCCAGGAGCGGCGCGTACGGCAGCATGACCCCGATTTGCGCCAGCCCGGGGGCGATTTCAGCCACGCAAATTCCCGATGGCGGGCTGTCGCGCACGTCCAGCAGCACTATGGGCGCAGCCGGACCTTCGAGTTGGTGCAGGTCATCGTCAAGCAACACCGTGTCGGCTGCTGCCATAGCGGCATTTGGATACAGGAGAGCAAAGGGTTTGGTGGGTCGGTGCTTTCGGTGCCGCAGGGTTCGGATGGCAGAGGCGCTTGTGGCGTCGCAAAGCAGGAGAAACCCGCCGATGCCTTTGATTGCCAGAATTTTTCCTTCGCGCAGCCAGTCCAGAGCCGTATCCACGGGGTTAGTCAACACCACGCCCGTTGCATTCCGGAATTCGAGCCGGATGCCGCAGGTCAGGCAGGAGTTGGTTTGGGAAAAATAGCGGCGATCCTCCGGGTTGTCGAATTCGGAACAGCACTCCGGGCACTGCTCAAAAGGCGCCATAGTCGTGTGTTCCCGGTCGTAGGGCAAATCGGTCAGGATGGAATAGCGCGGGCCGCAGTTGGTGCAGGTGATGAACGGGTAACCGAAGCGGCGGTTGGCTGGGTCGTGCAATTCGCGGCGGCAATCGGCGCACAGGGCAAAGTCGGGCGTAAGGGGGAGGTTGGGCTGCGCCGACGCGTCGCTGTGCACAATTTGAAACTCCTGAAACTCCTGAAACTGCCAGGTTTCACAGCGGATTTCCGAGATGCGGGCGAGTGCGGGCGCCTGTTGCAAAATGGCTTGCCGGAATGCGTGCGGCGATTCGGCATTGAACACGATATGCACTCCGTCGGTGGTGTTGTTTACCCGGCCGTTCAAACCATGCGCACGCGCCAGGCGCCAGATAAACGGCCGGAAACCCACCCCTTGTACCTGGCCGGTAATGTGCAGATGAAACGTGGAAAGCATCAGAGGCTGTTTGAATTTCCCCATGCCGGCTCGTATTTGGAAAGACCGAAAACACGATATGGCTGAATTTTCCACGAAGGTAAAGCAAATGCGTACTTTTGCAGCCCTCAAAAAGGACAGGTTGCCATGGAGATAAAAAAAGCGGAGTTCGTATCGAGTTTTACGGCCGAGAGCCATTGCCCGAAAAGCGGGCTGCCGGAGCTCGCGTTTATCGGTCGCTCCAACGTGGGCAAGTCCTCGCTGATCAATATGCTGACCGCCCGAAAAGGTCTGGCCAAAGTGTCGGCCACGCCGGGCAAAACGCAGTTGATCAACTTTTTCAACATCAACGACCGCTGGCACCTCGTGGACTTGCCGGGCTACGGGTACGCCAAAGTGTCCAAAACCCAGCAGAAAAAACTGGCCGCCATGATCGAAGGGTACCTGTACCGGCGCGCAACACTCCTCGTGGCCTTTGTGTTGATAGATGCCAACGTGCCCCCGAGCCGCACCGATCTGGATTTTATCAATCAACTCGGCGAACACTCGGTGCCTTTCGTACTGGCCTTCACCAAAACCGACCGCCAAAAAAAAGGCGTTGCCGATAACAATGCCGAAGCCTTTCTCCAGGCCTTGAGCGAAACATGGGAAACACTGCCTCCGTACTTCACCACATCCTCCAAAACCGGAGCAGGGCGCGAAGAAATTCTCGATTATATCGCCGGACTTCTCAAAAAGAAACCATCCTAACCACCCTCGTTTGTGAAAAAAGACATACAGGTATACCCGCGCATCATTGAAAAAATCGAAGACTGGCCGATTCACCGGCTAAGTGAAGACCGCGCGGCGTTTATCCGGGAACTCGAAGACGCTACCTTTAAAAGGCTGCGCCCGAGAAAACTCCAGGACATTGTGGACCTCATTGTCAAAACAATTTATCAGGAACGCATCCGCATCAAGGAATCGCCCTGGAAAGTGGATCCGCCTAATGAGCGTTCGTTCTGGAACAAGATCAGCAAGCAACTGATCAAAAAATCGCTCGACCGCAAAGACTCCGATGCCATGGCTGAAGCGGAGGACATCTTGCGGAAAATTATCCACCGCTACTCCGAAGAAATCGTCGGCACCTTCAAAATTCCGACTTTCCGCTTTGCCCAGCGCTTCCTCACCGTGCTGTTCAACCGCCTGCTGAACGCGGCTTTCGACAAAAGTATCGCGAGCCTCTGGCGCGGAAGGCGCCAACTGTACGAGCGGCTCAACGTGGTCGGCGATGTGGAAACCGTGCGCCAATTGTTCCAGCACGGCACCGTAGTGGTGGTGCCCACCCACTCCAGCAACCTCGACTCCATACTCGTGGGCTATGCCATGGACCAGATCATGGGCCTGCCCTCGTTTTCCTACGGCGCCGGACTCAACCTGTACAACTTCGGCCCGGCGGCCTACTTCATGAATCGGCTCGGCGCCTACCGCGTGGATCGGCGCAAGAAGAACGCCATCTACCTCGAAACGCTCAAAACCATGAGCAACCTCAGCATCCAGCGCGGGGTCAACAGCCTGTTTTTTCCCGGCGGCACCCGCGCCCGTTCGGGCGAACTGGAACAGGAACTCAAACTGGGTCTGTTGGGTACAGCCGTGGAAGCCCAGCGCACACTCTGCCAGCGCGGCGAAAACCGCAAGGTGTTCATCGTGCCCCTGGTAATCGGGTACCATTTCGTGCTGGAGGCGCCGTTCCTCATTGAGCAGCACCTGCGCTACATCGGCAAGGAAAACTATATCCGCCTGCGCGACGACAGCCTGAGCATGCGCAGCTGGTTCCGTTTCGTGTGGCGGTTCTTTTCCACTACCAGCGATATGTCACTCAGCATCGGCAAACCCATGGATGTGCTGGGCAATTTCGTGGATGCCGAGGGGCGTAGTTTCGACCGTTTCGGCCACGAAATCAACATCGGCGAATATTTCATGGCCGACAATCAGGTCAACGAAGACCGCCAGCGCGAAGGCGAGTACACCAAACTGCTCGCCGAGCGCATCGTGGAGCGCTATGCCGTAGAAAACGTGGTGCTCAGCAGCCATCTCATCGCCTTTGCGGTTTTTGAAATGCTGCTCCACCAAAACCCCAAACTCGACCTCTTCGGTATCCTCCGCCTGCCGCCCGACGACTACCTGTTCCCCTTCGAGTCCGTAGTGGAAGTGGTGGAACAAATGCAGGCCCAACTGTACGATTGGGAACGCGAGGGAAAAATCAAACTATCGCCCGAAATCCACCTGCGCGCACCGGAAGTGGTGCGCCACGGCGTGAAAAAACTCGGCATATTTCACCGGGAAAAACCCCTGACGTTCGCGAAGGGAGAAGACATCGTTTCGTCCAATTTCCGGGTACTCTACTTTTACCACAACCGCCTCAAGAACTACGGGCTGGAAAACGCCGTACACTGGAAATCGGAAGAGATCGAGGTGCTGAAAGTGGATTGATTTAATGATGAATGATAAATGTTGAATGATGAATAATTCATACGAGAATCTGCAAATCGAGATTTCGGACGGCATCGCCGTCGTCACCATCAGCCGGGAAAAGGCGCTGAACGCCCTGAACACCCAAACCATGCTTGAACTGGGCCGATTCTTTGGCGACGAAGGCCGGAACATCGCCGGACTGAAAGGCGTGGTGCTCACCGGCGCAGGCGAAAAAGCCTTCGTGGCCGGTGCGGACATTACCGAATTCAGCGGACTGGATGCGGCGCAAGGCGCGGCATTTGCGCAACGCGGACAGGATATTTTTTTCCTGATCGAACGTTTTCCCCGTCCGGTAGTGGCTGCCGTGAACGGCTTCGCACTTGGCGGCGGCTGCGAACTGGCTATGGCCTGCCACCTGCGTGTGGCCGGCGAAAAAGCCCGCTTCGGACAGCCGGAGGTCAATCTCGGTCTCATTCCCGGTTACGGGGGTACGCAGCGACTCATCCAGTACATCGGAAAAACCAAAGCCGCAGAGCTCCTGATGACCGCCGACATGATCGGCGCCGAAGAAGCCCACCGCCTTGGTCTGGTCAACTATGTGGTGCCTGCAGGCGAGGAAGTGACCAAGGCCAAAGAACTTTTAGAAAAAATAGCAACCAAGGCTCCCGTGGCTATTTCCAAAATCATCGAATGCGTCAATGCGTACTTTGAGCCGGAAACCGACGGTTTTGCCAAAGAAGTGGAAACATTCGGGCACTGCTGCGACACCGACGATTTCCGCGAAGGCGCTGCTGCTTTCGTGGAAAAGCGCAAGGCCAATTTTCAGGGTCGTTGACGAATATCATCCGCTCCGGCGATTTTTTTGCACAACGCCGGCGGTGAGGCCGATAGACATTTGCGCCCGCGCAGGGTTTAAGTGTCACAGAGGCTCACAGAGTTTGAGAGGACACAGAGTTTTTTGCCGATTAAAAGAGCGGACGGATTCCTTCAGAATAACAAAATAACCT
>CAYMQY010000176.1:0-9231 GCA_964392655.1 uncultured Saprospiraceae bacterium
GTTGGTTCCGGCAGCGGCGGTAGCCCGATTTTGGCCCGGTGGCTGTTGATGGTGTGCGCCTCCCCTTCCCAAGGACGCACACATCACCACAATCCTGCCTACCTTCGCCGCCCAAATTCATTTTCAAAACACAAACGAATGCCTGCCACTGCAATCTGCCCCAACTGCCATTCCGACCTGACCTACGAAAACGAGGGCCTGATGGCCTGCTCCCAATGTTTTCACGAATGGGACCCGGCGACGGTAGTTGACCCCGGTGAAGAAGCCGGCATCAAAGTGCTGGACTCAAACGGCAACGAACTGCACGACGGCGACTCCGTCATCGTCATCAAAGACCTGCCGGTGAAAGGCATGCCCCGGCCCGTCAAAGCCGGTACCAAGGTAAAAAACATCCGCCTGACCGACGGCGACCACAACATTGACTGCAAAATCGAGGGTTTCGGGGCGATGGGGTTGAAATCGGAGTTTGTGCGCAAGGCGTGAGGGGAAGCCAATCGTATTCCCTACATTGTCATCCAATAATCAGACAGACATGGAACGCACGCAACTGCTTGATCATCTTTGGGTCTGCCAACAACAACACCGATACATCCGGGATGAAGACCTGACTGCCCTGGCCGATGCGCTGGACATTTCGCGCGTGGAGGTGGAGGGCGTCGCCTCGTTTTACCACTTTTTCCACCGAAAGCCGGCAGGGGCAATCACGATCTATGTGGACGATAGCGTAGTAGCCGGACACGCAGGCGCCGACGAGGTACTTGCGGCCTTCAGCACTGCCACCGGCGCACCGGTTGGCGGCACCGATGCATCCGGCCAATTTGGCTTGTTCCGCACACCCTGTATTGGCTTGAGCGATCAGGCGCCCGCAGCGCTGATTGACCTGATGCCCTTCACACGCCTCACCCCGGAAAAAGTCAAACACATCGTTTCGGCCTTGAAAGCAGGCAAAACCCCGGCAGCAATATGCGACACGGTGGAGGAACCAATACGCCACCTGCCGCCGGACGGCAAAACGCTCTTCTTTCGCCCGTTTACGCCCGGTCGGGCATTAGCCCGCGCTGCGGCATTGGGGGCAGAGGGTGTGGTGGCCGAAATCCAATCCTCCGGATTGTCCGGTCGGGGAGGTGCGTTTTTCCCGACCTGGATTAAGTGGGATGCATGCCGACGCGCCGAGGCCCGCCCCAAGTACGTCGTGTGCAATGCCGATGAAGGCGAACCGGGCACCTTCAAAGATCGCATCCTGCTGCACCGCCACCCCGAAACCGTGCTGGAAGGCATGCTGGTGGCCGGCTATGCCATCGGCGCTCAGACGGGTATCCTCTACCTGAGAGCCGAGTACTGCTGGCTGCTGCCGGAACTGGAGCGCGCTCTGGCCGACTACCGGGCGCTCGGGCTCTTAGGTGCCAACGCAGGCGGCATCACCGGGTTCGACTTTGACATCCGCGTGCAACTGGGCGCCGGCGCCTATGTCTGCGGGGAAGAGACGGCTTTGCTCGAATCGCTGGAAGGCAAACGCGGCGAACCCCGCACCAAGTGGTACTTCCCGTCGGAGCGCGGTTATTTGCAACAACCTACCCTCGTGAACAACGTGGAAACCCTGGTCGCCGCCGCACACATTCTTGACCTCGGTCCCGACGAATATCGCCGCCGTGGAACGTCCGACGAGCCTGGCACCAAACTCATTAGCGTTTCAGGCGACTGCACGCGCCCCGGTATCTATGAAATTGAATGGGGCATGACCGTGGCCGAACTGCTCGACCGCTGCGGCGCCGACGATCCATACTTCATTCAGGTAAGCGGCCCATCCGGCGAGGTCATTTCCGGCGAGGAGAAACACCGCCGCATTTCCATGCACGACCAGCTCGACTCCCCTGGACTTCGCTGCGGAGGCGCGTTTGCGGTGTTCAACCGGCAGCGTGACCTGGTCAGGATCTTGCTCAACTACGCCGCTTTTTTCAAACATGAGTCCTGTGGCGTTTGCACACCTTGCCGGGCCGGAAATTTTATCCTCCAGCGCAAACTCGAAAAACTCCAGCGCGGACTCGCCCTGCCCTCCGATCTCGACGATATTCGCAACTGGGGACTGCTGATGCGCGCCGGAAGTCGCTGCGGCCTCGGCAAAACCGCCCCTAATGCGCCAATCATGGCCATGGAAAAATTTCGGGACTACTTTGAGGCCAGGCTTAGCCGGGAAGGCGATGACCTGAACCGCGCGTTTGATCTGGAACAAGCGGTGCGTGATTACGATAAGTGTTAACAAAAGCACACCATGTCTACCGTATCCTTCACCATAGACGGCAAAACCTGTCACGCCGAATCGGGGCGCAACCTCGTGCTCGCCGCCCGGGAAAACGGCGTTTATATCCCGTCATTGTGCTATTTCCCGCAGCACGACCCACCGCTCGGTACCTGCCGTGTATGCACCTGCCGCATCAACGGCAAACACGAAGTGGCCTGCACGGCCAAGGTTCATGCAGGCATGGAAGTGGCCGTCAACGCATCGGACTTGCAAGACCTGCGCTGCGCGCTGGTGGAAATGATGTTTGCCGAAGGCAACCACTTTTGCCCCGCCTGCGAAAAAAGCGGCAACTGCGACTTGCAGCATGTCGGCTACGAGCTCGGCATCTCCTTCAGCCGTTTTCCCCACCTCTTCGAAGACCGCCTGCTGGATTTTTCACCACGGCGCATGGTGCTTGAGCACAACCGCTGCATCAAGTGCCGCCGCTGCGTGGAGGACGTGTTCAGCGACGACGGCAAGCGCGTGTTTATGTACCTCAACAGGGGCAACGAAACCCTCGTCGGGATAGACTACGAGCAAGAGGCTCTACTCTCCGAACAACAACTCCTCGATGCCATGCACCTGTGCCCTACCGGCGCCATTATCGTGCGCGGTATCAACCAGAGCCTGCCTTTCGGCGACCGCCGCTTTGATTTGCGTTCGGCCAGGCAAACCTCAGCCCCAACGCTCAATGCCCCGTCGCCCCTTGCCGAACGCGTGCCCAAGCGCGTGGCCACCGTTTCCCTGGCAGGGTGTTTCGGCTGCCACATGTCCATGCTGGATGTGGATACCGAACTGCTCGACCTGGTGGATGTGGTACTCTTTGATAAATCACCGCTGACCGACTTCAAAACCTTTACCGGGCGCTGCGACATCGGCCTGATAGAAGGGGGCTGCTGCAACGCCGAAAACGTGGAAACCCTGCGCCGGTTCCGTGAGCACTGCGACGTGCTGGTGGCCGTTGGGGAGTGCGCCATCTGGGGCGGCTTGCCGGCCATGCGCAACACGGTGCCCCTGGAGGAGTGCCTGCGCGAAGCCTACCTGCAAGGGCCGACGACCCTGCCCGAAGATGCGACGATACCCCGCCACGAAGACCTGCCCAAAATCCTCGACAAGGTGTACGCCTGCCACGATGTGGTGCGTATAGACTATTTCATACCCGGTTGCCCGCCGGCAGCCGATCATATCTGGAAGGTGTTGCGCAATCTCCTCTGGGGCGAGCAACATACTGTGCTATACCACGAGTTCAAATACGATTGAAACCATGCAACGGAAAATTACCATAGAGCCGGTCACCCGCGTCGAAGGACACGGACGGGTGACCATCCACCTTGACGACGACGGACGGGTGGCCGACGCGTTTTTCCACATTGTGGAATTTCGGGGTTTCGAGCGCTTCATTCAGGGCCGACCTTACTGGGAGGTGCCGGTGCTGGTGCAACGCCTGTGCGGGATTTGCCCGGTGAGCCACCATTTGGCCGCCGCCAAGGCCGTGGACGCCTTGGTGGGGGTGGATCCCGAGCAGTTGTCGCCCGCTGCCGACAAGTTGCGGCGCCTGCTGCATTACGGCCAGGTGTTTCAGTCGCACGCCCTGCATTTTTTTTATTTGGCCTCGCCCGACCTGCTTTTCGGGTTCGATGCGCCGCCGGAAAAGCGCAACGTGGCCGCTGTGGCTGCCGCCGACCGGGAACTGGCCCGCAAGGGTATCCTGATGCGCAAATTCGGACAAGAGATTATCCGCGCCATCTCGGGCAAACGCATTCACGGCGTGGCGGCCGTGCCCGGTGGTATGCACAAAACATTCACCGAAGCAGAACGCGAATATTTCCTCGATGGACGGGAAATCCCCGGCATCGGCACCATGCTGGAGTGGACGCGCGACATGCTGACCTTCATCCGGCGCTACCATGAAAACCACCGCGCACTGCTTGACGATTTTGCAGCCCAGCCCTCCGGGAATCTCGGCCTGGTGCGGGCCGACGGGGCGCTCGATCTGTACCACGGCTTGCTGCGGGCACGTGCTGCCGACGGCGCCATCACCTTGCCCGACGTGCCGACCGATACGTACGCCCGGTACTTCTCCGAAGCGGTAGAGCGCTGGTCGTATATGAAATTTCCGTACCTGAAACACCTGGGCCGCGAGCAGGGCTGGAACCGCGTAGGGCCGTTGGCTCGCCTGAATGTGTGCGACGTCGTACCTACGCCGCTGGCCGAGGCGGCGCGGCAGGAAATGTTCGCATTTGCCTGCACCCAACCCGTAAACAGTATCCTGTACAGCCACTGGGCACGGCTGATCGAGATGCTTCACTGTGCCGAGTTGATCGAGACGCTTCTGCACGACCCGGAACTGCACAGCGACGACCTGCGCCGCGAGGGGACTCCCCGCCTCGAAGGTATCGGTATTATCGAAGCGCCGCGAGGTACCCTGACGCACCACTATCAGGTGGACGATAAAGGAAAAATCCTGCGCTGTAACCTTATCGTGTCCACTACCCACAACAATGAAGCGATGAACCGCGCCGTGCGCTGGGTGGCCCGGACGATGCTCGACCGCCAACCGGAAATCACCGAGTCCATGCTCAACCACGTTGAGGTGGCCATCCGGGCCTTCGACCCTTGCCTGAGCTGCGCAACACATGCCCTGGGGCAGATGCCGCTGTACCTCGAACTGTACGATAGTGCCGGTCGGCTGGTGCAGAAAAGAATTCGCGAAAACTGACCAAAAAATACCACATGGTTGTCCCACAAACACTGCTGATTGGAATTGGAAACCAGAGCCGCGGCGACGACGGGCTGGGCTGGGCCTTGCTGGATGCCGTGGCGCCCCTTTGCCCCCCGGAGTACAGCCTGGAGTACCGCTACCAACTCATGCTGGAAGATGCCGAACTGCTGAGCCGGTTCGACCGGGTTTTGTTTGCCGATGCGTGTACGGAGCCGATCCCGAACGGCGCTGTTCTGGAGCGCTGCACCTCGCGCGCCGGCGCGCACATTTCCACCCACCGCGCCGATCCCGCGGCCCTGCTCTACCTGTGCGAAACGCTGTATGACCGCCGACCCGACGCATGGCTGCTGGCCATGCAGGGATTTTCCTGGGAGCTGGGCGACGACCTCTCGGCAAAAGCAGAGAGCTCCCTGCGTCGGGGATGCGATTTGGCAACAGGATGGGTACTGTAACATCGAATGTTTCGGGCGTTGAACCTTGTGCCGAAGTCGTTGGTGCACAAGGCCTACATGCACCTGCTAAATCGTCACGAACCAGCCCAGATACAACCAGAACTGGTGCCGTTGGGCGCCCGGCGAAAAGGCGTTCGTCCGGTAGTCCGGCCCGAATTCGAGTTTGTTCCGGTCGCTGATATTCAGCCCGATTACCCCGACGGCTCGAATTTCCAGACCCAGCGCCCAGCCTTCCAGAATACCGAGATACTCGTTGTTGATCTTGGCATACCACTCCCCGGGGTCCACACTTTGCCCCTGGAGCGGAATTTCTGCCGACAGCCGGTATCGAAACCGGAATACGGTCGGTTCGCCCCGGCGTATTGTCTGGTCGGTCGTGACGCGTTGCCCGGTACGCCAGGTGCCGAGTCGCCCCACGGTGGAATACTGCTGGGTAAACCGGTGCGCCGTTTCGCCGTCTTCCAGGCGGATCATGTATCCGGCGCCGATGGTGGCGCCGACATCTATGCGCCAAAGCACCAGACCGGCGATGTCAGTGCGTTCGTACCGGTACCCGCTGCGCTCGTTCCCCTCAAAAGTGCCTTCCGAGACGATTTGGCGGGATTCGATCCGAAGGTTTGCCCGCCAGGTACGGGACAAATCCGTGGTCAGGTTGATCTGGGGCAGCAGGCCTGCGCGGTACTCGGCCTGTGCGGAAGCCGGGCGGCAGAAACAGATCACAATTGCCGGTATTATCCAGAATTGTTTCATCAGAAATCGAGGTTGTCGGTGTTTCGTGGAATGATTTCCAGCAGGTTCTCCAGGTTTCCGAGCGCATCAAACAGCGCTTCGTAGAGAACCGGCCCTTGGTCCGACTTGCAGGAAAACACGATTTCGAGGCGCTCGGTATGTGGCCCCTGGGTTGTTCCGTCCTGAACAAGTTCCTGTAATACCTGCGCAGCCCCTGTCCACTGGCGCTGGACCCGGGTGATGCGGTATTTGGAGCAGCGACCGGCCAGCGAGGCCTGAACCGCCTCTTGCACCGCGTCGGGCAGGTGGTTGAACCGAACGCTCATTTCCACATCCTGAATGACGCCTGTGCTGTCGAACTCGATGCTGTAGTGGCGCCCGTTTCGCTTGACCTTGGCTTCGAAATTGTAAAAACCCAGGTTAATTTCCTGGTACCAGCGGATACGTTCCGAGCCTGCGCAGGCCGATACAAATGCCTCAGCGGCAGCCGGCACCGCTTGCGACCGGACGCGAATTTCCCGCTCGTATTTTTGTTGGGCATAGGCAGGCGCCTGCCCGAGTACCCACAAGGTGAACAATAAAAAATGGACGGCGGCGCCAATTTTTGCAGTGCCGGCCGGCGAATACGGTTGGAATGGTTTCATGTGCTGTTTTTTTGCTCTGGCGGTGTACAAGGCGATAGATGCCCCATTTCAGTAAAGCGCGGCAAAAATGGGGATTGCGGAGCATTCAGCACCCTCCTGATTTTGAATCACAAATCTTACCTTTGCTTCAAATTATACTTGCCATGCCTGTTGCCATAAAACTTCCGCTCAAGTCGCTCAACCCCGCAACCGTTCGGGATTTGCAGGAGAAATATCCGTCGGCCATGGTCAGCATCGAAACGGGGGTGCCTGCGGAGAGTGCTGCCATGAGCGAGGACAGATTTTGGAGCATTATTGCACTTTTGGATTGGGGCAGGAAAACCAGTCCGGACATTCTGGCGCCTGCCGTGCAAGCCTTGAGCCTGTTTTCAGAGGATGACATTTTCAGATTCGACCAGATACTGGCAGAAAAACTATACGCACTTGATGGTGAAACCTTTGCCCGACCTTTGGGCTGGAATACCGCCGGCAATACTCGTTTTTCAGCCGATGTTTTTCTGTACGCCCGGTGCTGCGCAGTGGCAAACGGACGCGAGTTTTACGAAAAACTCCTGCAAAAACCCGCCCTAATGCCAAAGGAGCACACCTTCGAGCCGCTACTGTATCTGGCGGAACAGGCACATCGGCTGAAAACAGGCTCCGACCGTTACGATTTTTTGCCGACCCTGAGCTACGAAATGTTCGGCAATCCAAAAGGCTGGCCGAATGGCCCATCGCTCCCTGAAATAGTCAAAGGCAAACCTGAATGAACCCGCACGCCAATTCCCACGAAAATCAGGAAGAACATCACTTCTACGAGATTTATGACACAATGGAGGACGATGTGTACAAGTACGGCATTTGTGGGAGCCCGTTGTGCCATGACGGCTCTTCTCCTCGTGCAAACAGGCAGGTACGGGAATACAACCGCTTGGTCGGGTTTTTGCGCTTTTTATCAAAAGTGCTGCTGACGGGTATTCCCGGGAGGAAACGAGCGGAGGAGGTCGAAGACGAATACATCAAAGCCTACGAGGCAAAACACGGAAAGAAGCCTCGGGGCAACCCGTGAAGGTGCACACCTCCTCCCTCAGCCCCAAACATGGCAGCGTTTTTGACCTACCGGTATTAAATCTCCGCGAATCCGCTTTCCCACCGTGAAAAGTCCTTAGGACACCGCCGCACAACTCCCTACCTTCGCGCCGCCAAACACACACGCACGTGACAAACAATATCCTGTCCCAACTCACCCGGGCCGCCCGGAGCCGTATCCTCGTCATTGACGGCGCCATGGGCACCATGATCCAACAGTACCGCCTCGAAGAAAACGATTTCCGCGGCGAGCGTTTCCAAAACCATCCCCGCGACCTGCAGGGCAACAACGACCTGCTCTGCCTCACCCGGCCCGACGTGATCGAGGCCATTCACCGCGCCTACCTCGAAGCTGGCGCCGACATCATTGAAACCAATACGTTCAACAGTACCAGCATTTCGCTGGCCGACTACGACACCTCGGACCTCGCCTACGAGATCAATCTTGCCGCTGCGCAAATAGCCCGCCGCGCCGCCGACGATTTCACGGCTCAAAACCCCGACAAGCCCCGCTTCGTCGCCGGCGCCCTCGGCCCGCTGAACAAAACCCTCTCGCTCTCGCCCGATGTGAACAACCCCGGCTTCCGGGCGCTCACGTTCGATGAAGCCCGCGACGCCTACGCCGAACAGGCCCGCGGCTTGCTCGACGGCGGGGCCGACATCCTGCTCATCGAGACCATCTTCGACACGCTCAATGCCAAGGCCGCCATCTACGCCATCGAGGAGGTTTTTGAAGAAAAAAACACCCGCGTACCGGTGATGATTTCCGGCACCATCACCGACGCCTCCGGGCGCACGCTCAGCGGCCAAACCGTGGAAGCCTTCTGGATTTCCATCAAACACGCGCGCCCGTTTTCCGTGGGACTCAACTGCGCGCTCGGCGCCAGGGAAATGCGCCCGCACCTCGAAGCCCTGTCGGAAATTGCCGACTGCTTTATCAGCGCCTACCCCAACGCCGGCCTGCCCAACGAATTCGGCGAGTACGACCAGACCCCGCACGACATGTGCGCCTTTGTGGAGGACTTTGCCCGCTCCGGCCTCGTGAATATCGTCGGCGGCTGCTGCGGCACCACGCCGGAACATATCCGGCACATTGCCCGGCATGTGGCGGGCGTGACGCCGCGCAACCCCACCCCCAACCCCTCCCCCAACGGGGAGGGGGGCTACACCCCGACTTCGGATCGGCATCTCAACGAAAGAAACGAAGGTAGTACCAATACCGCAAAAATCAGTGCAACGCGCGATCAAGCCCCCCTCCCCCTTGGGGGAAGGGTTGGGGGTGGGGTTACCCAACGCGAAGCACCCATCAACCCCTCCCCCAACGCGGAGGGGGGCTAC
>CAYMQY010000177.1:0-9137 GCA_964392655.1 uncultured Saprospiraceae bacterium
CAGTTGTTGCACAGGTAAGAATATCCGGAGCCGAAGCAAACACAAGTGGCGCATCAGTATCCAGAAGTACATCCACCGTAGCCTCCGAGGTGCAGCCGTTCGGAGCCGTTACGATTAAACTATACGCCCCGCCGGCAGACACGACCGGATTGGGATCTGTGGAATTGAAACCATTCGGGCCGAGCCATTCAAATGTTGCTCCTGCCGTGACCGATGCACCGTTGATTGGAACTTGCGGGTTGGTGCAGGAAATCGTATTGCCACTTGCAGAAACATCGGGCGGAACGATATCCTGTGCTACGGTAATGGTTACCGAATCCACACAACCATTCGCCGCAGTAGCGACCAGTGTGTAATCGCCTGGTTGGTTTACATCCGGATTTTGGTCCTGAGAATTGAACCCGCCGGGACCACTCCACGCCCAGGTAACCGGTACATTTGCAGTACCGTTGAGGGTCAGATTGGTAAGTGAGCAAGTGAGCGTACCTGTTGTAGAAGCCGGAATGGGCAGCGCTTGATCGGCTATAACTGTCGCGATCGCCGTGGAGGTACATCCATTCGGACCGGTTACCAACAGGTTGTAATCGCCCGCGTCCGTAACTGTCGGATTTTGATTGGGAGAAACAAAACCATTCGGGCCGGTCCAGGCCCAAGTAACGTTGTTTTCAGGCGAGTCGCCATCCAGTTTCAGATCAGGATGAGCACAAGTGACGGTGCCACCGTCTGCAGAAGCGCCTGGCGGATCAATATCAAGCGCAACAATGGCATTTGCAACGGCCGTACAGCCGTTGGCCGGGTCGGTCACCACGAACGTGTATGTGCCATCCAGAGACACAGTCGGGTCTTCGTCGTTGGAAGTAAACCCGCTCGGGCCTGTCCAGGTGAACGTAACGCCGGGTGTAACCGAGCCGCCATTCAGCGTGATGCTGGAAATGAGGCAATTGATCGTCCCGCCTGTTGCACTGGCATTCGGCACGTTGGCATCGGGTACGACATCCGCTGTTGCAGTTGCGGTACATCCGTTTGGCGATGTTACCGTCAACGTGTATGTCCCGGTATTGGAAACTACCGGCGAAGGCCCGTTGTAAGTGCCCCCGTTCGGGCCAAGCCAGATAAATGTAACACCGGGGGTATTGGAAGTACCATTGATCACGGTGCTCGACGCGGAGCAGGTAATGACACCTCCGGTTGCTGAAGCATCCGGCACACCGAAATCACCGTCCACCGTTGCTGTTGCTGTTTGCGTACAGGCATTGGGGCCTGTAACCGTCAGGGTGTATATGCCTGGCACGGTCACATCGGGGTCTTCTTCAGAAGACGTGAAGCCGTTAGGGCCATCCCAGCCAAATGTAACGCCAGGAGTATTCGAACCGCCATTGAGTTCAAGCGTCGGGTCGCCACAAGAAACAGTACCGCCGGAAGCGGATGCCGTAGGTGGTATGGTGTTGCCGGTTAGCGTTGTTGTCGCGGTAGATGTACAACCGTTCGCGGGGTTGGTAACGGTAACGGCGTAAAGACCGGCCGTATCGGCCACCGGATTTTGCTGGTTGGACGAAAATCCGTTTGGACCGCTCCAGGCAAAACTGACTCCATTGGTCGGTGAATTTCCGTTTAGCGTGATGGTCGGATTCGTACAACTTATTACACCGCCGGTTGCAGATGCCCCGGGAGGCGTTGTATTTGTGGTTACGGAAGCAGTTGCCGAAGCGGTGCAGTTATTGGCAGGGTTCGTTACCGTTACCGTATAGGTGCCTGCGGATCCCACATTGGGATTCTGCTGGTTGGATGTAAAACCCGAGGGGCCACTCCAGGCAAAGGACGCGTTCGCAGCATTCGTCCCTACCGAAATCTGTACGGTTGGATTTGCGCAGGTAATCGTTGCTCCGGTTGTGACGGCCGAAGGGGGATCGGTATTGCCGGTTACCGAAACCGAAGAAGTACCGGTACAACCATTTGCCGGATTCGTAACTGTTACGGTATATATTCCCGGAAGCGACGCGAGCGGGTTGGGAATATTTGTCGCGCTCAGGCCATTGGGTGGCGACCAACTGAAAGTTGGATTGGGTGCATTTGTTGTAGTGGTCAATTGTGCTTGCGCATTACCGCAGCCCAGGAAGCCGCCAGTTGCCGTTACAGTTGGCTGGATGAAATCCGCAGTCACGGTGATGGTATCTTGAGCAGTGCACAAGTTAACGCCCGCAGATGCGGTAACTGTAAGGATAATTGTTCCGGGTTGGGTTACCACAAGTGAGTTACCGGTGCCTAACACCACACCGGAAGTGTTGCGCCACACCTTGGTACCTGGAGATGCTGCAGAACCAAGGATTATTGTGTCGTTGGCACAGGTCAGTATCCCGGCAGGAATAATATCCGCTACCGGAGATACAACCAGAATGGAAAAATTAATTATGCTGTCGCAACCCTGAAAAGACTCGCAGGTATGGGTATAGCCACCCGCGTCACAGTAATCTTCTCCGCAAATCGTGACACAATCTCCGGCACAAATGGACTGTGGCGGCAAGAACCGGATGAGTGGCGCTTTCACCGTAATGTTCTGACGTACAATGCTGTCGCACCCCTGATAAGAGAGATAGGTATTTTCGTACAGCCCGCTGTTAAATGCCTGATCTCCCCAGGGAAGTGTGTAGGGCACATCCTCGTTACAAATAGTAACCGGAGGGAGCGTAGTCGGAGGGATCGGTTGCGAGATGATATTTTTGCACACTTCGATACCATCGTTGCAAGAGTTGAGCGGCTTGACGCAAATCTGGCCGTTTGAAGGCCCCATAGTAACTTGAACCGAATTGCCTCCCGGTGCTTCGATGGTTACAGGAGGCGGCATGCCGTTGATCAAACTACCCGGAGGGCCATTCCATTCATAAGCACCGGCGCCGGTTACCACCGGAATACTGAACGTCACCGTTGCTCCCGGGCAAATGGTGGTCGGCCCCTGAATTTGACCGGTAGGTCCAACATTCGGCGCCTGCACAGCAATCGGCGGCACCACAGTTACCGTATAATCACAAACATCACCACCGTAGCCGTCAATCAACAGGTAATAGTTGACGCCAGGTGTCATGTTTGCCGTAATGGCCTGAGGCGTGCCGCCTCCACCTTGATTACCGCCATTGCAGGCAATCGGTGCACTGTCGCAACTGGAATAAAGTGCAATCTGCATGCCGTCTCCATTCTGGCAGTTAGAAGGAGTGACCGTGAACGTCGCCGCAGCAGCACCCGCGATGAAACCAAGCCACATTTCGTTCTGGATACCCGAGCAGAAACCACCCGGAGGAGTTTGGCCGGTATATCCACCCGAGTTTGCCATGATCCCGTTGAAATTGCAGTAAATACAAATGTCGGAGCAAAAGTCCGCCGGCGGGTCCTGATTCGACCCGCAAGGCGGGGGCAGTTGGGCCTTCATTTCCCATGCCACAAAAAGCAGCAGAGCCAAAGCAAGTAGTTTTTTTAACATCATGTTGGAACAAGTTAAATTGTGCATAAAGTAACGATCAGAGCATATCCGTTAAAACGGGAGGATTAAAATTTGGAAAACCGGTTTTCAGGTGCGCAAAGGAAGGAAGAATTTAATTTTGGCCGGATGTTTTCTAACATTTTAACGGCCATGAACCCCGGAACGACAACCAAACTTTTCGAACAAGACCGTCTGCTTCCAGGAGACACATAACCACTTGTCCAGATAAACTGAACTTGCAACCGAAGATACAACGTATCGCTCAACGCTGCCTTGACGAACAACTCCGAGTCGTTTTTTTTTGCAAAACACCAAAATATGCCAATTCAGGCAAAGCATCAAACAAAGGCATCAATCTCGACAAGCACGATGTCTCACTATTTCCTTTGCCATACTTTTGCAGTCGCGAACTGCTTGAAAGATGATACCTGTCCGGTTTTGGTTTGTTACTGCTTTTTTATGTCTGGTCTGCACTGGTCTGTTCGGGCAATACCCCGAACATGTACCGGGGCAATTGCTTGTTCAACTCAACAAAACATCTGACCCCGCTGCACTTGCAGCCCGTTTGGCGGCTGATTTGCCCCGGACAAAACCAGGCCGCACCAGCCTTGTCGCCAGGTCGTTGAACATCTGGCTTCTGGAAATTGCCGAAGGAGAAACAACCGAACGCCCTGCATTGGATTGGCTGTACCGCCAACCGGAAGTACTGGCCGCGCAGTACAACCGCATACTCGAATACCGGGCAAAACCCGCAGGTATACTGCCCGACGACCCGCTATACCCCCAACAATGGCACCACAGAAATACCGGCGCAGCAGGCGGACTTGCCGGCGCCGACCATAGTGCCGAAGAAGCCTGGAATATCACTACCGGGGGGCTGACACCTCAGGGCGACACCATTGTTATTGCAGTCATTGACGGCGGCATCGAACATACCCACGAAGACCTGACTGCAAACATGTGGGTCAATCGCCACGAAATTCCCTACGACGGCCTCGACAACGACGCAAACGGCTATACCGACGACTGCAAAGGGTGGAGCATTTTTACCAACAACGACCAAATTACGGGGGTATCAACCACACACGGCACTCCCGTAGCCGCCCTGATCGGGGCCAAGGGAAACAACGGAACCGGTGTAGCAGGAGTCAACTGGAATACCAAAATCATGTTCATTGCAGGCAACAGCCAGGAGTCGGTTATCCTCGCCGCCTACGACTATGTGCTCCAGTCACGCAAAAGTTACAACGCCACAAACGGGCAGAATGGTGCTTTTGTCGTTGCCGTGAACTGCTCCTGGGGCATCACCGGCGGCCAACCCGCAAGCGCCCCGCTCTGGTGTGCAGCGTTCGATTCACTGGGCGCCGCCGGTATTCTGAGTGTGGCGGCAACCGCCAATACCCCGTTGGACGTGGACATTGCGGGAGATTTACCCACTGCCTGCCCCAGTGACTACCTGATTGCCGTAACAAGTTTGACCAATAGCGATCAAAAAGCAGAAAATGCCGCATGGGGCGCCACCATGATTGACCTTGGCGCTTACGGCAAAGATGTATTCACCGCCCGTTCGGGCAACTCGTACGGCCTCGTCACCGGCACCTCGTTTGCTGCCCCGCAGGTGAGCGGCGCTATCGGCCTGCTGTACGCAGCACCCTGCAACAACCTGATCGAACGGGCAAAAGCAAACCCCGCTGCCGCCGCTTTGTGGGTAAAAGATCGCCTGCTGGAAACTACTGTACCCGTCGCAGCCCTGAACGCCATCACCCTGACCGGCGGACGCCTCGATTTGTACAACCTCCTGCAGGAGTATGAAGACCAGTGCACCGATTGCATTCCGCCGTTTGCGCTCAGGGCTGAAAACACATCCGCCAACACGATGCAGGTACAATGGTCGGCAGTGTCGAACGTTCAGTCGGTCAGCCTGCGCTGGCGGAAAAAAGGAGACGTTACGTGGAATCTGGTTCCCGGAGCCACCAGTCCTTTTCTGCTCTCCGGGCTACTCCCGTGTACCGGGTACGAAATCTCGTTACGGGCCGGCTGTACCGGCAACCTGTCGAGCAGTTGGACGGACCCCGAAATGTTCACCACCGACGGTTGCTGCTCCCCGCCTGCCGGCATTGTCGTCGCTGACACCGATGCGAATTCCGCCAATCTTTCCTGGTCCGGGCCGCTTACGGCAAAAGGATACCGGGTCAGTATCCAGGCGCCAAACGACGCCCCGCTGGTGTACCAGCCGACTCAAAACAATCTTGTGCTGACCGGCCTCAAACCTTGCACCAACTACATAGTTGAAATTCGATCGCTTTGTGATCCGGATACCCTTTCGGCGCCCGCTGTTTTACAATTCACAACCGGCGGCTGCGGCGCTTGTACCGATTTAACCTATTGTGCCGCCGCCGCCGGCTCTGCCAAAGACGAGTGGATTGCCGACGTGGAAATCGGCTCCTGGAGTCATACCCCCGGCGGAGGTACCGGCTACAAAAATTTTACGTCCTCTGCTACAGTCCCGACACTCGAACTCGTGCCCGGTGTCGTTTTGCCTGTTACCCTTTCCCCGGGTTTTTCCGGACTGCCGTACAAAGAGCACTTTCGGGTGTACATAGACTACAATGCCGACGGAGACTTCGGCGACCCGGATGAACTGGCTTTCGACCCCGGTTTTAGTAGCGACATGCCAATTTCCGGACAAATAACCCCTCCTGCAGGTATGGCCTGGGGCACTACCCGCATGCGCATCCTGATGAAATACAAAGGACCGCAAGGCGCCCCGCCGATGCCCTGCGAAACCTTCGAATTCGGGCAAGTGGCGGACTACTGCGTTCAACTTGGCCCGGCCGTATTTTCCTCCCAAAGGCGGGAAACCGAACGTAGTTTGCAGGTACAACCGCAGCCTGCAAATCACCGTGCCTGGATACAACTACCGGGAAACTGTACGAAACTGTCGCACTTTTTTGTGGCCGACCCGGTCGGAAAAATCGTACACAGTCAGACCATTCAGCCGGCACAATCCGCGTTAATGCTTGATGTTTCCCGGTTTGCGCAAGGGCTTTACCTGCTTTTTTTACAAACCGAAACCGAAACCTGGCGGCAAAAACTGCTGATTGCCAGGCCATAACCCAAACTCGCTGCACTATGAAAATCCGTTGCGACCAACACTCGATCCGACTACGCCTCCGAAAATCCGAACTGGTACAATTGCGCGCCGAAAAATGGCTCGAAACGAGTGTATTTTTTCCCGGTGGTCAGGTATTTGCCTGGGAACTTGCCCTCACGGAGCATGCCCACGATATCGAAGCGCTGTTCGCCGAAGGCCGCATTCGGGTGCTGGTGCCGGAGGAACAGGCATTCCGCTGGATGGACACTGAAACGGTTGGCCTGGAGTGCTTTTTACCCGCGGGCAGCGGCCCTGCACTGCATGTGCTGATCGAAAAAGACTTTCCCTGCAAAGACCGCCCCGACGAAGACAAAAGCGATTTTTTCACCGAACTGGCCGAAGACGCGCCTGTGAAGTGCTGACGGATGCCGCTTCTTTTTATCCGACATATTACCCTGCATCCCGGGCAGGAGCTCACGTTCGGCGTCTGGCAGATTGCCGAAGACGAACTGTATTTTCGGGAAGACCTGCACCTGGCATCGCCGGAGGAAGAAGACCTGGCACGCTACAAAGGTATCCGACGGCTGGAATGGCTGGCCGGGCGCCGGCTTCTGCACCTGCTGACCGGCGCCGACCTGCGTTTGCCACTGGGGAAAAATGCGTTTGCCAAGCCGTTTTTCCTGCATCGGCCCGAACTGCACTGCTCGCTCAGCCACTCGCACGGCATCGTCGGGGCTATGCTGGCCGACGGCGTTTGCGGCTGCGATTTGCAGGTTTTGGTAGAAAAAATGCCCCGTTTGGCGGGCAAGTTTCTGCACCTCGACGAAGATTTATTCCTGCAGACGGTACCACCGACGACTCGCTTCGACCTCATGCACGTATTCTGGACCGCCAAGGAAAGCCTGTACAAAGCCTATGGACTCAAAGAACTGGATTTCCGTGAACACCTGCGCATCGAACCGTTCGAGTGGTTGGGCCAGAGTGCCGAAACGACCGGTTGGGTGCAAAAAGACCATTTCCGGCAAGCCTATCGTCTGCACTTCGAAAAAGCCGACTTGCCGGATGAAACCGGCGCGTTTGTCTGGACGGTTTGTCTTCAAAACGGACTTGAAACCTGAACCGTACAGGTTTTTTTTAAACGACCTGTTGGTTTTTGGGAAAAGGCTTCTACCTTTGCGCTCCGATTTTTTGTACCGTATATAATTTCTATTTCGATCAGCGATGAAACGTACTTATCAACCGTCCCGCCGCGCCCGCAAGAACAAGCACGGATTCCGCAGCCGAATGGCGACCAAGAATGGCCGCAAACTGATTTCGCGCCGCAGAAAGCAAGGCCGCTACAAACTCACCGTTTCCGACGAGAAGCGCTTGAAATAATACGCCGCCCCAATCTGGTACCCTCATACCGAAAGCAAAGTCGTCAGTATGCACCGCAAACTGGCGACTTTGTTTATTTTTGGCCCTGCCGCAGCGCAACAAAACCATGTACACGTTTTCCCGCAGCGAACGCCTGAAAAGCCGGGCTATCATCGGACGTTTGTTCCGGGAAGGCAATTCATTTATCGCGTACCCGCTACGCGTGGTCTGGCTGCCTGTTCCGGACACCGACCCTGCGCGGGCCTTTTTTGAAGAAAATCGCGCCCAGTTAGCCATATCGGTGCCCAAGCGCAGTTTCAAAACCGCCGTCTCCCGAAACCGGATGAAACGCCGCATTCGCGAGGCATTCCGCCTGCACAAACACGAACTTTACGCCAAACTTGCCGCTTCCGACCAGCGTATCGCCCTCATGCTCGTGCTCGTCGCCAAAGAAGAAATTCCGTACAGCGAGATCGAAAACGGCATGCGCAAACTGATCAAAAAATTTCCTGGCGAGAACCCGCGCACAAACTAACCGCTACACAAGATGAAAAAAAAGATACTGATCGCGCTGGCAGGCATTCTGGTCGTCATCCAGTTTTTTCGGCCCGACACCTCGGTTCCCGCCGTTGACCCCGCACAGGATATTCGCCGGACACTCAACCCGCCCGCCGATGTGCTGGCCACGCTCGAAAGCGCATGTTACGACTGCCACTCCTACGAAACGCGCTACCCCTGGTACAACCACCTTGCGCCGGTGTCGTGGTGGCTGGCCAACCACGTCCGCGAAGGCCGCGAGCACCTGAACTTCAACACCTTCGGCACCCTGCCGGCAGAAGACCGCGCCCATGCGCTGGAAGAAATCGCCGAAACTGTGGAAAAAGGTGAAATGCCGCTGGGCAGTTACACCTGGACGCACGCCGACGCCCGCCTGAGTGATGCACAGAAGGCGGCACTGGTGGCGTGGGCGAAAGGTGCGGGAGGAAGCACGGAAGATTGAAGCGCCTATGGCTCTGACAAGGAAAAGCCGGACAATCAACGCCGTCTGATTTTCAGCCCACGGCTTCAGCCGCCTGCCTGATTTTCAGCCCACGGCTTCAGCCGTGGGCGCCTGGGCACGCAGGTCCCACGGCTGAAGCCGTGGGTTGAAAATGCAAGGTTGTTTTTTTGTTGACTTATTCCTGAATAAATACTTACCAGAATATTATAATCATC
>CAYMQY010000178.1:0-9085 GCA_964392655.1 uncultured Saprospiraceae bacterium
GCAACAACGACGGCACCTCCTGGACGGATGCTTACACCGACCTGCAAAGCGCGCTGGCAAGCACTTGTCCCGGTGTCACCGAAATCTGGGTCGCCGAAGGCACCTACAAACCTACCTCCGGCACCGACCGAACGATTTCATTTTTGATGAAAAACGGCATTGGCATCTACGGCGGTTTCGACGGCACGGAGTCGCTCCGTTCGGAACGCGATTTCCGGGCAAATCCCACTATCCTGAGCGGTAACATCAGCGACCCGAACAACAAAACCGACAACACCAGAAACGTGGTTGTGTCCCAAGGCAACGACCAGACGGCCATCATTGACGGGTTCATCGTCCGCGACGGGTATGCCGACAACATAAGCAACAACCGGGGCGCGGGGTTCAAAATCTCAAACGCTTCATCCGTCATCCGGAACTGCGTGATTCGGGACAACGAAGTGCGGTTTGCTTCCAATTCGGATAACGGCGCCGCCATGTACATGTCTGGTGCTTCCTGTTTGGTGGAATCCTGCGTCATGTTGAACAACATCGCCCAAACCGCCGGCAAGGACGGCGGCGTATATCTGATCGGCAATGGAAGCAGTATTTTTAAAAATTGCCTGCTCTTCGGTAACTCGGGCGGGATTTCGGCAAATTTCGGCCCCGCTCCCGAACTACTAAATTGTACCATTACCGGAAATAACGCGGCAGGTATCACGTCTTTTGATGCCACGATGACTGTAACGAACTGCATCATTCGGGGCAACGGAATTCAGGTGGTGCAGGGCACGGCCCCGGCGATTACCTACAGCATCACGCCCGGCGTATATGCAGGTGCAGGCAACAAAGACGCCGACCCGCTTTTCGTCAACCCTGCCGACCCGGACGGCGCCGACGATATGTTCGGTACGGCTGACGACGGCTACGCACTTCAGGCCTGCTCGCCCGCCATAGATGCCGGCGACAATACCAATGCACCTGCCGACGACCTGAGCGGCACCGCCCGCCCCTTCGATGCCGCGCCCAACGTGTCCGCCGACTACGACATGGGCGCTTATGAATACCAGCAACTGCTGCCCGCACCGACGGCCACCTGCCAGGATATCACGGTGCAACTGGATGTCAATGGCTCCGTCACCGTGCCTGCGGCTGACGTCAACGACAACAGCAGCGGCTGCGGCGCCCTTGCGTTTTTGATCAACGGCGAAACCAGCCTTGCTTTCACATGCGACGATCTGGGCAGCCATACGGTAACCCTGACCGTGACGGACGCATTCGACAACACCGGCGATTGCTCGGCCACCATCACCGTAGCCGACGACGACAACCCCTGCTGCGCCGCGCCTGTGGCCGCATGCCAGGCATACACCGCCGTACTCGGCCCCGGCGGCACGGCCTCCGTCACGCCCGCCAATGTGGACAACGGCAGCACCTACGAGTGCGGCCTGCAAAGCATGACGGTATCGCCCAACCTGTTCAATTGCAACGACCTTGGCCCGCAAACCGTGACGCTCACCGTCACCGACATCAACAGCGATAGTGACGAGTGCCAAGCCACGGTCACCGTGGCGGACAATACGTTGCCCGGCATCACCTGCCCAGGCCCTGTTACCGTCACCTGCGCTTCGCAACTCCCCGCCGTCAACCTCGCTTCAGTAACGGCTTCGGACAACTGCGGCGCACCGACAAAATCCCATGTGGACGATGTAACAACCAACATGACCTGCGCCAACCGCAAAACCGTCACCCGCACCTACCGCGCCACAGATGGATCCGGCAACAGCACCACCTGCTCGCAGGTCATCACGGTGTTTGACAACGTGAAACCGGTGTTCACCTTCGTGCCGGCCAACGTGACGGTGCAGTGCAACAGCATTCCCGCCGTGGGCAGCCCCTCTGCTTCGGACGGCTGCGGCGGCTCGGTGAACATCGCCTACGACGGTCAGACGGTGTCCAGCGTCCTGTGTACCGACAAATACACGCTGACCCGCCAGTGGACGGCCACCGATGCCTGCGGCAACACGAAAACTGCCACACAGCGCATTACCGTCATTGATTCGCAGCAGCCTAATTTCACGTCGACGCCGGCCAATGTGACGGTACAGTGCGACGCCATTCCGGCGATCGCCACGCCCACGGCTACCGACAACTGCGATGCCACAGTAGCCATTTCGTACATCGGAGAAACACAAACTTCGGGTTCCTGCCCGAACGCCTACACGCTGACGCGCCGCTGGACGGCAGCCGACAACTGCAACAACACACGCTCCATTTCCCAGCGCATCACCGTGGTGGATAATATCAAGCCGGTGTTCACGTCATTGCCTGCCGATGGCAGCATTTCCTGCTCCGACCCGATCCCGCCCGTGGGTACGCCGGCGGCCTCGGATGCTTGCGGCGGTACAGTGACCATCTCATACCTCGGTCAGAGCACTACGAGCGGCAACTGCCCGGGTAACTACCAGATCAAACGCACCTGGCGCGCTACCGACGTGTGCGGCAACAGCACCACTTCGGCACAAATCATCTCGGTATCGGACGGTGGTGCGCCGGTGTTTACCTCCACGCCGGGGCCGCTGACCATCGAATGCGGCGACCCGCTGCCGCCGTTGGTGAACCCGACGGCTTCGGATGCCTGCGGGTACGCTGCCGTCACCTTCCTCGGCAATGTGCCGAGTGGTAGCGGTTGTGCGGCGGACTATACGGTGACCCGCACCTGGCGCGCCGAAGACCTTTGCGGCAATACGGCCACGACGTCGCAGGTGATCACGGTGATAGGGAACAGTTACGGGGAAGAAGGCGCGGAAAACCGGGTGGACGCTACGAAACTCATCACGCATCGCTCATCGCTCATCGTTACTCCCAATCCGACGACCGACCGCTTCTGGCTGGATTTGTCCGGCTTTGCCGGCGAATCGGTCACGGTTTCGGTGCTGAGCGACCTGGGCCAATTGGTCTGGGAGCGGCGTATCCCGGCGGTAGAGGATTTGAAACTGTCGGTCAGCCTGCGCGAGGCGGGGGCTGCGGCGGGGATTTACACCGTCAGTGTGCGGAGTGCCGCCGGGGTGGTGGCGACGCGGGTGGTACTGGTGGAGTAAGTTACAGACTGAATTTCACCACAGATTACACCGATTCGCACAGATTTTCCATGAATAAATCTGTGTGAATCGGTGTAATCTGTGGTGAATTATTGTGCCTCGCAGCGCCGGGCACGTATTTTCCGAATGGCCCTTCCGAATTATTTTCTCGTTCCGAGAGACGCTCCGGCCGGTGTGTCTGATTTTTTCGCCGGCTTGATTTTTGGAAGTTCGTCGTCGTCCTCGCTCGGCTGAGACAGATCAAATACCTTGGACGTTTCCGGCGTAAGACCGGCAATCCGGCGCTCGGCGTCCGGGTTTTCCTCGTCTTCTTTCCATTTGATGCGATACGTTTGGACGGTGGTTTGCAGGCTGGCGTCAATTGTGGCGGCAGCCAGAAAATCATGCGAGATTTCGGCAAGCCGGTGGCTTGCAAGCGCAGTGCCTTTTTTGTCGAACACCACTGCCACATACGTTTTGTAGGGCCGGCTGAATCCCCGCGAAATGGAGTAAATCACCACATGGTGGTCCATTGTAGCCAGTTGGACTTCGGGTTCGCGGTAGGTTGGTACCCGGCTGATCATGGAGAGGCGATCGTAGGGCAGAAATCCTTCGGGGTCTTCCAGGCGCCCGATTTTCTTCGATCGTTTTGAATTTGTTTCCTTCAGCGCCGAAGTCATTTGCTCCTGAAGTTTTTTTGCAGAAATCGAATAAGGCAGGGTCGCCGGTTTGAATTGTGCCAAAAATTCTTTGAACGCATCTCCCGGTTGGTGTTCCGGAATGGAGCGG
The DNA here is from genome assembly GCA_964392655.1 of uncultured Saprospiraceae bacterium. Lineage (GTDB taxonomy): Bacteria > Bacteroidota > Bacteroidia > Chitinophagales > Saprospiraceae > M3007. The sequence goes on from CAYMQY010000178.1 coordinate 3,849, forward strand.
GCTGCAGTAGTGTGTCTGGTGAAGGCAACCAAAAGGCCGATCGCCGGAAGGGCAGCGAGCAACAGGATCGTTTTTTTCATGGTGTGGTTTGGAACGGACTGGTGAGCAATGGTGAGAACCCCACCCAAACGGGACGGCCCAAAATTTTAGTATCGGCGCCGGAGGCACTTAACTATTCGTTCCAATTCTTTAGTCGCGTACTTGTACGGAAGAGGAAGTGCCAAGCGCCCGTTCGCGGTTGCGCTGTACCCGTTTGGCCACCAGGATACTTAGTTCATAAAGGATAAAGAGCGGGATGCTGACGATGGTTTGCGAAACCACGTCGGGCGGTGTGATAATGGCAGCCACAATGAGGATGGCCACAATGGCATGCCGGCGGTAGGTTTGCAGCGACCGGTAACCTATGATGCCGATTTTGGTAAGGAAATAAATCACCACGGGCATTTCAAAAACAAGCCCGATCGGTATGGTGAACATCGTCATGTAGGTCACGTACGAGTCCAGCGTAGGGGAAACTTCCGTGCCCTCCAGCGTATAACCGGCTAAAAAATTGATGGAAAACGGAGCAATCACGAAATACCCAAAGGTTACTCCGGAGAGGAACAGCAGGGAACAAACTGTGACTACGCCGCGTATGGCCTGTTGTTCCGTTTCAAGCAGGCCGGGGCGAACAAATTTCCAAAACTCCCACAAAATGAACGGGAACGCGCCGATAATGCCCAGCCAGAACGATACGTACAGGTGCTGCATCAATACCTCGCCCAACTGCCGGGTAATGATTTTGAACTCCACCGGCTGAAAACACATCCCCTCTCCAAGCCCGGCCCAGTGCGACAAACCGCACAAAATTTTGAACGTCGGAAAATCCGGGTTGCGTGGCCCGAACATGACGGTGTTGAAAATGAAGTCCTTGTTAAGAAAGCACACCACACCGACTACCACAATCGCCAGTGCCGAGCGCAAAATGTGCCGGCGCAACTCCTCGATGTGGTCAAAAAACGACATTTCGGCCCGCTCTTTTTGCGTGCGTTCTTCTTCGTGCAACTGATCGAGTGGCGTAGGCATAAGTTCGTGTTAGACCGCGCAAAGGTATCAAGGTTGAAGGTTTCTGGTTCAACCTTTTGCAAACCTTCTCCACCGCATTTGCAGGACACCCAGCATGGCTTCCCGAACGATATGCAGCGACATTTTGGACTGGCCGCGCTCGCGGTCCTTGAAGGTGATCGGCACTTCGTGCACCTGAAAGCCGAGCGAGTAAGCAGCGAATTTCATGGCAATCTGGAACGCATAACCCACGAAGCGCACCTTGTCGAGGTTAATACTTTCCAACACCTGGCGGCGGTAGCAGATGAAGCCGGCGGTTGGGTCGGCTACGGGCATCCAGAGGATAAGGCGGGTGTAGAGCGAGGCGCCGTAGGAGAGAATAATGCGGTCGAGCGGCCAGTTTTTGACGTGCCCACTGCGCACGTAGCGGGAACCTACGGCCACGTCGGCGCCTTCGTCGCGGCATTTGGCGAGCAAGCGCGGGAGGTCGTTCGGGTCATGGGAGAAGTCCGCATCCATTTCGAAGAAGTAGGCGTATTCGCGTTCGAGGCCCCAGCGGAAGCCGGCGATGTAGGCGGTGCCGAGGCCGAGCTTGCCGCTGCGCTCCAGCAGGTGCAGGCGTCCGGGAAATTCGGCTTGCAGGCTGCGCACAATGTCGGCGGTGCCGTCGGGCGAACCGTCGTCTACGATGAGGACATGGAACGCGTCCGGCAGGCTGAACACCGCGCGCGCGATGGCCTCCACGTTTTCGCGTTCGTTGTAGGTGGGTATAATGACAAGGTTGGGCAATGGATGCGGCGTTTGAAACCCGGGGGAATATGATTGCTAACCGGGGCATCGGCAATGCGCGCCCATGTCCCGGCAGCCCAAAGGTAGTGCGTGTTTATGGAGTAAAAAAAACAGCCCTCGAACTCTGCATTGATTTCACAATCCGGAAGACCGTATTTCGGGCATCATATCAATCTTTTTAAGAGGTTCAACTGGAAAAAGTAAATCGGATGGTTGCTCCGGTACTAACATCCGTTAACTCTATAATCATTCTGGTGCTTGATATTTCCACAATGCCGTATATTTCAACATCACCGGTATCTGCTGTCAACGTAAGGGTTTTGCCGGCACTGCTGATACTCCAGGTGCCGGATTCATATTCAACCGGATCACTTGAATCGCATTTAACAGCCCCAAAGTTGACGACTGCAGTTTTGTCGCTATTAAACTTGATGCAATCATCCAGATCGCAGGCCTCAAAGGCGTCTTCGGTCGCATCCACCCAGGTATTGGTGATGGGGTTGAATGCTTCCGCTTTGGAAATGTTCCAACAAGTGGCGGCAACCAGATTTTCTTCAGCCGATTTTTCGTCTTTTTTGCAAGCAGTAGTGCTTAGTGCGGCTGTGAAAAACAAGAGAATGAGCGTAAAAAGGGGCTTTTTCATAAATCGAGAGTTTTTAATGAGCATTGCGTTTGTAGACAAACATACGTCAGCCATAATGTTCCAGACATTTCTGCTCAAATATTTTTTTTGACTCCAGGCACAGCGCCACCAATCTTCCCAAACCCGAGGGACGCGGGTGGCGCAGGGCGTACACACACCCGTTGTCGAGGTTGAGGTAGCGTTGCTGTTCGAGTGCGGCGTGCTGGACATGTATTTCCGAAAGTGCCATCGGCGTATGTCCGTGCAAAATGATGCGGTCCCCTAACCAGGCGTGGTTGATTTCAGCATACCATTGGCGCCTCCAGAGCAGGGAGTCGGGATCGTCGAGCGGGTTGTCCAGGGAAAAATCAATGCCGCCGTGTACGCACAGGAAGCCTCCGGTTTCGAACCAGAGGGGCATCGCCTCAAAAAAAGTGATGTACGCTGCCGGAATGTCCTCGATCCACTTGGCGCCGAAACTCTCCAGGGTGGCCTTGCCGCCGTTTCTGAACCAGCGGTCTGCCTCGGCGGCGCCTTTGCGGGCGTCGAGCAGCATTTGTTCGTGGTTGCCACGCAGGCAAACGACCCGAATCCCCTTTTTTTCTAAAAGCCGGACGCTGTCCACCACGCCTTTGGAATCCGGCCCGCGGTCAATCAGGTCGCCCAGGAGCACGAGCCGGTCGCCGCGCCCGAGTCCGATCTGCCTCAGAAGCGCGTGCAAGCTGCGGTTGCATCCGTGGATATCGCCGATGGCGTAGGTGGCCACGTGCGGAAATTATACGTTGAGATAACTCATCAGCGAGTCGTACCGCTCGCGGAGCGAGTCGGCGTAATCGCCTTCGGCAAATGTTTCTTTCACATCGTACTCGTACCGGTGCAGCGCTGCGATGATGCGGCTGAGGTCCTGATTGTTCACCTTGAGGGTCAGTTCCACGGTTTCGGCATCGGGGCCGGAGGTGACGAACGAACTGAGTACCTTGGCATTTTCTTCCTCTACGATGCGGGCAATGGTGCCGAGGGAGTAATCGCGGCGACTCATTTCCAGCACCAGCACGCCGCCGGGTTCGGTGAACGAAGCGGAGTTGGCAAAAAACCGCAGCAGGTCGCTTAGCGTTATCAGCCCCTGATAGTTGCCCTGCTCGTCCACCACCGGGATGACGGTCAGGCGGTTTTCGCCCATGATGCGCATGACCTCGAAGATGTGGTCTTTGCCGCGCACGGCAAAGCGGCGCATCATCGTGAAGTCGTATTCCCCGATGGGTTCGTAAAGTTTGTGGTTGAAAATGTCTTCTTCGGAAAGTATACCTACCAGCCGGCGGCCTTCCACCACGGGCAAATGCTTGACGTGGTGGTCGTTCAGGGCGTGGAAAGCGTCCTTTCCTGTTTGCTCGATACGGAGCGCCGGAATGTCGTAAGCGATGAGCGAATGGGCGGTCATGCCGGATGGTGTTTGTGTTTGGGCATGGCCCGTGCACGATTGAAAAAAACAGCGACTTTTCAGATTTCTTTGCGCCGTACAACAAACGAACAGCCGCTTTGATCGTTGGACGCGCAGAAACCCCGAGACGGCACAAATATTTGCCCAAAAATTTTTATCAACAAACAAATCATGCTCAGCCCGCGACATTTGTTTTTAAAACACCTTGCCCAAACCTCGCCGGCGCCGCTTGCGCTCGAAATAGCCCGCGCCGAAGGCATGTACCTGTACGACACAGCCGGTAAACGGTACCTCGACCTGATCGCCGGCATCGGCGTGAGCGTGCTCGGACACCGGCACCCGCAGGTGGAGGCCGCCGTGCAGGCACAACTGGGCCGCTACTGGCATACGCTCGTGTACGGCGAGTATGTGCTGGCGCCGCAGGTGGAACTGGCCGCGTTGCTTTCCAGGCACCTGCCCGGGCTGGATTCGGTGTACTTCGTCAACTCCGGGACGGAGGCTACGGAAGGCGCCATGAAACTGGCCAAACGCTATACAGGCCGGCTCGATTTTGTCGCCTGCCGGCGTGCCTACCACGGCAGTACGCAAGGCGCTGCAAGTCTGATGGAACCGGTGGATTTCACCGCGCCGTATCACCCGCTGCTGCCCGGTATCCGGCATATTGACTTCAACTGCGACGCTGATCTGGATAAAATTGACCGCCGTACGGCAGCCGTGATTGTGGAAACCGTGCAGGCCGAATCGGGCATTTGCCCGCCGCGCGCCGAATGGCTCCAGGCGCTGCGCAGGCGATGCGACGATACGGGAACGCTGCTGATTCTCGACGAAATTCAGGCGGGCTACGGGCGCACGGGTAGTTTGTTTGCTTTCGAGCAATACGGCATCCGGCCCGATATTTTGTTGCTGGCCAAGGGTTTCGGCGGCGGTATGCCTATCGGCGCATTTGTGGCGCCGAGGGAAATCATGCAGGTATTGTCGTTCGATCCGCCACTGGGACACATCACCACCTTCGGCGGACATCCGGTGAGTGCGGCGGCGGCGCTGGCTACCTTGCAGGTGCTGCTGGAGTCGGATCTGATTGCGCAGGTACCAGCCAAGGAACGCCTGTTCCGGCAACTGCTCGTGCATCCGGCGATCCGGGAGGTGCGCAGCGCGGGACTTTGGCTGGCGGTGGACCTCGGCGATGCCGGACGGGTGCAACGCGCCATTCAGCACTGCCTTAAACGGGGTGTGATCACCGACTGGTTTTTGTTCAATGACCGCTCCCTGCGCATCGCGCCCCCGCTTACTATTGGTGAGGTGGAAATTCGGGAGGCATGCGACGTAGTGCTGGAGGCGTTGAAT
>CAYMQY010000179.1:0-9075 GCA_964392655.1 uncultured Saprospiraceae bacterium
CCTCCCGCACCTTGTCGCCGATGGCGCTGCGGGTATGTTTCCGGCTCTGCGGGTCCTCGCGTTTGATGTACAGCACCCCCGTAAGCCGCGCCCCCGTGCCGATGACGGGCCAGTTGGCTACCTCCGCTTTGGATACCGGGAACCCCGGCACATCGCGGCTGATGACTGCCGGATCAATGTAGCTGCGGTGGTTGCACATGAGGATACAGGGGAAATCGGGCGGCGTGCCCAGCACCGTGACGCGGATGCCCAGCGTAGGCAGCAGGCAGTTGCGGGTCCAGCGCCGGCGGATGTCGAGGAAGCGCCGCATGTCCTCGCCGTTCCAAAAGGCCAGCCAGCGCACGCGCACAATCAGCACCAGGACGAAACCGAGGAAAAAAAGCAGGCGAAACACGCCACGAGCGGTTTTCATGGCACAGGTTGTGGTTCGTAGCGGTTTTTTGTTGCGGGCGCTTCGGCCAGTTTTGCTTCGATCCATTGGCGCACCTCCTGCTCCAGCGTTTCGCTGTCGTCGTGTCGAAGCACCGGGCCGTAGCAGATGCGCACCCGGATTTCAGGCTCCTGAAAGCGCTGCCAGGCATGTTGCGAAAACGTCGTGTCCCCAATCCAGAAATCGCGCGCGTCTTCAAAACATATCGCTACCGGCACTACGGGCAAGTCCCATTTGGCGGCTGCCTTGAAACCGCCTTTTTTTAAAGGGAGCATTCCCGGCAGCCCGGACGTGGTACCTTCCGGGAATAAAATGATCGAAAAACGATCTAAAAGCAATACATCGGCCATTGCCTTCAGAATGGAAACCCGGCTGTTGCCGTGCTCGCGCCGTACGTACAGAATGCCTGCCCAACGGGCGCCTTTGCCGATCAGGGGCCAGTCGGCCAGTTCGGCTTTTGCCACAGGGTAGGCAAACACGTCGCGCAGCAGCAGGATCGGGTCGAGGTACGAGCGGTGGTTGGCCATGAAAATGCAGGGAAAATCGGGAGGGGTGCCCTCCACAGTAGCCCGAACGCCTGCACCGTGCAGGAGCCGTATGGCCCATTGCCGGCGGACGGCCATCACCCGTGCGGTGTCGGACTTCAACCAGACGCGCCGCCAGTACACCTCGGCGACGATACGCGCGGTGTAAGCCACACAAAAAAGTAACCGGTAGATGACAAGCATGATTCGCACGGGCGCAAATGTAAAAAGGCGCAGAGCCAGTCCGCGCCTTTTTATGTCGGTTGTATGGGAAACTGTCGCGGGGGCAGGACCGGAAGTTAAATTCTCGGGGCCATGCCGGGCGAAATTTACAGGTCGGTGCCCGGGCAGCCGTAGCCGCGGTGGCAGGCTTCGAGGACAATAAAGGCTGCCAGAAGGGCAAGGGCGAGAAATTTTTTCCAGTTCTTCATGCTTTAAAATTTGTCAGATTTCTAAATGCGCCGGAAGGCGGTGGCTGAAATTCGGGACTAAACGGAATTGCAACCGGCATATTGTCGCAAATCTTGTGCCACCGAAATTTTCGCGCAAAGGTAAGTTCAAAAAACCCGCAACGCACCTCAAGTGTTCATAATCGGCAAAAACAAATCTTGCAACGTTACGACAACCTGGCCTAAATTCGCTGCCTCAAGTAAACGACCAATCTGAAGTGTTTTTTTGAAGCATAATCCGGGAGTAAGTCCGGCATCTTTTATTAATCCGTCATCCTTTGAACAAACTATTCTAAAACCGTGATTTACAAAGTAAAGTTGAAAAATGCCGACGACACGGTCCTGCTGGACGATCAGGTGTACGAATGGCTTACGACCGACCCCTACCTGTCCAAAGTTGACCTGATTCACAACCTGCGCAAACATTCCAGCGGCTGCGCGGTGTTTCAGAAAAACTGGAAAAAGGCAAACGGCACGTACAAAACCGAAACCATTTACCTGCACAAACTGATTGCGGAAAAATTTTTGCCCGAGCAAAAAAGCGGGGGCAACAAATTGGTCAGCGCCCGCAACAACGACAAACTCGATTGCCGCCTCGAGAACCTGTATTTCCGCTCCAGATCGGCAGCGAGCCGCTTGCGCAGAACCAGCAACAAGACGGGTTTCACCGGTGTGTATCAGGAAAGCAACCGCTTTCGTGCCGTCATTTCCATCAACGGCAAAGCCGTACACCTCGGCATGTTCGACACCCGCGAAGAAGCGTCTCTGGCGTATAACCGTGCCTCCCGGGAAATTCATCGGGAGGAAGCCAGGGCAACCAAAGACAAGTGACGTCAGTGCATCCGGTCGCTGCGGGCGGGCATGTTTTCCATAACGGAGGCTTCGTAACGGAGGTACTCCTGCCAGCGTTTCCACGTGGGTTCTTTGCCGAAGTAGCGCTCGGCGAGGTCGAGAAACAGCCGGTAATGCCCGGCTTCGGCTACCATGAATTTGTGGTACCAGCCCCGCAATTCCTCATCGGCGCAATGCAACGACAACAGCCTGAACCGTTCGCAACTGCGCGCCTCAATGAGCGCGCAGGTCAGCAACCGTTCCAGCAAAGCCTCGTCGCGGGTGCCGCCTTTTTTCTGAAATTTCAGCAGTTCGTTCACATACTCGTCCTTGCGCTGACGGCCCAGGCGAAGGGCGCGCTTTTTCAGTTCGACCAGCACCATGCGGAAGTGCCCCCATTCTTCGGTGACAATCGGGGCAAGTTCCTCCACCAGTTCCTGCCGGTCGGGGAACGCCTGGATCAGGGAAATGCAGGCCGTAGCCGCTTTCTGCTCACAGTAGGCATGGTCGGTCAGGATTTCTTCGAGGTCCATTTCCGCCAGATTGGCCCAGCGCGGATCGGTCGGGAGTTTCAGTCCAAGCGTGGTATTCATTTCATGGAAAATTGTGTGATTGGGAGGGGCAAAATTACGCGATACCTTTGCGGCATTCATCATGTAGCCTTGTTCCTTTATTTTGGAAAAACTAAGTATGGACGCGCTGGGGCGCCTGAGCGCCGACGCATTTGCCGAAACGGCTAAAATCCCGCTGGTACTGGTGCTCGACAATGTGCGCTCGGGCTTGAACGTGGGTTCTGTGTTTCGCACTGCGGATGCCTTTGCCGTAGAGCAAATCATCCTGTGCGGAATCACTGCCGTACCACCCCACCGCGAAATTCTCAAAACCGCGCTCGGCAGCACCGAAACCGTGGCATGGTCATCGGCCGAGCATGCGGCGGATGCCGTCGCGCAATTGAAAAAATCGGGCTATCGGGTATTCGCAGTGGAACAAACCACCCGGAAAGTCTGGCTGCAGGATATTCAGCCCGAACCGGGAGAACGCTGTGCCCTCGTTTTTGGAAACGAGGTGGACGGTGTGTCCGACGACGCGCTGCAAGCCTGCGACGGCGCCATCGAAATTCCGCAATTCGGCACGAAACATTCGCTGAACATTGCCGTGGCTGCCGGGATTGTCGTGTGGGAATTTGTGCGGAAGTGGCGGTTTCCTGCCCGCTAAGCGCGCCAATTCAAAATGTAAAATGTAAAACTAAAAATGTAAAAGTGGGGTCACGAGAACTTTTACATTTTTAGTTTTACATTTTACATTTTTTCGGCGCACGCTGCGCAACAAATTCAAGTACCTTTTTTTCAAACCACTTTCAGACGGTCATACCTTTGCGCCCCTAATAAAAACCAGTCAACCAGTCAACCAATCAACTGATTAACCACACACTATGAACGTGTTCAAATTTGGCGGCGCCAGCATCAAGGATGCCGCAGCAGTAAAAAATGTCGCCTCCATTCTGGAGCGTTACCGCGGCGAATCGCTCGTAGTCGTGGTATCGGCCATGGGCAAAACCACCAATGCGCTGGAAGCAGTCGTGGCTGCGCATGCGAAGCAAACCGGCGAGGCGCAGGGGCTTTTTGAGGCGCTGAAAGAACAGCACTACACGCTGATGCGGGAACTGTTTGACGCCGGCGACGAGGTTTTTGCCGCCGTCAACGACACCTTCGTGGAAGCCGACTGGGTGCTGGAAGAAAAACCTTCAGACAACTACGACTACATGTACGACCAGATCGTATGTGTGGGCGAACTGGTTTCCTCCAAAATCGTGGCGGCTTACCTGAACAAGGTCGGTTTGCGCACGCACTGGCTCGATGCCCGCGATGTGGTAGCCACCGACAATACCTACCGCGAAGGCTGGGTGAACTGGGAAAAAACCAAGCCGAACGCGCTGAAAACCGTTCAGCCGCTGCTGGATCAGGGTGGTTTTGTGCTGACACAGGGTTTTATCGGTTCTACCTCCGAAAATTTCACCACCACACTTGGCCGCGAAGGCTCGGACTACTCCGCCGCCATTTTTTCCTTTTGCCTCGATGCCGAAAGTATGACCATCTGGAAAGACGTGCCCGGCGTGCTCAACGCCGACCCGCGTCTTTTCGAGAACACCGTCAAACTCGACCGGCTCTCGTACCGCGAAGCCATCGAGATGACGTACTACGGCGCGCAGGTCATTCACCCCAAAACCATCAAGCCGCTGCAAAACAAGAGCATCCCGCTGTTTGTAAAATCCTTCCTGAACCCGGAAGCGCCCGGCACCGAAATCAGCAGCGATACCGACGATACCTACCCGCCCATAATCGTGGTGGAAAAAAACCAGACGCTGCTGCACATCATCACCAACGACTACTCCTTTGTGGCCGAACAGCACATCGCCCGCCTGTTTGCCGACCTGGCGGCACTGCGCATTTTCGTGAATATGATGCAAAATACCGCCATCAGTTTCTCGATCTGCGTGCCCAACGTGCCCGATCGGATTGAAAAATTTATCAAAGGCATTTCCGATGATTTCCGGGTAAAGCGGGAAGACGGGCTGGAACTCATCACCGTGCGCCACTACAACGAAGAGACGGTCAACAACCTCAAAAAAGGGATGATCGTGCTGTTTGAGGAACGCATCCGGAATACCCTGCAAATGGTGGTAAAAAACGTTCCGGCAATTGAGCGGCGCGCTGTGGAACTGGAACGCGCCAAAGGATAAGGACTGCGAAAGGTTGAGAATATTTGACTGAACCGATTCAAGTACAGGCACTTTGTCGAATACCAACAACCCTGCGGCATGGCGCCATGTTCTTCGCACGCCTCAAGCCGGTATTCAACTTCGCACACCTTATTCACTTCCTCCTGATGTTATTCAATTCTTTGAATTTCAAACTTCTGTTTGCAGCCTTTGCGCTGATTCTCACAACCAAAACTGTTTTTGCACAAATTCCTCCCATGGGCGGACGCGGCAACATGGGTCAAAACGCCGCCCAGATGAACGTCGGGCGTTTCTACGGCAAAGTCATTGACGAGGCTACCGGCAAAGGCATCGGCTTTGCTTCCGTACAACTGAGTGCCATGCGTTTCGACAGTGTCGCCAAGTCCATGCAGCCCAAGGTAATTGCCGGCCAATTGACCGAGGAAAACGGCGATTTCAGTCTGGAAAACCTGCCCGTGATGGGCCAGTTTACGCTCAAAATCAGTTATCTCGGCTATGCCAACGTAGAGCAAAAAGTAGCCTTCGGCCCGCCTCCGGGTAGCGGAAACGGCGGCTTCAACCTGAACGCCGTGGATAAAGACCTCGGCAATATTGCGCTGGCTACCTCTTCCCGGATGCTCAAGGAGGTGACGGTCACCGGAGAGGCGTCCACAGTCAGCCTTTCATTAGATAAAAAAGTGTACAAGGTGGACAAGGACGGCGTGGCTGCCGGCGGTACCGCCGAAGATGCTCTGAAAAATGTGCCTTCCGTGAACGTGGACATTGACGGCAACGTCACCATGCGCAATGCGGCTCCGCAGATTTTTGTAGATGGCCGCCCCACCACGCTCACGATGGACCAGATTCCGGCGGAATCCATTGACAACATCGAAGTGATTACCAACCCCTCGGCCAAATACGACGCCTCCGGCGGCAACGCGGGCATCCTGAACATCGTGCTCAAAAAAGACCGCCGGGTAGGGTACAACGGCAACATCCGGGCAGGTATTGACTCGCGTGCACGCGTCAATCTGGGCGCCGACCTGAATGCCCGCGAAGGCAAGTTCAACGCCTTCCTAGGCGGCGGCCTGATGATGCGTAAAACCCTTGGCGACGGCCAGACCGACCGCTACAACCTGTTCGGAAGCCCCCTGACCAATGTGTTCCAGACGTCCAGTAGCATCAACAACCGCACATTTGGATCACTCCGGGGAGGCGTCGATTGGTTTATCAACAACCGCAACACGCTTACATTTACCGGAAATTTTACCAGTGGCGCGTTCGATGCCCTCGACGACATTCTGATTGTGACGGATACGCTGCTTGGAGCAGGTGTCGCCAGCAGTTCGGCGCTTCGCAATTCCGACAGTGAGCGCAGTTTCCAAAACCTTGGTACACAGTTGCTGTACAAATACCTGTTTCCGAAGGCCGGCAAGGAATGGACCGCCGACGTGAATGTCAACAGGAGCAAGTTTGAAAATACGGGAATATTTACCACAGACTACATCGGCACGAACCTGGCCTCCCGCCAGCGACAAGACGGTTCCGGCAACAACAACCAGTACACGTTCCAGACGGATTTTGTGAACCCGATCAACGGCAGCATGAAGGTGGAGGCCGGCGCCCGCGCGGCTATTCGCGAGTATTCGAGCGACAACGCCAGTTTCCAGTACGATGCCACTACCGATTCGTTCGTTCGGGCGCCGACCTTCGCCGACCGGTACAAGTTTTTCGATCAGGTGTACGCCGCCTACACGACGTTTACCAACTCGTTCCCCAAGTGGGGCTACCAGTTGGGCCTGCGCGCCGAAAGTTCCTACTACACCGGCGACCTGCTCGACGTGGACTCTACTTTTTCCAATCAGTATCCGCTGAGTTTGTTCCCCAGCGTATTTTTGACCTACAAATTGAACGAAGAGGACAACATTCAGGCGAACTACAGCCGGCGCATCAACCGGCCCAACTTCTTTCAACTCAATCCGTTCCCCGATTTTTCGGATTCCCTGCTGCTGCAACGCGGGAACCCGGGGCTTCTGCCGGAGTTCACCAACTCGTTCGAGTTGTCGTACCAGAATATCTTCAGCAAGTCGCACAACATGCTGGCAACGTTGTACTACAAGGAGGCGACCGACCTGATCAGCGGCTATCAGTTTGCCGAATACAACGACCAACTTGGGCGCAACGTAATCGTATCGTCGTTCACCAACTCCAACTCCAGCACCGCCTACGGCCTGGAAGTGACGTTCAAGAACACATTCTGGAAAAACATCGAACTGACCAGCAACCTGAATTTTTACAATTCCAAAGTGAATGCACGCAACGTGGAGGCCGACCTTTCGCGGGAGCAATTCACGTGGTTTGTCAAGGAAAACCTGAATATCAAACTTCCCAAAGCATTTACCTTCCAGGTGTCGGGCAGTTACCAGAGCCGCACGGCATTTGCCCTTGGTGGCGGTTCCCGCTGGGGCGGCTGGGGCGGCGGCCCGAGTTCCACGGCACAAGGCTATGCCATTCCGGTGTGGTTCGTGGACCTTTCGCTGCGCAAAGACCTTTGGGATCGCAAAGCCACGATCACGCTCAACGTGCAGGATATTTTCCGCAGCCGCAAAACCGGCTCGTACTCGGAGTCGGACTTTTTTATCCAGGAGTCGTGGCGTATCCGCGACCCGCAACTCGTTCGCCTGAATTTTTCCTGGCGTTTCGGAAAATTCGATCTTTCGCTCTTCAAACGCAAAAACCTGAAAATGGGCGAAGAAGGCGGCGGTATGGAAGGCGGGTTTTGAGTAGCGATGAGTTCGGCGTAAGTTTGCACATCCAACTTTGGAATAAAACGCAAATCAAATCATGTTTACCAACGTAAAACCATCGCTCGAACAGGAAATCGCGGGCATCCGCGAGGCCGGGCTGTACAAAGAAGAGCGCATCATCACAACCCCGCAAGGGCCGGTGATTGACACCACTGCGCAACCTCAGGTGCTGAATTTTTGCGCCAACAACTACCTCGGACTGAGTAGCCACCCGGCGGTCATTGAGGCGGCCATCGAAGCCATACGCACGCATGGTTACGGCTTGTCGTCGGTGCGGTTTATTTGCGGCACGCAGGACATCCACAAAGAACTGGAGCACCGCATTGCCGAATTCCTCGGCATGGAGGACACGATCCTGTATGCGGCGGCTTTCGACGCCAACGGCGGCCTGTTCGAGCCGCTGCTTGGCGAGGAAGACGCCATCATCAGCGACGAACTGAACCATGCGTCCATCATTGACGGTATCCGCCTGTGCAAGGCCCAGCGTTTCCGCTACAAGCACAACGACATGGATGCACTGGAGGACTGCCTCAAACAGGCCAACGCCGCCGGCGCCCGGCGCAAACTCATTTTCACCGACGGCGCCTTTTCCATGGACGGCACCATCGCGCAATTGGACAAAATCTGCGACCTCGCCGACCGCTACGAAGCCATGGTCGGCATTGACGAATGCCACGCTACGGGTTTCCTCGGCAAAACCGGTCGCGGCACCCACGAATACCGCAACGTGATGAGCCGAATTGACATCATCACCGGCACGCTGGGCAAGGCGCTTGGCGGCGCCAGCGGCGGTTTCACGTCGGCCAAAAAAGAAATCGTGGAAATCCTGCGCCAGCGTTCGCGCCCGTACCTGTTTTCCAACACGGTGGCGCCGTCCATCGTGGGCGGCAGCATCAAGGTGCTGGAGCTGCTGAGCGGTTCCACTAGCCTGCGCGACAAACTGGAAGCCAACACCCGGTGGTTCCGCCAGGCTATGACTGCCGCCGGATTCGACATCGTACCGGGCGAACACCCCATCACACCCGTCATGCTGTACGACGCGCCGCTGGCACAAACCTTTGCCCGCAAATTGCTTGCCGAGGGCATCTACGTCATCGGCTTTTTCTACCCGGTGGTACCTAAAGGCAAAGCCCGTATCCGCGTGCAATTGTCTGCCGCTCATGACCAGGAGCATCTGGAAAAATGCGTGGCAGCGTTTGCGAAAGTGAAACGCGAACTCGGGGTCTGAAAATGACGGGAGGGGGCCCCCGGGGGCCCCCCAGCAGGCGGGGGGGGGGGGGGGGGCCGGCGCGGGGGGGGGGGGGGCGGGGGGTGG
>CAYMQY010000180.1:0-9026 GCA_964392655.1 uncultured Saprospiraceae bacterium
ACATCGGCGAGTGTCCGGTTTTGAAAACGCATCAGGCTGACTAAGTTGCCCCGGCCGTTGGAAAACACAAATGTGCCGGTGCCTGTAGCCGTGGCGCCGCGTTTTTTGGCAAAACTGATCTCGCTTTTGGCATCCAGCGTCAACTTGTCAAAATCGCTGGTGCGGCCCAGTTCCATCTGGGCGATCTGTTGGCGCAATGCCGCCGGCAAAGGCATATTGGTCAATACGTTTTCCGTGGCGGAACCGTACAGGCATTGCAGATTCTGCTGCGCGTACAAGGCGCTGACGACATGAGCGCCGGCCGACAGGCGTTTGAAAATAGCCTCCGCCTCTGCCCGGCGATTGCCGCCGGGCAACAAGGCGTATGTAATGCCAAGCGCGATTTCGGCCATTTCCGACTCCGGGCCTTTCACTTTTTTGCGTCCGCTGATGTGCTTCAGCAGGTGAACTTCGGCATATTTGAGCGCTTCCGTGGAGCGGCCCAACAAGTTGAATGCGCATACGAGGTTGATTCGGGCAGCCAGATAATCGGCATTCAGGTCGGCGGCAGCGCGGAATTGCGCGACGGCTTTTTCCAGAAAATCGGTGCGTAGCGGCTGAAGCGCCGGGTCGGCGGCTTCCTGCCCACGGCTGGTTCGGGCCAGTTTGGTGTGCCAGTCGGCCTCCAGCGGGTAAATGAATTTATCCGTCTGGGGATTCCAGAACTCCTGTGCGCTAAGGGTGTAGGCGATACCGAGGTTATTGTGAATTTCCGCCCCCTGGTAGTATTGCATGATGTACTCGTAGCCTACAGCGGCCAGGCTGTGCCGACCGATCACGAGCAGGTAGTTGCTGCTTTCGAACACGTCGCGCAGATCCTGGGCAATGGCCAGTACCTCGTCGGTAGTGGCCCGGCGTTCGGTCAGGGTGGGATAACCCGGCAGGCTTTTTCCAAGCAGTCCGTAGTCCTTGTAAATCCGCTCGATCAGGTCGGGCATGATCTGGAGCGCTTTGTAGCCTGCCAGCCAGGCGTTGAACAATCCTTGTACGTCCGCCACTTTTTCGATACGGGTATCGGCGGTATAGTGGTGGTTGTAGGCCAGGAAGTTGGTCTGGATGCGTCCACTTTTGATTTCGGTCTGGTACGCATGTACCAGTTCATGGCCGAGGATATACGCCAGCGCAGAGAGGGAGTCGCGCCCAAATGACCGGCAGATATCGTAGGCTTTTTGATCCAGCACGATGGCATTTTTCCAGGGGCTAAAAGCCGCAACCTTGCTGTTTTCGGGTGACATGGTCAGTTTGGGTTTTTTAAACCGGTAGTTACCGTTGGTGGCATAAAGGCGATCCAGTACTTCCTGAGCCACAGTCTGCGGCGTGCCGCCCTGCAGCGGGAGCGAAAAGCACACACTGAGTACGGCAGGCCAAAACAATTTTTTCAACATAGCCTGCGTGTGATGAAGAGGTTAAGAAAGGTTGAGCGGGTTTAACGGGTTGAGCGGGTTTAACGGGTTGAGCGGGTTGGAGCAGGAATCAATCTAACCCGCTCAACCCGTTAAGCCCGCCAAACCCGTTAAACCTCCACTAAACCTATTTCTGCGGAAGCAGTTGTTCCAGTACGGCTTTGGCGCCGCGGTGGTTGGAGTAGGTGTTGTCGTTGGAGAGTTTGATGAATGCCTCGCGGGCGTCGCCGACACCATCGTCCGTTTTGAGGTAGCACAGGCCGAGGTTCCACAGAGCATCGTTTTTCAGAGCGGATTCTTCGGAACGCGAAATGGGCAACAGCACTTCGATGGCTTTGGCATAACGGCCCTGACTCATGTGGATCACGCCGATGTAGTATTGAGCCACATCATTCTCCGGGTGGGTTTCGGCAAAACCTTTGAGCAGCGCGAGCGCTTCGTCGTATTTGTCGGTCTCGTACAGTTCGAGGGCTATTTTGAGCGTGTCGGTGTCGGTTTGTACACCGGCAAGGCCGTAGGATTCCAGAGACTCAAGGATGTTTTTGGCGCGTTGAACGTCCTCTTTGGGTTGATAAAATTGGGCAAAGAGCGCATTGTTATCCACGGGTTTATCCTGATTCATAAAAAACCAGATACCTCCGGCCACAACAACCAGAGTGGCGGCGACAGCAATCAAGCGTTTCATAATGTTGAATTTTTTAGTGTGTGAAATATGGAATACCGGTGTGTCGGCGGCTTTTTCTGACTTGAAAAATCCTTCGGCACGGAGTTTTTCCTGAACAGCCTGTATGGTTTTCAGCGCCTCGCTATGTGTGCCGGACTGCTCGATTGCGTTCAAAAGAATACGTTCCAGTTCGACTTCTTCGCGCAGGGCCGGATCGGCCTGCATGGCGGCTTCGAAGGCTTGTCGTTCAAGAGCGTCCATGGCACCCGTGAGGTACAGGTGGATAGTTTCTATGTGTTGTTCGTTCATGAAGCGTTTTATTAAAGGCGATTTTGTGTTTATGTTTTCATCAGGGCAGTTGGAGTTATTCCATGCGATCATAAGGCGTTATTTTTAATCGTCCTTGAAAAGCGGATGTAGTTTGACGTGCTTGCGCAGGTAATTCAGGCAACGGTGTTTTTTGACTTTGACAAAGGCTTCGGTGTAGCCCATCTCTTCGGCGATTTCGGCGTGTGAGCGTTTTTCATAAAAGGAAAGCAACAGCAGTGTGCGGCATTCCGATTCAAGCAAATCCAGGGTTCGAACTACGGCAATGAGGCGTTCTTCCATTTCGTCGGGGCCGGTGTCTGTCATTTGTACTTCCGGGGAGGCCAGTATACCCTCGGCATGGAACAGAACGGGAGGCTTGTTGCTTCTTTTCAACAGCAGGTTTCGGGCAATTGCGAACAGGTATGTGCTCAATTTGGCGCTTAGTTCAAATGCCGGGTCGTGGATTTTTCGAACCAACACGATCAGCACCTCCTGAAACACATCCTGAGCATCGGAGTCTTGCAACCCGCGATCGTTTGCTTGTTTGGCAACCATCCTGTAGTATTGCCGGTACAAGAACTCGAAAGCCACGGAATCTCCCCTTCGTAGAGACTCCAACAATACCTCGTCGGATTCGTAAGTCAATGATTTCTCCATTAATCCTCCTTTTATGTTTTGGTTATCACTTGAAGCGGTTTTTTCGTCGCCAAAGTACAACAAAAACAAAAACGGGCCAGAGATTACCTCGGCCCGTTGTGCTGCAAGTTATGTGAATTGCTCCTGTTTGCTTACTTCTGCGGCTTCGTCTCGCTGAACTTGACCGAAGCGGTGCTATCGCCTTGCGGCGCCTTCAGAACTACCTTGATTTCGTAGGCAGTTTCGCTGCCGATCACCATGTCGTTGAGAAGGTTTAAATCCGCCGGAGCCGGGAGAGTACCGGACTGTTTCGGGTCTTTCACGAAATCGCTGAAGGGGTTTTCTTTCACCCAGAGTTCGTAATCTACGCTCGACTTGGTTTTGAGATCAATGATGGCGTAGTTGTCGGTGGAAATCAGCTCCTTGGAAGAGGAGGTAGAGGGTGTAACAGCATCCGGCACAGCCGATACAACTACATCGGCATCGCTTTGAGCCGTAATAATCAGCACCGTACTTTCGGAACCCGGCTTGCTCAGGTTAAGGTCAACGAGGGAGTTTTTGTCCGTAGGCTCATTCACATGGCCGGACTTGACCAGTGTCATGCTGCCTTTGGCATCCGTGGAGTAAAACTGGTAGTCCACTGCGCCACTTTTGATGTCCACCTTGACGGCATCGTTCTTGCAAACGATCTTCTTGGTGACGGGTGCGGAACCCAGGGAGCCACTACCGCCATCGGAGGAAGACGTGGTACTTGTACTGCTCGGCATGGTACCGGTACCGATTTGAGCAGATGCAACGTTGATCAGGGCTGTGAAGCAGAAAGCGGCGCCAAGCGCACGCACAAGGAAATTCTTCATAGGAAAATGCATTTTAGTGAGTGAAGAAGGTTGATGTTGCCCATTCATCCTGCTCACAGGGAAAGGTTATCAGGGGGAGTGAAATTTTTTCTGTTTGTTAAAAAAGTGTTTTGTCCATGAAAATTACCACCCCTGGTTCCTGATTTTCATGGAGCAGGTTCTTCAACCGTCTTGCATCTGCTCAATCAGCATTACCTCCCCGCCCGTACCCAACCACATACTCCGGTACCGGCAACCCGGCCACCCCGCTTTCGTCGGCCTCCGGCGCTCCCGCCGTCAGGCGCAGAGGAAGCACGCCCGCCCATACTTCCAGCTCCATGTCGGCCTCGTCGTCGGCCACGCCGTGCGCCCGAAACTTGACGGAAGCCTCCTCGATCTCCACGGCGATGAACATGGTTTTTTTCATCTCGCCCGGCGTGGGTTGGCGCGCATCGTCCCAGCGCCCGGGTACGACGTGCTCGGCAAAGCGCTCGGCCGCGAGCCACCTTTCCGCGTCGTCGGTCACCAGACGGGTTTTGCCGAATGCCACCACTGAACGGTAGTTCATCGAATGGTGAAACACCGAGCGCGCCAGCACCAAGCCGTCCACGAGGGTTACGGTAACGCACACCGGTATCCCCTGCGCCATTTGCATAAAAAACGGACTGCCCACCGAGCCGTGCAGGTACAGCGTATCGCCCACGCGGCAGTAGCCGGTCGGAATGATGAACGGGTGTCCCTCGCGCACAAAACCGACATGGCAAACCAGCCCTTCATCAAGAACGGCATCGCGGGAGGCAGGGTCGAAATCGTAACGTTTCGGGTAATAACGCGTACCCTGGGCGCGGGATGTTTTTTGCTTCATAGCGGGTGAAGTGTTTTAGTGTTTTAGTTTACCGGATGAAGTCCCAGATTTTGTTCAGCCATTTTTTAAACCAGTCTTCCCGATCCAGGCGCATGAGTTTTCCGTAGCCGAGGTACACGGGGTTGAGCACGGCCAGGTACACCCAACTGAGCAGCGACAAGAAAAAGGCCGCCACAACCAATCCGGCGGATTTCAGGAGGGTGTTCTGCCAGTCCATGGCTTTGGATACAAATGAACCGATGTACAAGGTGGCTAAATAACCAAGTACGACTAATCCGACAGTCTGTAAGGTTTTATTGGTAAACCCGAAGGTATAGGTGTAGGATTTTCCCCAGAACATGAAATACAGGACATAGATCAGGCCGGCAAGAAATATCAAGCCCAGAGCAATCCCGATAAATGACCACAGCCAACTGGTTTTGAACGCCTTGAGCGGCAGCGATGCGCCGAGCCGAAGCCTGCCAAGCAGGCTTTCGCTCGGCGCCACATGCCGCATCCGGTCCTCGATGTCAAGAAAATTCCAGGACTGTCGGCTGATCCCACTTGTCAGGTATTCAAATTTGGGTTGGCGCATTTCGTGCTCCGTTTGGGCGTAGCCGCTGTACATGAGGGCGTAGGCTTCGGCATCGTTGAACGCATCGAGGTCGGTGCGCAATTCGGCAAGAGCCGTTTGTACCGTGCGCCGGATACCGTATTTGGTGAGGTCCGGGTCGCGACGCGCGACTTCCGGCGTGGCGATAGTGCGTTCCGGCTCTTCGCAGGTGTTCCAGTTGACGGGGTCTTTGCCCAATTCTTTTTTCAGGTGTACAAACATCATGGCTGTCACCTGGGCGGAGTTCTCGCGTTCCTTGAGGTCGAGCAACTGGCTTTCGCGCACGCGTTCCTGCAGCACGCTGTCGGACCGGAAAAACACCCCCGCCGAACCCCCGCTGGCCGAAGTAGTGTCGCTGAGTTGGCCGCTGGCGTCACTCACGATCAGCACCTTGCACTCCTGTTCGAGCAGGCTGGAAATGCCCTGATTGTCATGTACGCCGCCGTCCACCAGTTCCAGTTCAATGTCGGGGTACAGGCCTTTCATCACCAACGGCTCGAACAGGACGGGCACGCAGGACGAGGCTCCGACGGCATGGCCCAGGCGGATGTTGTTTTTATACGGCGCAGGCGCCTCGTGGTAGTACATGCGGCGCAGGCGCGGCTTGGCGTCCACATCCTGCCTGATATTTCCAGGCGGTTCGCCCATCCAGGAGGCGGTGAACTGCCAGTTGTGTCCGGTATTCAGGCTGGTGGCATTGAGCACAAGCATGGGCACCTTGTTCTTGCGGTTCCAGTTTTCCATCTTGAGGTTAAATTCCTTTCCCTCCGGCACATCGGCGGGCCGGATGCGCAGGGTATGCATCAGGATCGGCTTGCCTTCCGGGTGGGTGTTTTGGACAATTTTCCGATACAGGTGTTTCTCGTACAGTTCGCCCAGCCGGTGCGAGCGCGTGTAGTCTTTTTGAAAAAAGATGCGCAGGTTGTCCCAAGGATTCAGGAAGATGCGCATACGCAGGTTTTTTTGGCAAGCCGACAGGAAAGTAGCCTCCATTTCCCGCACGATGTGGATGTAGTGCATCTGACTCATCGCCTCGCCGTGGCGCTCCATCTCGCGTTTCAGTAACATGTAGTAGTAGGCGCCCACGATGGAGCCGCCCGATACGCAGGACAAAACTTCCACGTTGCGCAGCAAGTCCAGTTCGGCCAGGCGGGCAAAAACGCCAATGTGGTACAAGGCTGCGCGAAAACCGCCACCGGACAAGGCCAGACCGACCTTGCCGCCAAATGCAATGGAAAGCGTCTTGTTGTCGGGCGGTTCGGCGCCTGGGTGGAGTGCCTTGAGGCACTTTTGGGCAGCATCAAAAATGTTCGTTTTATCAAAAACCGGCAAGTCCGGATGGGCCGATATGTCGCCAAGCCGAATACCGATCCGGCTCTGAATTTCGGCCAGGCGCATCAGCTGCTCTGCCGTGGTATGCGCCTGCCAGACGTCCAGGTTGTGCTCGCGGTATTTGCGGAAGAAAAATTCTGCGCCGGCGTATTCGCCGATGCCGAAATAAGCCTCGGCCACCGTAGTGAGTTCCCAGGCTCCCAGCGCATCACCCAGCGAGGCATCCGGTTTTTCCGGAAAGCGAATGAACGTCTCCCCGAGCAGCTTCCGGATTATGTACAGGCGTGTTTCGCGGGCTTTTTTGAGCCGGTCGAGTGCCGATTTCGACATCTCGGTATTTTTCAAATCCCCGACTTCCCGCAAGCGGACAAAGGCAATCAGGTCAGCCACAAACGCATAGTTGATGGCGGTATAGCCACGGTCATCATCGCCCTCCAGGCGGTCGGGCTGAATTTTGCCAAGATCGCCGTTGCGTTCTTGCCAGGAGAGATACCCTTCCCGGTAGTAGTGCTCGGAGAAGATCAGGTTTTGAAAATGGTTGTCGTACTGCCATTTGCGCTTGTAGATCGCGCCTGCCGTGCCGAGGAACTCCGCGTCGCGGGTGGATTCGAGCGGCACCGACTGGCGGAGGTAGTGCAGGGCGGCATCGTACTTGGACGACGAGGGCTGGTCGGGGTCTTTGTAGATGCAAAAAGCGAGGTGCTTGTTCCAGTATTTTCGCTGGCCGGCGTCGCCGCCGCCTTTCAGCAGCAAGCCATACAATTCGCCGGCATAGTGGTACTTCCCGGCTCTGCGAAGGTCATGCGCAAGTTCCTCGATTTGCTTATGGTCGGTTATTTGCGCACGAATGGCCAGCCGCGCCGAATCAAGTTTTTCTTCGAGTTGCGTGTTTTCCATTTGTAAAAAGTTTTAGGCAATGAATACGTTCGGTTGCCATACAATCGGCAAGCCCATCAAATCTGAGGCGAAAAAAAATAACAACCGGCAAGACAAACAAACTTTTTTACTTTTCGCCGGAAATTCCCTGCTCCCTGATAACCTTGGCCCTCCGCCGGTATTCATTGGAGTCATTTAAAACTTGTTGTCATGGAAACGACGTCTGTGTTCTTGCGTCCGGCACGTGGTATTGCACGAAGCCTGACTTTCTTTTTTATTCTGCTGCTGTTGGCCGGGCACACTTCGTTGTCGGCTCAGTCGGGCCGAAAGTTTGCCTTGCTTATCGGCATCGGGAACTACCCGCAGGAAGGCGGCTGGCAGCATATTAATTCCACGAACGACCTCGCCGTCATCAGCGATGCCCTGCGCCGGCGCGGCGTGCCCAACGACAATATCTTCCTGATGAAAGACCAGCAGGCTACCCGCGCGGGTATTCTGAATATGTGGAAATCGGTATTCCTGCCCCGCGTGCAGCGCGGCGACGTGGTCTACTTCCAGTTCTCCGGCCACGGCCAGCAGGTAGCCGACGACAACGGCGACGAACTCGACGGCTACGACGAAGCCATCGTGCCCTACGACTCGCCCCTGCGCTATCAGGCCGGCGTGTATCAGGGCGAAAACCTCATCCGCGACGACGAACTCAACAACCTGTTCACCGACCTGCGCGGACGCCTTGGCCCCTCCGGCAACCTCATGGTGGTGCTCGATGCCTGCCACTCCGGTACCGGCACCCGCGGCATGGCGCCCGCCCGCGGCACCGACGTGGCTATGGCCTCCGACGAATACAAAGCCGCCGCCTCCCGCCGTTCGGGCGACGGGCTTACGGCGCCCCAATTCGGCGCCGTGGGCGCCAGCGAACTCGCTCCAATGGTGGCCTATTTCGGCGCAGCCCACAACCAGCTCAACTTCGAAGCCCGCGACGAACAGGGCCAACTGCTCGGTTCGCTCACCTACGCCCTGAGTAAAAAACTCAGCGAGGCGCCGCCCAGCACCACGTACCGGGGTCTGTTTGATCAAATCCGCCTGGAAATGAGCAGCATAGCGCCCAACCAGCAACCCCAGGCCGAGGGCGCACTCGATCAGGAATTGCTCGGAGGCCGGTTGCTGGAACGCCCGTCGTACTATTCGGTGGTGCGCTGGAACGACCCCGGATCGGTGGTCGTGAACGCCGGCTGGATTCAAAGCCTGAACGAAGGCGCCGTGGTGGGACTTTTTCCCGCCGAAACGCGCGACCCAAGCCGGGCTACGCCGCTGGCAAAAGGCACTGTGACCCGCGCATTGCCCTTCGAGGCTACCCTGCAACTGGACAATTCCCTGCGGGAAAGTCAGGCCAGATCCTGCTGGGCATACGTACTGGAACCGAACTTCGGCGACCTGCACATCGGACTTTCCATTCAGTTGCCCGAAAACCATC
>CAYMQY010000181.1:0-2418 GCA_964392655.1 uncultured Saprospiraceae bacterium
GGTAGCCGACCAGCGGCGCGTCAGCGCATAGGTATTGGGGCAAGGCCCGTCGGTGCGTGTTTCACCAAGGTAAACGATGGAAGTGGACGCGTCACAGTTGTCGGTGGCGGTCGCAGTTCCCGCGGCAGGCACCGCGTCGCAAGCCACCGTAATATCTGCCGGCACAAACGTAAACGCCGGGGCGACCAGGTCCCGAACTGTGATGCTTTGCTGGACCTTTTCTTCGTTCCCGCAGTTGTCGGTTGCCGTCCAGCGGCGCAGCAAAACATACGTGTCGGGGCAAGCGCCGTCCGCACGAGTTTCACCGTCATAGTGGATGGTGACAGCGCCGTCACAGTTATCCGTAGCGGTGGGCGTGCCAACCGTCGGTACCGCAGAACAGTCCACGGTAATATTTGACGGTACAAACGTGAATGCCGGGCGGGTAATGTCGCGTACTGTAATGACCTGATCTACCGATTGGACATTGCCGCAAAAATCCGAAGCCGTCCAGCGGCGCAAAAGGGTGTAGGTGTCGGGGCAAACGCCGTTGGTACGCGTCTCGCCTTCGTAAACAATCAGCACGGTAGCGGCGCAGTTGTCAACCGCCGTCGGTACTGCCACTGCCGGTATATTTTCGCAACTCACTGTCACGTCGGGCGGCGAGAAGGTAAACACCGGGCGTTTGACGTCCTGAACCGTCAGCGCTTGTACGGCGGAAGTTGTGTTTCCGCAAGCATCGGCAGCCGTCCACTGGCGTTTGAGTATGTAGGTATTTGTGCACGAACCGTCAATCCGACTTTCACCGTTGAACGAGACGATTACATTAGCGGTACAGTTGTCGCTTGCCACAGGTGTGCCGACTGCAGGTACCGCCTCGCAACTGACCGTCGCATCTGCCGGGACAAATGTGAAAAACGGTTTTGTCTGGTCGCGAACGGAAATACGCTGAACTGCAGAATTGGTGTTGCCGCAATTATCGGCTATCGTCCATTGGCGTTTCAACACGTAGGTGTCGGTGCAAGCGCCGTTTTCCCGGGTTTCTCCGTTGAAGGAAACGATGACATTAGCGGTGCAGTTGTCGCTTGCTGAGGGTGTGCCAATCGTAGGCACGTTGTCGCATTCCACGGTAAGATCAGTCGGGAAAGTGACAAAAACCGGCTTGGTAACATCCTGTACTACAATAACCTGAGTGGCAGTTTTTGAATTGCCGCAGTTGTCGGTAGCGGTCCATTTGCGCTGCAACGTGTAGGTGTCGGGGCAGGTGCCGTTAGTACGGGTTTCGCCGTCATAGGTGATGCTTACGGAATTATCGCAGTTGTCGGTCGCTTCGGGTGTTTCCACCGTCGGGACAGCATCGCAATTCACGATGGCATTTGCAGGAACAAAGGTGAACGCCGGAGCTACGAGGTCCTGCACCACAATGATTTGTTCGGCCGTAGCCGTATTGCCGCACAAGTCGGTGGCCGTCCATTTGCGGCGCAGGGAATAGGTGTCGGGGCAGGGGCCGTTGGTACGAACGGCTCCGTTGTAATTGATATCTACGTCGGTGGAACAGTTATCTGTGGCAGTAGGGGTACCCGGCACCGGGATGGCGTCGCAAGTTACCGTGACATTGGCAGGGATGAGGGTGAAAACCGGTTTGGTCGTGTCTTGCACCGTGAGCATTTGCTCGGCAATAGCCGTGTTGCCGCAGTTGTCCGTAGCAATCCAGCGCCGGGTAACGGTACCGCCGCTGGCGCAACTGCCGCTGGACTGCGACACGCCGGCGAATGTGATGGTTACGCTGTTGTCGCAGTTGTCTGTGGCCGACGGTATACCCATGGACGGAATTGCTTCGCAGTTTACCGTCGCGTCTGCCGGGACAAAAGTGAATGTCGGAGCCGTCAAGTCTTGTACAATCACCGTTTGTTCCGCTGTGCTGGTATTCCCGCAATCATCCGTGGCTGTCCAGCGACGTTTCAGGGTGTAACTGTCGGTGCAAGAGCCGTCAATGCGCGTATCACCGTTGTAGGTAATTGTGACCGTGGCATCGCAATTGTCGCTGGCCGAAGGCGTGCCTACCGCCGGAATGGAATTGCAAGTAACCGTTACGTTGGCCGGCACGCTCGTAAATGCAGGTGCAGTTACGTCTCGAATTGTCAGTACTTGAACGGCAGTGCGGGTGTTTCCGCAATTGTCTACCGCAGTCCAACGCCGCGAAAGCGAGTAGTTGCCCGGGCAAGGGCCGTCGTTGCGCGTTTGCCCGTCGTAATTGATGGTCGCCATACCAGCGCAGTTGTCCGCCGCGACCGGCGTACCGACCGGCGGAATGGCATCGCAGGAAATAGTGGCATTTGCGGGCACAAAGGTGAAGACAGGCGCCACCTGGTCTCTGACGGTCAGGGTTTGGGTGCCGATGGTGGAATTTCCACAAGCGTCGGTAGCGCTCCAGCGCCG
>CAYMQY010000181.1:2518-8987 GCA_964392655.1 uncultured Saprospiraceae bacterium
GTGGCCGTCCAGCGGCGTTTCAGGGAGTAATTATCGGGGCAAGTGCCGTCCGTGCGGACTTCGCCATTATACACAATTCCGACCCCGCCACCGCAATTATCACTCGCTGCCGGAGCGCCAACGGCCGGGATAGACTGGCAATTGACCATGACATTGCCCGGAACCGAGGTAAATGTGGGAGAAATATTGTCCACAACACGGATAGTTTGTGTGACGGTGATGCTGTTCCCGGCTGCATCGGAAACGCGGTAGGAACGCAGTATAATCAAGGTGTCACCGGGGCAGCCGCTGCCGCTTGCAAGCACATCAGTGACATGGGTAACACTTGCGACACCGCAGTTGTCGGCTTCGTTGGTCACTACTGCCGGGTTAGGTGCCGGCACGTTTGCTAAGCAGGTAATGCCGTTAAGAGGGGCCGGATTGGAGGCTGTTGGCAGTTGCGTGTCGTTGACGGTCACGGTAAAATTGCAGGAAACCGTGTTGGCACCGTCGTTCACGGAGTAGGTCGCTGTGGTGACACCGCTCGAAAACGGCACCGTATTGGACAATTGACCGGAGCCGCTGCCGGTTGTGGCGCCGCTGAGGGAGTAGGTAACACCTACGGTAGGGCAGTTGTCACTGAAAACTGCATTAATATTCGGAATCAAGGTGGTGCAAACGCCCGGATTGGCCGTGCCGACGGCATTTGCGGGGCAGGTCAGCGTGGGCGGCACATTATCCATCACCGGAACCGTAACGCTGAATGTTCTGCCACAGCCTTTGTTGTCGGAAATCGTAACCGTATAGGTGCCACCCGAGACATTGGTCAGATTTTTCGTGGTCGCGTTGTTCGACCACAGGTAGGTGTACGGGGCAGAACCGCCGCTCACGGTCAGGGTTACGCTTCCTGTTGGCACATTCAGGCAGGGCACCGAAGTGGTTGTTGCGCTGACGTTTATCGGTGGGTTTATTTTAACGGTGACTGAGTTCCCGCAGGAAAGTACATAAGGAGGTTCAGGGCCGTACGGGTCAAAAATGGCGGTCATGTTGACCGTATAGGTGGTGTTGGAAGCCGGTGCAGTAGCGTAAGGCCCGGCTCCAGGGCCGATATTCGGCGACCAGAAAAACGAGTAGTTGAGCATGCCGCTGGCTATTACAGACAAACGGACGGTGTCACCTGGCTGGCAAAGCGTAAGGTCGTTGTATGTTCCGGAGCTGTCAATTGCCAGAATTGAGGCGTTGCAGCAAATGCCGGTTATGGTGACACAGCCGGCGTTGTTGACATCCGAAAAGGCATGTGGCGCGGTGGAACCGTTGCAGTCCACCGTTTTCTTGGTGTCAAAATACAATGCACGAAATTGGTTGCAATCAGGAGCATTGCTGGACAAGGGGCGGAAAAGGCCTCCATTGACCAACACAACCTTTGCGGCCGGACCCAGTTTGAGAAATACGTTTGAGGTCCATTGCACTACACCGCCATCAATTAGCAGGAGCCCTTCAAACGGCACCCCTCCGATAATTGGCTCATAGTTGACATCCACCACGAAGGAATCGCGAATGATGATCGTATCTGTCCCCGCCGGGCAGGAACCAAACGGGTTGTTGGAAGCCAGGATGTAGTAATCAAATACACAGGTTTTGGCTTCCAGCCGTTGGGTGAAGAACAGTGCGAGAAATAAAGCAATCGCCGGTATTAAAAATCCACTTTTGGATTTAAGGCTGCTTGCAATGCGGTAATGAGCAGGTAGTATGTTGCCGTTTAGCATAACTAAGGATTTGGTAGGAGTCACAGATTGTTTTGAATAAAATTGTTCGGCGTTTGAACAACCTCGATTTTCGTTTGAATCGAAGTGGTCAAAAAATTTTTGATCAGCATTTCAGGCACAGAAAAACAGCCACAAACGCGGACCGTTTGCCTTTACATGAGAAGCCGGTTGGCCGGGACAGGAGATACGGATTGGAAAGATTGTGTTAGCCTCTTCTAAACAGCACGTGTGAGGAACGAGCGCTGTTTATTCAAGCATGAATACGCCGACGGCAGGGAGGGAATAAAATTAAAAGAAGAAAAGGCCGGGGCCAAGGTATTAACTTCTGAGACAAATCAATGCCCAATAATGTGCCAAAAAATACTCGCGTACTACTGTTTGAAACTCATTTGCATATTCTGCTACACCTCACCGGGTAAAACTACCTTTTGCGCGGCTATATTACCTTTGCCGCCATGCACAAATCCAACCGTTCACGTATGCGCCCTTTTTTTCTTTTTTGGGGAGTTTTTTTACCGGCAACAATTACTTGTCTGGCTCAAAAACCTGTTTCAGATATTCGCCCCGCACTAAAAAGCCTCTCGCCGGAGCAGAAGGCACTTGTAGTAGAGTATCTTAAAAGTACCGGGTCCGGGGTAGATGATGATATTCAAAGCACGTACCGTCAAACTTCCGAGCCAACCCAGTCTAAAACCGTTATGCTGATTGACTGGTTGCGGCAACAGCAAAAACAAACACAATTAGCCACAACAACCTGGGACAAAGACACCATTTACTTCGCGGACTCAACGGAAGGCGCTTTTCTCACAGGGGCTTTTTTAGTTGCCAACACCGGCTCGATTCCGTACTTGATCAAAGCGGTCAAAACAACCTGCGACTGTGTGGTATACGATGTCCCTGCGCACCCGATCATGCCCGGAGAATCAGCGGTGATCAAGTTAGGGTTTGATACGAGTGGAAAACTCGGAATTGCTACGCCTGCCCTGATCGTTTACGACAACTCAATCCCGAATCAACGAAAAATCCTTTATGCCCGCGCGAATATTCTGGCCAGAAAAAAACCGCACAAATACCCCTGGAACGACTGACATTTCTCAAATTAACCCTGAAATGACGTTTCAGACGAACCGGTTTCAGCAAAGTCATCCCGGCTAGTAAAAAAGTTTTTCGCGTGCCTTTTCCAAACTTAACATTGCGTCAGCGTGAAATATTATTTCGCAATGCACAATATTTTGACCTGCGTCCAAAACCAATGCCTCAAATTCTGCATTCGTTAACAAATATCAGTTCAAGATACCCTTTTTTTGACGACAAGAAGCAGTACCTTTGCGGCTTATTTTGAAACACATGAAGAATATCCGAAACATTGCCATAATTGCGCACGTTGACCACGGCAAAACCACACTCGTTGACAAAATGATCCACGCGGCCAAAGTGTTCAAGGAACACGAGGTAACCGGCGACCTCATCATGGACAGCAACGACCTCGAGCGCGAACGTGGCATTACCATCCTTGCCAAAAACGTGGCGATCAATTACAAGGGCGTCAAGATCAATGTGATTGATACGCCCGGCCACGCCGATTTTGGCGGTGAGGTCGAGCGCGTACTCAATATGGCCGATGGCGTACTTTTGCTGGTAGATGCTTTTGAAGGACCTATGCCCCAGACGCGATTTGTTCTCCAGAAAGCCCTTCAACTCGGGAAAAAAGCCATCGTAGTAATTAACAAGGTAGACAAACCCAACTGCAATCCCGACTGGGCGCACGAACAGGTTTTTGACCTGATGTGCTCCTTAGATGCCACGGAGGATCAACTGGATTTCCCGGTGCTGTTCGGTTCGGCAAAACAGAACTGGATGAGCCACGACTGGAAAAAGCCTTCCGAAGACATCACAACCATGCTTGAGGACATCGTGAAGTACATCCCAGAACCCAAGGTGGAAGAGGGGTCACTTCAGATGCTCATTACATCACTGGATTACTCCAGTTATGTTGGTCGTATTGCAGTAGGCCGCCTTTCGCGTGGCACTTTGCTGGCTAATCAGCAGGTCGCACTCGTAAAAAAGGACGGTACTGTTCAGAAGCACCGGATCAAACAGCTGTTCACGTTCGATGGATTAGCCAAGAAAGACATCAGCGAGGTGAAAGCCGGCGACATTTGTGCGGTTGTTGGACTCGAAGGGTTCGAAATCGGCGATACCATTGCCGATCCGGAAAAGCCTGAGGGACTTGACCCTATTGCCGTAGATGAACCGACGATGAGCATGCTGTTCACGATCAATGACTCTCCGTTTTTCGGGCAGGAAGGCAAGTTCGTAACCAGCCGCCACGTGCGCGACCGCTTGCTTCGAGAACTGGAAAAAAACCTAGCAATGCGCATGGAAGAAACGGATAGCGCTGATTCGTTTATGGTTTTCGGGCGCGGCGTTTTGCACCTGAGTATCCTTATCGAAACCATGCGCCGGGAAGGCTATGAAATCCAGATTGGCCAGCCCAAGGTCATTGTTCGCGAAATCAACGGACAAAAACACGAACCGATCGAAGAACTGACCATTGACGTCCCGGAGGTTTCCAGTGGAAAATGCATCGAGATGGTGACCCGTCGGAAAGGCGTGATGAAAAGCATGGAGCCGCGAAACGACCGGTTTATCCTGCGTTTTGAAATCCCGTCCCGCGGGATTATCGGCTTGCGTTCCAACATCCTGACAGCTACCCAGGGAGAGGCCATCATGACCCACCGTTTCCTGACATACGAACCCTGGAAGGGAGAAATGGCTGGTCGGCAGAACGGCTCCCTGATTGTCATGGAAACGGGCACTGCTATTGCCTATTCCCTCGACAACCTGCAGGATCGCGGCGTGTTTTTCATCGAACCCGGCGAAGAAGTGTATGAGGGCCAGGTGATTGGCGAAAATAACCGCACCGGCGACCTCGTCATCAATGTGACCAAAAGCAAAAAACTGACGAATATGCGGGCTTCCGGCTCGGACGACAAGGCTTCCATTGCACCTCCCCGCCGTTTTTCGCTCGAAGAAGCACTCGAATACATCCAGGAAGACGAGTATGTGGAAGTAACGCCGAAAAGTATTCGGTTGCGGAAGATTTACCTGAAAGATCACGACCGTAAAAAATCGCAAAAATCATTCGCTATGGCCTGATCAGGCACGGCTCGGGTATCCATGCAACTTTCCCGGAGAGGCTCCAGTCAATCTGTGGCAGTAAAAACTATTTACCCGCTTTTGCGTTTGTGGAGAAATTCTATTTTTGCGGGCATTTTTGACGCCCAAACGTCTTTCCTATTCCTTGATTTCAGCAACTCATGCGCACCAAACTAAGCAGTTTTAACTTCAATTTACCCAAGGAACTCATCGCGCAGTATCCGGCGGAAGAACGCGACCAGAGCCGACTCATGGTCGTACATCGCGATACCGGCAAAATTGAACACCGGGTGTTTCGGGATGTGCTTGATTATTTCAACGATGGGGACGTGATGATTTTCAACAACACCAAGGTGTTCCCCGCCCGGTTGTTTGGCCAGAAAGAAAAAACTGGCGCCAAAATCGAGGTGTTTCTGCTTCGTGAACTTAACCACGATGCTCGCCTCTGGGACGTTCTGGTTGACCCCGCCCGCAAAATTCGGGTGGGAAACAAACTTTACTTCGAAGACGAAAACGGAAATGATGCCCTGGTGGCGGAAGTCGTGGACAACACTACGTCGCGCGGAAGAACCATCCGTTTCCTCTTTGAAGGCCCGGATGAGGAGTTTCACGGGGAGTTGATCAAACTCGGCAACACACCTTTGCCCAAGTATATCGAGCGGGAGCCGGAAGATATTGACCGCGAACGCTACCAGACCATATACGCCAAGGAAACCGGCGCTGTGGCCGCGCCTACCGCGGGGTTGCACTTCAGCCGGGAATTGCTGAAACGGCTGGAACTGAAGGGGATAAATTTTGCTGAATTGACCCTCCACATCGGACTTGGCACCTTCCGAACCATTGATGTGGAAGACTTGTCGAAGCACAAAATGGAGGCTGAATACTTCCGTATTTCCTCCAAAGCAGCCGAGACAGTAAATAAAAGCAAGGTGGAAGGCAAGAAAGTATGTGCCGTTGGTACTACGGTCATGCGTTCCATCGAAACTGCTGTATCTGCGGAGGAACTGCTCAAGCCGGTGGAAGGCTGGACCAATAAATTCATTTACCCGCCCTACGATTTTCACATTGCCAACAGCATGATCACCAACTTCCACCTTCCCAAGTCGAGTCTGGTAATCATGGTCTGTGCTTTTGGCGGCATCGAACTCATCATGGACGCCTACAACGAGGCTGTCAAAGAGAAATACCGCTTTTTCAGTTACGGCGACGCCATGCTTATTCTTTAAACATTTATTTTTTACATAAACCGGAACACCTATGTACTGGACGCTCGAACTCGCCTCTCACCTCGAAGAGGCCCCCTGGCCGGCCACCAAAGAAGAACTTATTGACTATGCCATCCGATCTGGTGCTCCCGCTGAAGTAATTGACAACCTCAGTGAACTCGAAGATGACGGGGAGATGTACGAAGGAATCGAAGACATCTGGCCGGATTACCCTAGGCACGACGACTTCTTTTTCAACGAAGACGAATACTAAAATTCAGGGGATCAACTCGTTTTTTTAACTCTGCCTTGACAGGGCAGGACGCACAACAGGAGGGGGGTAAACAAAAAAAACAAATT
>CAYMQY010000182.1:0-232 GCA_964392655.1 uncultured Saprospiraceae bacterium
GTGCGGTGGCCGGTCCGGGCTCGGGCTCGGCCTCGGTGTCCTCCTCGGTGTTCTTCTCGGTGCTACTGCTCGGTAGGGGGTCAGGATCCAGCACCGTTTCGTGTTGGATCTCGAACCGTTTCGCGTCGGATCCAGCACCGTTTCGTGTCGGATCTCGCGCCGTTTCCCGCTCGGGACTCGGATCAACGGTGTCGGATCTCGCGCCGTTTCCCGGATCAACGGTGTCGGATCA
>CAYMQY010000182.1:242-8938 GCA_964392655.1 uncultured Saprospiraceae bacterium
GCCAGACCACGTAGCCCGGTCGGGGGTTCAGCTCGTGGCGACCGATCGGCACGCGACGTCCGATCACGCCGCGCCGCTCAAGCTTCGCGAGTACTCGGCCGGTGTTCTTCGTCTGCGTCTCGGTCGCCTGCTCGACGCCAAGCGCCTTCGCTGCGATCACGCCGAGATAGGTCGTGTCGTCCAGCTTCGACCAGGACCCGGTCATGCCGATCACGGTCATGCCAAGTTGCCGGGCTTTCTCCGCAGCAGCGAGTATTCCCGATGAATTACCCGAGGTGCTGATGGCTACCAGCACGTCGCCGCGCCGGCCTGCCGCTTCCACCATGCGGGAAAACACGTGGTCATAGCCATAGTCGTTGGCCACGGCAGTCACGTACGACGAGTTGACATGCAGCGCTTCGGCGTACAGGGGCGGGCGGTCGGTGTAAAAACGGCCCGATAATTCGGCGGCGATGTGCTGCGCATCGGCGGCGCTACCGCCATTGCCGCAAAAAAGCGCCTTGCCGCCCTGCCGGAATACGTCCGACAGGATTTCGGCGCCCTGTTCGATTTTTTTTAAAAAAACCGGATCGTTCAGCACGGCCTGTTTGAGGGCGATGCCGGCGCGTATGGATGTTTCGATAACTGGATTCACAGTGTTGTTTTGAGCGATTTGCGAAATGCGAAAAATTCGGCCACTACCCGAAGTTGAAATTTCCAGCGGGCCATGTCCACCACCATCCGGCGGCGGTTTTCGAGCGGCAAAGTTCCGTGCTTTTTTTGCAACCAACGGTAGTGCCGCAGACAAACACGGGTAACGGCCACTAAAAAAAACACCGTCTGGATCGCGGTTTCCCGCCGTTTTACCGAAACCGGGATGTCCCGAAATGCGGCTTCGACTACGGCAACCTGCCGCTCAAACTGCGCTTCCAGTTGCATCAGGTCGCCTTGTCCGGCCCAAACGGTAGCCAGGGTGGCCGTGCCGCTCTGCCGGTCGTGCCACAGGTCGAAAATGTCGTCGCAGCGCTGCACGAAGTGGCCGAACTCGAAAATCGCCCGCTGTTCGGCAACTGAAAGTTCATCTGTAAGCAGGTATCGAAACAAAAGCACGGAGCAGCCGCCTTTTTCGGCAGTCAACCGGCCGATTTCCACCTCGTTCGGAGCCGGCTGTTTCCGCTGCCGGCCTTCCGTTTCAATCTGAAAAACGCGCAACAGGTTTTCGCGGAACGCCTCCGCGTGAAGGGCCGGCACATCCGTATATGCTTGCTGCAACAGACGAAGGGCCAGACCGGAGGGGTCGGCGGAGCGACCGTAGGACTCTACCCCACCCCCGGCCTCCCGACTAAAGTGCGGGGGTGGGGTAGAGTCCACCAGATCATCAAAAAAACCTGCCAGTGCAGCCAGGTTGGCAAAACGCTGCATTTCTACTGCATCAAGTGCCCGCCCGCGCAGCCGCCCGAAAACAGCACCGAGGAACATGGTTCCGAAGAAATAATGGCGTGTGCGTTTGACCCCGGCCCCACCCCCGACCGCCCGCGCAAACAGGCTCCCCAAATGCGCCGCCGCACACAACCGGTGGCGCCAAAGTGCGAATGCGAGGAAGACTGTGCCCACCATCAAAACTCGATTTCCAGCCCGTCAAAGCCTAAAGAGACACCGGGCGGCAACATCGGCTCCACTTCGGTAGCGAGGCCCATTTCGTGGCTGACGTGTATGATCCAGGTGTGCTCCGGCTCAATCCGGGCGATGAGCGCCAGTGCTTCTTCGAGGGTTTGGTGGGTGGGATGCGGGCGATGGTGCAGGGCGCTGATGACAAGGAAGCGCGTCCCCGTCACTTTGGCCAGTTCTTCGGGAAGCAGGGTTTTTACATCGGTCAGGTACGTCAGGTCGCCAAAACGGAAACCGAGGATGGGCAGGCGCCCGTGCTGAATGCCGACGGCCTGCACCTCCACACCTTTGAGATTCAGGCGGGAGTTTTCGTCCATCGTATGCAGTTCGATACGCGGCAGTCCGGGGATAGGGTCGCCGAACACGTACTCGAAGCGTTTGCGCACATCAGCGGCCACGCGGGCCTGCGCGTACACCGCCATCGGGTGACCGGATCGGAAGTTAAACGGGCGAATATCGTCGAGACCGATGACGTGGTCGTTGTGTTCGTGGGTAAGCAAAATGGCGTCGAGGTGGCGCACCCGGGCGCGGAGCATCTGTTGGCGCAGGTCGGGGCCAGCATCCACGAGTATGTGGACACCGTTGTGCGCAATCAGCGCTGCGGTGCGCAAGCGTTGGTCGCGAGGGTCGTCGGACATGCATACACGGCAGTCGCATCCGATGACGGGCACGCCCTGCGAGGTTCCGGTGCCGAGTAGTGTGATTTTCAATTTATGAGTGCTTGGGTGTTTTAGTGTTTGGGTATTTTAGTGTTTGGATGGGGTGCCGGGAGTACTCAAACACTAAAACACCCTGGTTTATGAAAGATACTTCCCCACAATCGGCATACGCCGCCCCATCCCGAAACCCTTGCGGCTCACACGCAGTACCGGTGCAGCCTGCTCGCGTTTGAACTCGTTGATGTTCACCAAGCGCAGCACCCGCGCCACGAGGGCCTCGTCGAAGCCCATTGCCACTAATTCGCGCGGCCCCTGGCGGCACTCAATGTACTGGTACAGCACCCGGTCGAGGATGTCGTAATCGGGCAGGCTGTCGCTGTCCTTCTGGTTGGGGCGCAGTTCGGCGCTGGGCGGTTTTTCGATGGAGTTTTTCGGTATCACGTCGGTGTCTCGGTTCAGGTAGTGGGCCAGCGCGTACACCTCGGTTTTGTACACGTCGCCGAGCACGGAAATGCCGCCGCACATATCGCCGTAAAGCGTGCCGTAGCCGACGGCCATTTCGCTCTTGTTGGTGGTGTTGAGCAGGATATTTCCGAATTTGTTGCTCATGGCCATGAGCAAGGTGCCGCGAATGCGGGCCTGAATATTTTCCTCCGTCACGTTGAACGGCTGGCCCTCAAACTGTTCCTGCAAGGCAGCCTCGAACGCCTCGAACATGGGACGAATGGGCAAAATATCGTAGCGGATGCCGAGGTTTTCGGCGAGGTGGCGGGCGTCGTCCACCGAATGACCGCTGCTGAACTGGCTGGGCAGGAGCAGCACGCGCACATTTTCGGCGCCGAGCGCTTCCACGGCGAGCACGCAGGTGACCGCCGAGTCAATGCCGCCCGAGAGGCCGAGAATGGCTTTTTTGAACCCGAGTTTGCGGAAGTAGTCGCGAATACCGACCACGAGCGCGTCGTGGATGAGTTTGATTTTATCCTTCGGCTGCTCGCTCGTGCGGCCTCCGGCCATAACTTCGTCCAGATCGTACACGCGCAGGCACTCCTCGAAGTAGGGCATTTCGTCAAAAACCTGCCCGTCGGGCGACACCACGAGGCTGCCGCCGTCGAAGATCAGGTCCGTCTGGGCGCCCACATGGTTGGTGTAAAACATGGGGATGCCGTAGCGGTATACGTTGGACTTCACGACGTGAATGCGCTCCTCCGCCTGGGAATAACTAAACGGCGAGGCCGAGAGATTGAGGATGAAATCCGGTTTTTCGGGCATCATCTCGTCGAGCGGGCAGATGGTGTACAGCGGGTTTTCGTTGCCCACGTTCCAGATGTCCTCGCACACGCTGAGCGCGATTTTTTTGCCCTTGAACGCCACCGTGCGGAACGCCCGTCCTGGCTCGAAGTAGCGGTACTCGTCGAAGATGTCGTAGGTGGGCAACAGGGCTTTGTGTTGCACGCCGAGAATTTGGCCCTCGTACAACAGGTAGGCCGAGTTGTGCAGGTCTTTGCCCTCGATTTCGGGGTTGGGTGTGGGCGCTCCCACCACGATACCGATGCCGGTACTGGCAACCCGAAGCGCCTCCACGGAAGCCTGGCTGCGGAGAATGAAGTCGTTGAATTCCAGGAAGTCGCGGGGCGGGTAGCCGCACACGGCGAGTTCGCCGAAGCACACGAGATCGGCGCCGAGGGAGCGAGCCTGCTCTACTGCGCGGAGCATTTTTTGCAGGTTGTCCTCGAAGTTACCGATGTGGTAATCCAATTGGGCGATAGCGATTTTCATAACTGCTGCGAAAGTATGGCCTTTGCTACCTTTGGGCCGTGAAAAAAATCATCCGGAAAATATTCGTCCTGCCCATCCGGCTGTACCAGGTCACGCTGTCGCCCATGCTGGGGCCGAGCAAGTGCCGGTTCAAGCCCACCTGTTCGCATTATGCCGTGGAAGCCATTGAGGAATGGGGCATTTTCAAGGGAAGTTGGCTGGCCATTCGGCGCATCTTGCGCTGTCATCCCTGGGGTGGGTTTGGGTATGATCCAGTGCCGAAGCGAAAAGAAGAACCGGGTAAATAGTTTTATACGAAGCCTATAATTCAAAGGGCAACATTTGTTATCTTTGGGCCATGAATTTTGAGCAGGGCCTAAAAAAAATTGTTGCTGTTTTCGAGCAAGAGAATATCCCCTACATGATCGTGGGAGGCTTTGCCATGAGTTACTACAACCGGTTTCGATTTACGGCAGATATTGACTGTGTGCTTCAAATTTACCCGCACCACATTGAAAAAGTCATCCGGCATTTCCCGAACTGGCTACCCTTTTTGGAGCAATTTCAAGAGAGTGCCAAGCACGGCATACTATTTAATTTCACAGACTTCGACACGGGCATCAAATACGATATGATGCTTTACCAGGACAGTGATTACAACTGGACGGCATTCGAGCGAAGGCACAAAGTGACGTTCATGGATATTGAGTGTTTCATTTCTTCCCCCGAAGATCTGATTATTTCCAAGTTACGCTGGTATGCGCTTTCCCAAAGCGCCAAACAACTGGATGACATCAAATTTCTTTTGCGAGAAGTGACCGTCAACAAGACCTATCTCGATACCTGGTGCAACCGATTATCCCTCTCCCGTTATGGACTTTTCTAAAGAAAACATCGAGGCCTCCGAGCAGGCCGACTTTGCTTATGCCGACTGGTACTCCCGCTTGCCGGACGAAAAAAAAGCCGAGTTTTTCAAAAGCGGTTTCGACTTTGTGGCCAAAAAGGTCAGATATGATGTAATAAGTGAAAATCCGTTTGCTACGGAAGCCGATGTCCGTTTGCGCTTTGTGGAACTAACCCAACGCGACGATTATCCGGAGGAAATTTTCGCTTTCATTCAGGAGAAGTTTTTGGATTGTTCGGAGAAAGAGTGGCAACAGCGTTTCAAAGCCATGAAAAGTGCTTTGGGTTGGTCTTATGACGACATAGCCAACTTCATCCATGCCGGCAGCGGGGCATCCGTCAAGGCCTCTGTCAACAGAAAACTACCGGCGTTTGCAAAACTTGCCGTTTGCGTTTTTGAAAAACTCAATACCTCCGATCCGGCTAAATGAAACAAACCCTCGATAAATTTTTCTACCCCCGCTCCGTCGCCGTCGTAGGCGCTACGGAAAAAGCGGAAAAAATCGGCCATGCCGTACTGCGTAACCTGCTCTCGGGCGGTTACAAGGGCGCCGTGTACCCCGTGAACCCGAAGTACAAAACCTTGCAAGGCGCGAAGTGCTACGCCCGGCTGACCAACCTGCCCGAAGTGCCCGACCTCGTGGTATTTGCCCTGCCCGCAGCGCTTATTCCGCCACTCATGGCCGATTGCAAAAAAGCCGGAGCCGAGTGCGCGGTGGTGCTGTCGGCCGGTTTCAAGGAAGCCGGTGCGGAGGGTGAGCAGTTGTTCCGCGATCTCAAGGCCCAGGCCGCCGCCAACGGCGTACATCTCATCGGACCGAACTGCCTCGGCCTGCTCACGCCGGCCATCGGATTGAATGCCACTTTCGCCCCCACCATGCCGCCGGCGGGGCGCGTGGCGTTCATTTCCCAGAGCGGGGCCATGGGTTCGGCCGTGCTCGACTGGGCCGCCGAAAAAAACGTGGGCCTCAGCCACTTCGTTTCCATCGGCGGCATGGCCGACATCGGTTTCGACCACCTGATTGACTATTTCGGCTCCGACAGCCGCACGGCCTGCATCCTGATTTACATGGAAAGCCTGACTGATGCACGCCGGTTTATGAGCGCCGCCCGCGCCTTTGCCCGCACCAAACCCATCGTGGTGCTCAAGGCCGGGGCCAGCCGGCAGGGCGCCCGCGCCGCGCTCTCGCACACGGGCGCCATGGCCGGCAACGACGCCGTGTACGACGCCGCGTTCCGCCGCGCGGGCATCATTCGGGTTCAGACGATTCAGCAACTGTTCGACTGTACACAAGCCCTGGCCACCCAGCCCCTGCCTGCCGGAAACCGCCTCGCCATCGTGACCAATGCCGGTGGTCCGGCCATTCTCGCCACCGACGCGCTCGAACTGCGCGGCGGCATGCTGGCTACGCTTTCGCCCGACACCATCGCCGCGCTCGACAAAGTGCTGTCCCCCGCGTGGAGCAAGGGCAATCCCGTGGACATCCTCGGCGACGGCACGGTGGAGCAGTTCCGCGCCGCCCTGCACGCTTGCCTGTACGACTCCGAAGTGGATGCCGTGCTGGTCATCCTCACCGCGCAGAGCGTGA
Organism: uncultured Saprospiraceae bacterium; assembly: GCA_964392655.1. Classification (GTDB taxonomy): domain Bacteria; phylum Bacteroidota; class Bacteroidia; order Chitinophagales; family Saprospiraceae; genus M3007. Next base: position 6,796 of record CAYMQY010000182.1, read on the forward strand.
CCGATGCCGACGCTGTGGCCCAAGCCGTGGTGGCCGAGTCCAAAGCCGTGCACAGCAAACCCGTGTACGCCAGTTGGATGGGCCTGCAAACCGTGCGCAGCGGACGCGCCATTCTCGAAGCGGGCAAGGTGCCCTGGTATCCGTTTCCGGAGCGGGCGGTGGTCACGTTCATGCACAAGGTGCGCTACCGCGAAAACCTCAACCTGCTGTATGAAACCCCGCCCGACCTGCCCATCGAACTGTCGGACATCAACCGCACCGGTGCCCGCGTGGTGGTGGACATCGTGCGCAAATCGGGCCGCGTTCATTTTGAAGAAGCCGAAGCCAAACGCCTGCTGGCCTGCTACGGCATCCCGGTGAACGCCACATATTTAGCCAAAACCGAGGACGAAGCCGCCGCCATTGCACGGAGCCTCGGGTGTGCGGTGGCGGTCAAGGTGGAGTCGCCCGACATCTGGCACAAGTCCGACGTACACGGCGTGCGCCTCGGCATCGAGACAGAGTTCGGCACCCGGCAGGTGTTTCGTTTTTTGATGGAAAATGTGCGCAAAAAACGCCCCGACGCACGCATCACCGGCGTGACCATTGAAAAAATGGTTAACACCCAGCACGAACTGCTCATCGGCGCGGTGAAAGACCCGACGTTCGGACCCGTGGTGGTGTTCGGCCTCGGAGGCGTGGCCACCGAAATCTGGCAGGACCGCGCCATCGGCTTGCCACCGCTGAATCTGGCGCTGGCCCGCCACCTCGTGGAGGGCACCCGCATCGCCCGCCTGCTGCACGGGTTCCGGCACCTGCCCGCCGTGCCGGTGGAGCAGTTGCAAAACGTGCTGGTGCGTTTCGCCTACCTGCTCATGGATTTTCCCGAAATCAGCGAAATTGACATCAACCCCTTCGCCATGAGCGCCGAGGGCGGCATCGCGCTGGATGCGGCGGTCACGCTTGAGTCCTCGCCCAGCACCCAGCGCGACCCCTACGAGCACCTCAGCATACAACCTTACCCCACGCAGTGGATCAAAACGGTGGAGCACAAGAGCGGGCAAAAAATCCTGCTGCGCCCCATCCGCCCCGAGGATGAACCGTTGGAGGCCGAACTCGTGGAAAAAACTTCGCGTGAGAGCCTGTACTTCCGCTTTTTCGGGTTTACGCCGGGCATTGACCACAAGATGCTGGCGCGTTTCACGCAGATTGACTACGACCGGGAAATGGCCATCGTGGCCGTCATCGAGGAGGGCGGCAAGCCGCAAATTATCGGGGTGGTGCGCATCGTCGGCGACGCCTGGCGCGACACCTGCGAGTACGCCATCCTCGTGGGCGACAACTGGCACGGCAAGGGCATCGGCAGCCTGCTGACCGACTACATCATCGAAATCGCCCGGGCGCAGGGCTACCGCAAAATCACGGCTACGTTCCTGAAAACCAACGGCGCCATGCGGCGGCTGTTCGAGCGCAAGGGGTTTGTGATTCGCGCCGGGGAGGACGGGGCAGATGGGGCGGAGTTGGGGTTGTGAGCGGGGGATCATTATCCGCCGTCCGCCACAACCCCGATTTCCTCCAGCAACTGCTGTATGGCCAAATACTGGAAGTCGAGCCGCGTCCGGTAGCGCTTCGACACGACTTCCAATTTATGGAGCCAGGGGTACAGTCCGGGTTTCAGATCATTGACGCCCTCCACGAAGCACTGCGTGTCGGGCGACCACAGGGTAGCGCTGTGCATGCCGCTCATTAGCGAACCGCCCGCACTGACCAAGTAGCAGCCCGACGGGTGCCCCTCCCGCTCCATCCACAGTTCCCGGGTGACAAACCACGCTTCGAGCAGCCCGCCGAGGCAGTAACCGAAACCGCCGGAGATGGTGTTTCCGGCCCCGAGTCTGTCGTGGCGGATGAGAAAATACTCGGCTCGGCTGAACACGAGGTCGCGGTGCTCCACCACCTGTGCAAAATGCCGCCACAGCCGCTCGAAGGCCGCCGCATTGCGCTCCAGCACCGCATTGACGAAGTAGTTCCGGTGCAGGGCCTCGGTGAGCGCGATGTGGGTGTCGGTCATGGCAAGGTGGTTGGCCTCGACCAGGTCTTTGGGAAACGACACCTGTACGCCCGCTTGATCCACCAACAGGTACGTCTCCTCGGTCTCGCCGACGAT
>CAYMQY010000183.1:0-8891 GCA_964392655.1 uncultured Saprospiraceae bacterium
TAGGACTTGCCTTTGATTTCCGAAAGTAAAAATCCGGGTCGTTTGCCGTACAGCGCATCTACGGCCAGGGGATAGCCGATGTTTTGAAAATGCACGCGCACCTGGTGCGTGCGCCCGGTTTTGAGCAGGGCTTCCAGCAAGGTAAACTGCCGGAAATGCTCCAGCACACGAAAAAAGGTGAGTGAGGGCTTACCTGCGCGCGAAATGGTCATCTTGTTTGGGATGGTCGGGTGCGGGCCGATGGGTTTGTTGATTTCACCTTCTTGCTGATGCACCACCCCGTCCACGAGCACGAGATAAAACTTGTCGGCGGTATGGTGCTCAAACTGCATGGACAAATGCCGGTGCGCGTCTTCGGTGCGCGCGAAGCACAGGACGCCGCTCGTTTCCCGGTCGAGCCGGTGCACGACGAACACCCTGCCGAAGTCGCGTTCCAGCGCGGAAACCAGGCTGTCTTTGTTGCCGAAGCGGTCGGGTATGGTGAGCAGGCCGGCGGGTTTGCTTACCACCAGCATGAGGTCGTCCTCGAAAAGCAATTCGTAATTGGTCATGGTAGCGAATGTTCAATAGCGGGTGTCGGTGTCGCGCAGGCTGCGAAATACCGAGGCGGCCACGGCGGCTCCGACAGCCGTACCGAGCAGGCCGGGCCAGATGTCGCCCCAGAGTATTTTTCCGGCAATAGCCATGCCGAGCAGGAGTGCGGGATTGAACGCCGCGGGCGACACCACGCGCAACGCGAAAGCCGCCGCCATGACGGCAAAGCCGGTAGCGATTCCGAGGTGCGGACTGTCTTCGCCGGATTTGGTTTGCGCGGCGCTCAAAAAAACCAGCGCCACCGCGAAGGTGCCGGTTGCTTCGGCAAAAAAGGCGCAAAGCGGGTCGTAGGTACGCAGGGCAGTTTCGGATGTGCCTCCACAGCGAATCAAAAAAATAGCCAGCACGGCACCCAGCGTACCGCCGGCAACCTGGGCCGCCAGGTAGTACGGGAAATCCCAGCGCTCCAGGCCGCCCCGGATGAGCATGGCCAGCGAAACGGCCGGATTGAAATGGGCGCCCGACACCTCCCGGCCCGCGTACAGCAGGGCTGTTACCGCCGCTCCGTACGCAATAGGCGCCGACGCCGCGGGGGCATTGTTGGAAATCAAAACGACCAAAAGCACCAGAAGAAATGTTCCGATGCCCTCCATCAGGTATTGTTTCATGTTGTGCAGTTACATTTGCCCGAAGTTAGGTTGGAAGGTTTCTGGTTAGAAGGTTGGAGGGTTTCTGGTTAGCAAACCTTCCAAGCAGAAACCTTCCAACTTTCCAACCTTGTTCACCGCCAAAAGTATTGACAAAATCGTATGCGCACTTTTTTTCTTATCCTATCCGTATTGCTGATGAGTAATCTGGCCATTTCCCAAACCCAAAAACAACTGCTCACACCCGAACTGCTCTGGAAAGTCGGACGCGTGGGGATTGACTGCGTGTCGCCCGACGGCAAGTATGCCGTGTACGGCGTGCAGCGGTTCGAGATGGAGAAAAACAAAAGCACCCGCGGGCTTTTCCTTGTTGATTTGCAAACATTTGAAACCCGTCCGCTGACCGATCCCGCCGCCGGCAGCGCTTCCGATGCGGCGTTTCACCCTTCCGGCAGGCGCATCGGTTTCATCCGCGACGGCAAACTTTGTGAAGTCGGCCTGAGCGGTGGAGCGGTAGCGGTGGTCACCGATTTTGAAATCAACGGATTCCGGTATGCGCCCGACGGCAAGCACCTGCTGTTTACCCAGCACGTCAAGTTCGACCAGGCGCCCACCGACCTGTACCCCGATCTGCCGCAGGCGTCCGGACGCATTTCCGACGGGCTGTTTTACCGCCACTGGAAATCGTGGCACAACTACAAGTACAGCAACATTTTTTACGTCCGCTACCAGAACGGCAAAACCCTTGGCAGCCCGGTGAACATTATGAACGAACCGTTCGACAGTCCCTTGCGCCCGCTTGGCGGCATGGAACAGATTACCTGGAGTCCCGACAGTCGCTTCATCGTGTATGCCTGCCGCAAACTGCAAGGCACCGCCGAAGCCCAAAGCACCAATGCCGACCTGTACCTGTACGAACTCGCCTCCGGCAAAACGCTCAACATCACCGAGGGTATGCCCGGCTACGACCTCGACCCCGTCTTTTCGCCCGACGGGCGCTACCTCGCCTGGACGAGCATGGAAAAAGCCGGTTATGAAGCCGACCGAACCCGCATTATGCTGCTCGACACCCGCGACAACAACCGCACCGAACTCACCGAGGGCTGGAAATACGAGGCCAACCACCCGCAATGGGCAGCCGACAGCAAGTCGCTGTATTTTCTCAGTTCCAACGACTTCACCTACCAGATTCACCAGATCGGCGTGGCCGACCGCAAGATTCGCAAGGTGACCACCGGCCAGCACGACTACACCTCGCTGTTTGTAGCCGCCGACCGCCTCGTGGCTGCGCGGGTATCCATGACCACGCCCGCCGAGGTGTTTCTCGTGGACCCGCAAACCGGCAGCGCCCGCGCCCTGAGCACCGTCACCGCCGAACCCTGGAACAATGTGGCCCAGGCCAAAGTGGAGCGCCGCACCGTGAAAACCACCGACGGCAAGGACATGAACGTGTGGCTGGTGCTGCCGCCCGATTTCGACGCCAAAAAGAAATACCCCGCACTGCTGTACTGCCAGGGTGGGCCGCAGTCGGCCACCAGCCAGTTTTTCTCCTACCGCTGGAATTTGCAACTGATGGCCTCGCAAGGGTACGTCGTCATCGCCCCTTGCCGGCGCGGCATGCCCGGCGGCCCGTACGGGCAGGAGTGGAACGCCGCTATCAGCACCGACTGGGGCGGGCAGGCTATGCAAGACCTGCTTTCGGCCTCCGATGCGGCGGCCAAAGAGCCGTTTGTGGACGCGCAACGCATGGGCGCCGTGGGCGCCAGTTTCGGCGGCTACTCGGTGTTCTGGTTGGCCGGAAACCACAACAAGCGATTCAAGGCGTTTATTTCCCACTGCGGCATGTTCAACACCGTCAGTTGGTACGGCACCACGGAGGAACTGTTTTTTGCCAACTACGACCTCGGCGGGCCGTACTGGGATAGCCCTGCGGGCGCCGGCTGGACCAAATTCAGTCCGCACCTGTACGTGAAAAACTGGGACACCCCCATTCTTGTCATGCACAATGAACTTGATTTCCGGGTGCCGTTTTCCGAAGGTATGCAGGCGTTTCAGGCAGCGCAACTGCGTGGCATTCCCTCGCGCTTGGTCAGTTTCCCCGACGAGGGCCACTGGATGTCGAAAGCGCAGAACAGCCTGATGTGGCAACGGGAGTTTTTCCGCTGGTTAGATGCGTATTTGAAGTAAGGTTTTAGTGTTTTCGTGCCTCAGTATGCTAATGTTGGCATCTTGACAAAAAAGTAACACCCTGCAGGCAGCGCGAACCAATACGGGTGTGCTAACTTGCGGCGGTTTAAGATCGGGCAACCGACCAACTGCTCAAACCTTCTCGTGCAATGCGCATTGCTTTTCTACTTTTTTATTTGTCAATCAGCCTGTTAGCCTCGGCTCAGCAAAGCGGCACCAACTGGTGCGGTTATACCGGAAGTTCGGATTGGCTCGACTGGTACCAGCGCCATACGGGCGTTTTTACCCCGACCGAACGCGGCGACAGCGACACGTCCTGGCTGTATGTGCCCATGACCGTGCATATCGTAGGTACCAACACCGGCGGCGGTTATGCTCCGCTGGAGACTGTCCTGAACTCCATTTGCGAAATGAACGAGGCATACGCCCCCGCTTTTGTCCGCTTCTACCTGAAACCCGGCGACGCTGTTCGGTACCACAACAACTCCAGTTGGTACGAACACGACTGGCCCGGCGGCAACAATATGATCAACACCGTCATCCCTGGAATCAAAGACCGTTTGAACGCCTTCGTGGTAGCCGACCCTGCCGGGGCGTGCGGGTATTCCTGGTACGACGCTATCGTGCTGAAAACCGGCTGCTCCGGCGCCGGAAACACCACTTGGGCGCACGAAGCCGGGCACCATTTTTCGCTTCCGCATACATTTCTGGGCTGGGAAGGGTTCACCTGGAACTACGCACAACCCGCCCCCACAAAAGTTAACACCCGCGATGTGGAAAAAACCGATGGCACCAACTGTTACATTGGAGGCGACCGCTTCTGCGATACCGAACCCGACTACCTCAACGACCGCTGGCAGTGCAACGGCAACCAGCGCAGCGGCACGCTCCAGCACGACCCGAACGGCGTGGCGTTTCAATCCGACGGCTCATTGATTATGAGTTACGCCAACGATGCCTGCGCTTCGCGCTTCTCCGACGAACAAATCGCCGCCGTGCGGGCCAACCTGCACAGCGAACACGATCAGTATCTGCAAATTACTAACCCCCTGGCCGAACTGGACGATAATGCCCAGGTGACCCTGGTCAGCCCGTTGGATTCCAGCGAAAGCGTGCAGTACAACCATATCGAACTGAAATGGAACAAGTTGCCCGGTGCGCGTTACTACACGGTCGAGATCAGCCGCTCGCCGACATTCACGCCGCGGTATTTTTCGGAAACGCTGGTGGACACCAACCACATCGTGGTCCACAAACCCATGCCCAACAACTGGACACTCTTCTGGCGCGTACGGGCATACAGCGACTGGGATTTTTGCCAACCGTACGACAATGCTCAAATCGGGTCGTTCCGTACGCAAAACCTGTCGGCCACCAATGATCTGGAACGCTCAACCGTCATCACCCTTACACCCAATCCGGTCGTAGCCGGCGTTCCCGCGCTGCTCCGCATAGATTCGGAGCAGACGATGGACCTCTCGGTGACGCTGTGCGATGCTGCCGGACGCGTTTGCCACCAGCAGCGCTACCGCCTGTTTGCCGGCGAAAACCAGTTCGAGGTACCCACTGCCGACCTGAGCACCGGCTTGTACACAGTTTTGTTGCAAAATGAAAAAGGCGCGACGGTGAAACGGCTCGCAGTGGTGGAATAACCGGACATGGGCGTCATTCAGCGACAGGGAATCAAACATTCGATTGTCAACTTTGTGGGGCTTGCTATCGGTGTGGCCAGTACGCTTTTTGTGTACAACCGCAAGGAAGTGGTAGAAGCCTACGGGTTGGTGCAGTATCTGCTCAGCATCGGCATGATCGGGTTCCCGCTGTTTTCGTTTGCGAGCAGCGCTATTGCCTTGCGGTTTTTCCCCTATTTTGAAGATAAACCCAGCGGACATCACGGGTTTTTGACGGTTCTGCTTGGCCTCAGCCTGTTCGGCTGGACCGTGTGTGCAGGCATAGCATTGTTTTTTTGGGAAAACATCAAAACCGCAGTAGCCGGTGATTCCCTCTTGCTTCAGCGCTACCTATGGGTAGCGTTTCCCCTGACGCTGCTGTACACCCTCGCCACGGTTTTGGTGCAATACGCCGCCAACCTCAAGCGGATTGTGGTACCCTCGCTGCTTTTCGATTTTTCCCTGAAACTCGCGTTGCCTTCGTTCCTCGTAGCGCTCTGGTTAGGCTGGCTTGACTTGCCAACTGTGCTCCGGCTGCTGCTCGTACACTTTTCGATTGTCACCGTGGCCCTGGTGGTGTACCTGCGGTTCATGGGCGAGCGGTTTGCCCGACCGAATTTCGATTTTTTAACCCCAAAGTTGCGCCGCGACATCGCCGGTTACGCCGGTTTTATCATGGTTTCAGGCGTGGCGGTGCTACTCGCCGTCCGGGCGGATACATTCCTCGTGGGCACACTGACCGATATGAAACGTACCGGTTATTACGTCATCGCGCTCAACATTGCCGTAGCCATTGACATCCCGATCAAGGGCCTGCATGCGGCCAGCGTGCCGTTTATGACCAAGTATCTGGCCGAGGAAAACTGGACGGAACTGCGCAGCCTGTACCACAAGGTATCCATCAATCTGCTCACGGCGGGCCTGCTGCTTTTCGGCTGCATCTGGGTGTCGGTGGACGATCTGTACCGCCTCATGCCCGAAAAAGTCGAGGTATCGCAAGGGAAATTCGTGTTGCTGTTTTTGTGCATCGGCAAACTGATCGAGATGGCTGTGAGCCTGAACAGCCCATTGGTGTACTACTCGAAATATTACCGGTACTCCCTGTTTGCCCTTTGCCTGCTCGCCCTTGCGAACATCGGGTTCAATATCTGGCTGATCCAGTTGCTCGGGCTGCCGGGCGCTGCAGTGGCTACACTGCTTTCCATCACCTGCTACAACCTGTTTGGATTGATTCTGGTGTGGAACAAATTCCGAATGCAGCCCTTCACCCGGAGCATGCTTCTGGCCGGCTTTCTGGCGGTGGTCGCTATGGCAGCCGTGTGGTTTTTGCCCGACACAGGCTATACGCTCCTCAACATCGCGTTGCGTTCCGGGTTGTTTGCCCTGCTGTTTGCGCTATTGGTGATCCGGTTTCGGGTGTCGGAAGACATTGTGGGATTGTGGGGGGATTTAAAAAAACGGCTCAAGGCAATTCAATGACGCCATGTATTTGGCAACCCAGGCGTCAAACAACTTCTTTGTTTTGAAAAAACCGGGCAAGGCACGGTGTTTGTGGCCATTCGGGTGCATTTTATTTTTTTCATCCGCAAACCGAACGCCATGCGCAATCTTCTAATCCCGGCAATTATTTGCCTTGCATCCGCTTTTGTCCTCGCTCAACGCCCGTCTCCAGTTATCAAACACCACGCTCTTGCCCTACCTGAAGGGGCCTGTTGGGTAGGTACGTTTAGCATCGGCCCTATCATGGGGCAAAGCAACGATAACACCCCAGACACCATTTTCCTCTGTTCCGGAGACACGATTTGCCTCCATCATAACGGTGATGCCGTTTTTATGGATCCCGACCCCATAACGATGCCCGGCATCGGTTTTGCGCTTTATCGTTGTCCGCCTACAGGCGACGGAGATCATATTGCAGTGTTGAGTGACTCATGCCTCTGGCCCGGCGCTGCGGGTACCGGTTTTTTCATGATCCCGCTGTCGCCAGACGGCAGTCTTTGCTTAAGGAACAGCGGCAATCTTATCAACAGTCCGATTTTTGGGCAAGGCAACCCGCCAATGATAATTTATGCACCAATCACAGTCACAGATTTTCCAGCCGGCCTGCTGGAACCCGGTTGTGTGGATGTCGGTATAATCGAATCTTTTTCGGTGGTGTACCTTAGACCGGTTGAAATGCGCAACCTGATGATTAATTCCGATGATGGCTGTATGGGCTGGTTTCGAGTGCGTGGAGGCTACCCTGAATGGGACAAACTGGGAACCTACACCGTTCGGATGACCCTGGAATCCGATACATCCGTTCAGGCAAATATTCTCACCCCGCCTGAGCAACGCGTACACAATGAATACATTGAGTTTTCGGTACCGCAGCCAGGCACATATTTGCTGGAACTTGAGGATGCAAAAAGTTGCGGTCAGATTTATGAAGTGGATATGTTCTGGTGTATTCCGCTCTCGACAACTGGCCAAACAGGTTCGAGTACTTTGGTATGCAACATAAATCCCAACCCTGTTCAACGTGGAAATCCGGTCTTGTTGGAAATAGAATCCGCGCAATCTACTCCGGTTGTTTTGTCCATTCTGAATGCAGCAGGCACGCCGGTTCTCCAACAAAGCCGCCACCTGTTTCCCGGAAAAACTTCATGGGAAATATCCATACAGGCTTTTCCTGCGGGCATTTATACAGCCTTGCTCCGAAGTGAAAACGGAATCTTGCTCCAGCAATTCGTTGTGATGAATTAATCAATTGGCTGATGCTGCGGTAGTTTTAAGAAACCCAAAACTACCTTTTTTCCTACCCATGCACACGCATCGGCAAAAAATGCCGTTTTTGGCGCTGTCAATCCAATCGTTCAAACAAAAATTCAACTACGCATTTACCATGGACAACGAAACAAGGTCTTCACAAAAAACCGCTATTGCCATCATTGCCGGCATTCTTCTGGTAGCCGCTCTCGGCGCCGTAATCTGGTTTGTCAAATCGGCAAATGCCGAAAAAGCCCGCCAGGCGGCACTTATCGAGACCCTGACGCTGGAAAAGACCAATCTGGAAAGCAGCCTCGACAGCCTGCAACGCGAACTCCTGAGCGTGCAATCCGAAAACGAGGAACTGGAAGGGAAGGTCAGCGCGTCCGCTTCGGTGATCGAGCAGAAGGAAATCGTGATCAAGCAGTTGAAAAATCAGAACACCAAAGAATTGTCCCAGTTGCAAGGCCAGGTAGCCAGCCTGCAAAAGGCGAAAGCCGAATACGAGGCAATCCTTGCCGTGCTGCGCGCTGAAAACGAACAGCTCAAAGCCGAGATCGCCGCCCTGAAAGCCGAAAATGCGGGCCTGCGCGATAGCACCGTCCAACTCTCGGCCAAAATCGGCGACCTCGACAGCAAACTGGCCGAGCAGGTTAAGAAGACCCAATCCGCCCGGTTCAAAGCCACATCCTTCCGCGTCGAGATGGAACGCAAAACAGACAAACTGACCGCCAAGGCACGCCGCGTGCGCAACCTCACCGTCAGTTTCGACCTGGCCGACGTGCCCGAACAGTACCGCGGCCCGCAAAAACTTTACCTCGTCATCACCGACGCCAACAGCAAACCCATTGCTGCCGCCAACCCGACCAAGGTGACCATTTCGGCGCCTACCGGCGACATCCCGATCATCGCGCAGCAAACCCGTACGGTAAACCTCGTCGAGACCCAGCGCATGACGTTCAACTACAAACTGGAAGAAAAACTCAAAGCCGGCAACTACATCGCTGCCGTGTACTGCGACAGCGGCCTGCTGGGCGCCTCCAGTTTCCGACTCATGTAGAGTTTAATGATGAATGATGAATGATGAATGATGCATTCATCATTC
>CAYMQY010000184.1:0-8810 GCA_964392655.1 uncultured Saprospiraceae bacterium
CATTACGGTAAATTACTCAACGAAAGCAGGTTGGCGAACAAGCGGTAGGCTCCGGGCACACCTGCCGGAAACTGCCTGAAAAACGCCAATCCGGTGTACACGAAGTGCCCTTTGCCGTATTTGGCTACCAGCAGCGAGCCGTTGGCACTTTCCTCGCCGGGGTCGTTGCAGGCCAGAAGGGCGTCGTACTGGTCGTCCCATTTGCTCGGGAAATACAACCCGCGTTCCTGCAGCCAGCCGTCGAAATCTTTGGTGGTGAGTTTGTTGGGAAAGTTAAGCGCCGGGTGTTCCGGCTTCAGGATGCGCATTTCGGCCTTTTCGTCGGTCACGCGGGCGCGACCGAGGGTGAGCGGCAAGGGCGCCACATCCCTGGTCACCAGATCGAAGTTATTGTTGTACTGCGTGATGAGCGTGCCGCCGTTTTGCATGTATTCGAACAGTTTGGGCTGATGCAGTTTCAGGCCGTCTTTGGTGTTGTACGCCCGGATGCCGAGTACAATAGCATCAAATTTTTTCAAATTTTCGGGAGTGAAATCCTTGTCTTCGAGGGTGGTTACGGCACAGCCCATGCGGCGTAAGGCTTCCGGGCCGTCGTCGCCGGCGCCCATGTAGTAACCCACGTTTTTGGCCGCCGTTTTCAGGCTGACCCGCACCGCGCGCGCTTCGGAAGGCAACAATACGTACTGTTGCGGGATATGGTCGTACTTGATGGTTTCGAGCCGGTTGACATACGTGCTTCCACCAATTCGTACACCGGCGGTCAGCGTCACTTCGTCGGGGCCGGAATAGGCTTCGAGTCGGAACGTGTACTCCCGCTCCTCGCCTTTTTTGGCAATAAAAAAATCGGGCGGATTGTCCCCGGAGTGGGAATTGGGCCAGCCCGCCGGGCTACCCAGTTCGAGGCTGCAACGGAGGCTGTCGCGGTTGGATTTCACCCGCACGGTGACCGGAATGTTTCCCTCCGTGACCAAATAGCACGACTCGGTGAGTTCCACAAACGCCGGCGGCAGAATGTCAAACGGGCGCCACACCTCGCCCAGGGCGGGTTCCTCGATTTTGTACGCCACTTCGGTTTCAAACTCTACCGGCGTGTCGTTCACGCTGATTGTCCAGCGCACCTTGAACCGGCGCGGTGTTTCGGGTTGGCCGCGCAGGAGTTGGTCGTCTACGGTGTACATGCCGTTGGTGTACGACCGGCGCAGCCAGTAGGGGGCTGTGGAGCCGATATTTTCAGGCAGCCGCACGGTTTTGTTCAGTACCCAGCCTTTGTTCCGGTCGAGGGTTTGGGTCGTGGCAGTATCAAAAATGCCGGGCTGTACGGACAGGCTGTTGAGTACGACGGAGCCGCCGGCGGGCAACGCGTCGCGGTAAATGCACTCGAGTCGCAGGGCGACCGGGTCGCCGGGGGTAGCGGTGGCTTCGCCGGCGGTGGCTTCGAGGTAGAGGCCGAGGCATCCGCGGATGACTTCCCGGATTTCGGCGAGTTTGACTTTTTTCCAGTAGCCTTCGGGCAGGTTCTGAATCAGTTTCAGGGCGCGCAGCAGGTCGGGCACGGAGGCGGCCGGATTGTCGGGGCGGTAGTTTTTTTCCACCCCGGCGAGCAGTTTGCCGATGGGTTCGCCGCCGGGCACACGCGTCCAGGTCGTGTTGATGCCCTCGAACAGGTCGTTGTTTTTGGGGCGGTCGCCGGCCACGAAGTCGAAGTATTCCAGCGATTCGCCGCGGCTGCTCATGGCGCCGAAGCCCTGGCAGCGGTGCATGGAACGCGCTTCGGCGGCCACTTCGGTGTTGCTTTTGCCTTTCAACGGCAGGTACACACCGAGATCGAGGGAAAACAGGTGGCTCTTGTCCATTTTATCGAAAGCCTCGCGGCCGCCGAAAAAGAACCAGGAGGTGTTGAAAAACACGCGTTTGGGTTGCCAGGGGGAAGTGAACTTCAGTTGTTCGGGGTAGGCATCGGTTTTGCCGGCGAGGTCGAAACCCTCCACGGCGAGCATGGCAGAGGCGGTGTGGTGGCCGTGGGTTCGGGTGTTTTTGTCGTGCGAAAACCGGTTCACGATCACGTCGGGCTGCGTTTCGCGCACGGCCCAGACGAGGTCGGCGAGCACGGCGTCCTTGTTCCAGATGGCCATGGTTTCGTCGGGCGTCTTGGAGTAGCCGAAGTCGTTGGCGCGGCTGAAGCGCTGGCGGCCGCCGTCCACGGAGCGGGCCATGAGCAGTTCCTGGGTGCGCAGCACGCCGAGCAGTTCGCTCAGTTCGGAGCCAATGAGGTTTTGACCGCCGTCGCCGCGGGTGAGGGAGAGGTAGGTGACGTTGTAGCGTTTTTCGTTGGCGCAGTAGGAAATGAAGCGCTGGTTCTCGTCGTCGGGGTGGGCGGCTACGTACAGCACCGAGCCGAGCACGTTGAGTTTTTTGATGGCGTCGTGCAGGTCGGACGCCGATGGTTTGGCTGGCCGCTGGGCTGCGGCGGGCAGGGCGAGGAGTACAGCGACGAGGGTAAAAATGGGGGCGAGGAGGTGCAGCGGGCGGGTAGTTTTTGACATGTTCAAACCTGAATGGTAGATGAGCGGGCGAAGATAGTTGCTGTCAGTACAAAAACCCGAACAGCAAGAGCGGCAACTTGTTTCCGGCGCCGGATTTCGATTATGTTCCAAAAACTCATCGTTTATGACTCATCGTTCATCGCTACTGTTTTTTCCCGTTCTTTGCCCGTAAAAAATACTCATGGACGAATCCACGCACCCGATCTCCTTCGAAGACCTGAGCGCCGCCGCTATCGATTTGGAAAACCGCCAGAAATCGGCCAAAGAACAGATCGTCAAGGACTGGCTGCCGCGCTACACGGGCATGCCGCTGGAAAAATTCGGCGAGTACATCCTGTTGGTCAATTTCGGCAATTATGTACGCATGTTTGCCGACAAGCACGATGTGCCGGTGTACGGCGCCGACAAACCCATGCAGGCCGCCACAGCGGAGCATATCACCATCATCAACTTCGGTATCGGCAGCCCGAATGCTGGCCTGATTGTGGACTTGCTGGAGGCAATTCGTCCTGCCGCCGTGCTGTTTCTCGGAAAATGCGGCGGTTTGCGCACTGGAAAAAATCACGTTGGCGACCTCATTCTGCCCATTGCCGCCATTCGAGGCGAAGGTACCAGCAACGACTACCTGCCCGCCGATGTACCTGCATTACCCGCTTTTGCCCTGCAAAAGGCTATCTCGACCACCATCCGCGACTACGAGCGCGACTACTGGACGGGTGTGGTGTACACCACCAACAAACGCCTGTGGGAACACCGCGAGGATTTCAAACAACGCCTGCGCGACCTGCGTTGCCACGCCATTGACATGGAAACAGCCACCATCTTCGTGGCAGCATTCAAAAACCGCATGCCCGCCGGCGCCCTCCTGCTCGTGAGCGATATGCCTATGACCAAAGAGGGCATCAAAACCGAAGCCAGCGACAAACAGGTGACGGTAAACTTTGCTCAGGTACACCTCGACATTGGGGTGGATTCGCTCAAACAGTTGATAAACAAAGGCACCACGGTGAAGCACCTGCGGTTTGAAGATTGATTCGACGTACCGAACGCGATGTGATGGGACACGGATACCATGGATCGGACACGGATTTCCACAGATTTTTCTTTTTGATTTATTTGATCCGTGGAAATCCGTGTCCGATCCATGGTATCCGTGTCCCATCCCATCGCGCGGGGTGCCTCGCGGTTACTTCTTCCGCTCCACCACGCGTACATCCACACCCTTCTTTCTCAACGCTTCGGCGGTGCCTTTGGCTTCGCCGAGGTTGTCGGTGCGCACCACAACCACGGTGGCGAATTTGCCCCGGTTGAAATACCCGATTTCAGCGTCGTGGTAGCCCATTTTAATGATGCGCTCCATCTCGCGGCGCGCACCATCGAGTTTGGTAAACGAGCCGGCAACGACGCGGTAGCGCCCGGTGCTGTTGTCGGAATCCAGTGTTTGCGGCTGTTTTTGTGGCGCAGGCTCGGCGGCAGCAGGCTGAGGCGCCGACTTTGGTGGGGCAATTTTGCCGGTAGTTTTCGGCGCTGCTGCGGGTGTTGTCTTTTGCGGTGCAGTCACAGGTACCTCGTCTTCAATACCGTCGTCCGCGATCACGGTGCTGCTGCTCGACGGGAGTGAAGTCCTGTCGCTGTTTTCATCACCGTCAAACCGGCTCTCGGTGGTGTCGTTTTCTACAAAATTGAGATCGCGGATACTTTGCTGGAACTCCTCGTTTGCCTTGGCCATATTTTCTTTCTTATGTTTGATTTCCCAGGTTTTGTATCCTGCAATCGCGATGAAGCCGGCCAAAAGCGCGTAGAGCAAGTAGGTAAGCATTTTGTTTGTGTCCATACGACAGTAACGATCTGATGTAAAGAAAGCGCCAAAAGTAGTTATTCTTTTGTCCAGGTGTTGTTTTTACGCTCCACATCGGGAATTGTGCGGTCGCCGAGCGCGACTTTGGACACCGTTTGGCCGGCAGGACAGTCCACCCGAATAACCCGGTTTCCGGCACGCCACACGGCGGCTGTTTCGTGGAAAATTTGCGTCGAACCGTCTGTGTACGTGACTGCCAGGTGCACAGGCACGGGAATATTTCCTTTTTTCTCCACAAAAATCACGTCGCGGTTGGCGGCATCCTCGCGCACTACGGACTGCACAGCCAGGTCGGGGTGCCCCCACTCAAAAAACCAGGCTTTCCAGAACCAGTTCAGGTCTTGCCCCGACACCTGGTTCCAGGTGTTGAAAAAATCGTAGGGCATCGGGTGTTTGCCTTTCCAGCGGTCCATGTACTCGACCATGCAGCGGTGAAATGTCTCGTAGCCGAGCAAATCAAGCAGGGTGAGATAGGCGTTTTGCGGGCGGCTGTACGACGCAATGCCGTAAGCGCCACCGCCCAGAAAACTGGAACGCACCATAGGCGGGACGTCGGTATCGGTGCCGGCGGAAAACCCGTAGCCGCGCACGCTGCTTTTGTTGCCGGTGAGCGAATCGGCCAGCAGGTGGTCGAAAAAGTTGGCCCAGCCTTCGTCCATCCAGGCGTATTCCTGCTCGTTGATGCCCATCATAAACGGGAAATACGTGTGCGACACTTCGTGCACGGTCAAGCCGGTCGGGTCGCGGTCGCCGAGGCTGGCATCGTTCACCATCATCGGGTATTCCATGCCGTCGTTGCCGTTGAACACCGTCATGCTCGGATAGGGGAACGGATAACCCGGCTGCCAGGTGCTCATCAGGCGGATGCCGTCGGCGGCAATGCGGGCAACGCGGTAGTAGTCTTTGGAGCTGGTGTCGTAGGCCGCGCCGACAAAGGTGCGGCGCCCGGTGCGGATATCCACCACCACGGAGGAAGCGTCCCAGTTGTAGTGATCACTCGTAGCGAATGTGAAGTCGGGCACGTTGGTGGCTTGGTAGCGGAACACGTGCTGTTTCGCTTTTCTGAACACGCCTCCGGCTTTGAGTTCGGCTTCGGTGAAAATTTTGACCACCTCGGTAGCCGTATGTGCGGCGTTGAACCGGTCGAGGTATGTTTTTTCCAGCAGGTCGGCGGGGTTTTGCCACTCGCCTGTGGCCCACACCATGTAGCCCCGGGGCATGGTGATGGTCACGTCGTAGTCGGCAAAATCGTGGTAAAATTCCTGTTGCCCGCTGTACGGGGTGCTTGCCCAGCCGCGGATGTCGTCGTACACCGCGATTTGCGGGTACCAGTAGGGTACGAAAAACGTGGTCGGGTCGCACACACATTCGCGGGTGGCGTCTTTGTCGGCGGGCAGGGTGTAGGCCCATTTGATGGTGACGGTAGCCGAAGCGCCCGGTGGCAGCGCATTGCTGCGCAGCGACAGGTCGAGGAACGTATTGCGGCGGCGCTGCTCTTTTTCGGGTATGGTTTTGCCGTTGTACGTGAGGGTTTCGATGGTCACGCCGTCACCCACATCGTCGGAACTTACATCCTCGTCGCGGAGGCTGCCTTTGCGGTAGCGATCGGCAGCCAGTTTGAACCGGATCTGGTTGAGCGAGTCGGGGCTGTTGTTGGTGTACACGATGGTCGCTTCGCCGTTCAGCCGGCGCTTTTTCGGCTCAATGCCGACTTTCATCTGGTAGGTAGCCCGGTTTTGCCAGTAGTTTGGCCCCGGTTTGCCGTCGGCGCTGCGCGTACCCTTGTCGTAGGCGCGTTGCAGATTTCGGGGGAAAAAAAGTTCGGCAGGCTGGGAAAAAAGGGCGCCACAGGTGGCCAGCAACAGGAGCAGTAGAATGGTTCGGAACATATCGAAAAAGTTGATTTTTACCCGTAAGATCGCACTGAGAGCGATTCACCACTAATAACACTAAGAGCACTAAGGTTCACTAAGACGTGGGAAAATCTTAGTGAACCTTAGTGCTCTTAGTGTTCTTAGTGGTGAACTTCGGCCTTACTCCACCACGATCATTTTGCGCGTAGCGCTATGTGTCGGGGTGTCGAGTTGGTAAAACAACAGGCCGGAAACGAGTTCGGCGCGTTGAAGTGTCACGGTATTCAGGCCTTTGGCAAAATTGCCTTTTACCACTTTCAGCGTGCGGCCTTCCACGTCGCGAATCGTGAGGGTGGCCTCGCTTGCTTCGGGCAGGTTGAAGGCAATGCCGGTAGTTCCCTTCACCGGGTTGGGCGTATTCTGGAACAGTTCGAACCCGGCTCCAGCCGCTACTTCGCCGTTGGCGCCGTTGAAGCGGAAGGCCACGTCCAGGTTTTCACCAGCCGGATTGTACGCCTCGGCTTTGGTGATGCGACTTCCGACCGTCAGCATCTGGCTGAGCCGTCCGTTTTGAAGGGCGCGGAAACGCACTGCGAAACCTTCGCCGCCATCCACAGATGCCGTCATGGCGCGGTCGCCGGCAAACACCGCAAAGTTGTCGCGGGTCGTGTTTTCGCCTGGAATCAGGTCAACGATCTCCAGTCCGGTCATGTCCATGGTGAACTGGTAAGCGGCAAGCCGGTCGGCTGCCTGTACCTGCACCGTGAACTCTTCGCCGGCTTTCACCGTGCGATCGGCAATGTCGAAATACGTGGTGCCGCTTGTCCGGTCTTCCGACGACAGGAGGTTGGCTGTGACGTTGCCGTTCACGTCGCCTACTTTCACGGCCACAAAGTCATCGGCAAACTGGCTGCTCTGGACATCGGCGGTCGAGACGGTTTCCGGGAAAATTTCCTGGAATGGGTTGGACGTGTTCGGGAACGCGTATTTCTTGTCCACGAACCGCCAACTGGTATTGGCTGGCAACTCCTGGTAAATACCGAGGATCAGTTTGCGCAACTCCACAATGTCGAACGTGGTGATCGAGCGGCTGCCGTTGGCGTCGGCGGCGATCATTTTGTACGGGCTGCCCAGCGGATCGAGGCCGAGGATGTGCTTGTTGATGAGCACGAGGTCAAACGTCGAAACGCCGTTGAGCGGGTCGTTATCCTTGGTGGGCGTCAGCGTATAGTTCGAGTGCATGGGCACGGAATTGCTGAACCCGTACAGGCCGTTGTTGTCGGTATTGGATACCAGCGAATACGGCGGCTGTCCGTTCGGCAGGGTAGCTACCAGTTCGATGTGCGCACCGGCCAATCCTTCGTTGGCTTCAGTTTTCAGCACACCGGCTACAGTAGCATTGGAACCGGCCGGTCCGCAGGCGCCGATATTGTCCTGCACATTCGCGAATGTGACGCAGAAGTCGGCGTTACCGGCGAGGTCACGCGACCAGATTTCCACATTTTGCTGGCCGAGTTCCGTGCAATCAAAGGTCACGGTCGTTTGTGGCGTGCCGTCGGGATTGGTCGGGAAGCCCGAGCCGGCACCGGCCTTGCGGATGCCTGTGACCAATTTGGCGGCAGGCGTGCAATTGTCGTAAGTGGTTTGCAGGAAGTCGCCGATGGTCAGTGTAATCATCTTGGTCGGCATGATATTCACGCTGATGCCGTTGAAACACTGTACCGTGGGCTTCTTGCAGTCTTTGACCACAAACGTGTACTCGCACACTTTTTCGTTTCCGCAGCCGTCGTCCACGATCCACTTGATTTTGTGCGTGCCGTAGGGCAGTTCGGGAACGGTGTACGTGTTGGGCGCCTGGGCAGTATTCCAGCGCACACTGGCTACTTTATTGGCGCCGCTGACCACGGTTTGCAAGGCAAAGCCGTACTTCTGGTTGTTGGGTACAGGGCGCTGGTCAAACTGCCTTGGAGTGCCACCGGAGAAGTTCGGGTTCGACGCGTTGTCGTAGTTCACGGTGTTGAAACCGGGCAGGTTGGCGCTGTTGATCACAGTTTCCATCGTGCCGTCGCCGTCGAGGTCGAGGAACAGCAGGTACCGGACGTTGACATCGGCCTTGGAGCACAGGTCGGAAGCGTTGATACTCAGGTTGGACGGCGCTTCGCACAGGTCGTGGCTTTGGGTGACGATATCCCACCAGTACATTTCATTCCAGAGCAGGCCGTTGTTGTCGGTGGAGTCGCACACATCTACATTGACGGGGCAATTATCCACAATGGGCGCCTGAGTATCAATGATTTTGATGATCTGCTTGTACTTGTAGCAGTTGGCGTTGGCATTCCAGAAGACCGAATAGTTCGTCGGCGTTTCTCCCGGGTTAATGGCCACCACCGTCGGCGCCCACGGCGCGGCTGTACCGGCAGGCGACACGGTCGGGCCGGGCAGATTCGACGGGTGGTTGGTGATCGAATTGGGATTCGGGTTCGGAACTTCGATGCACCCGAGGTTCGGGTTGTAGGTACACCAGTTGGAGATGGTCCAGGTGCGTTCGATTTTGTA
>CAYMQY010000185.1:0-7570 GCA_964392655.1 uncultured Saprospiraceae bacterium
GAAGGCGCCGAATTCGGTTTATTAGAAACATAAGAAAAAAAAAAAATAAAAAAAAAAAAAAAACAAATAGCCTGAAGGGGATATTTTTAGATCGTTTAGGGAATAACTCTCCTGCAAATAGTTGGGCAGATAATACCACGAGTTGCCTCCATCCGCCGAAGTGTATATTTGGGATTCATCGCCCGCCGTTGCATAAATTATTCCTAAATCATTGACGGCCAAAGGTGGACCTGCATTTGGCTCAGGCATGGTTTTATACCGCCATGTCCCTCCTGCATTGCTGGAAATAGCCAATGTTCTTTTGCTGTTGAAATAACCGCTTACATAGAGATTGCCAAAAGTGTCCACTGCCGGGTTAGAAATGGAGGATAAAGAAAAACCCAGGTTGGTAATCTCAGTCCAGGTAACGCCTTCATCCACGCTACGCCAAAGTGTCGAGGGAGATTGCGACGAAACTTGTGGAGCAATGTAAGCGAACAAACCTGCCGTAGGATGCTGTACCAATTCACGCATGGCAACATTGGGCAGGGTGGTGACCCAGGTTATGCCCAAATCGTCGGATCGCTGTATGCCTGATGGACTTGAACAGAACAGTATCCGACCGTAGGCCGGGAATACATTTTTAGTAGCGTTGGCCAAGCCATCTGCAGGGGTGACATTTACAAAAGAATCGCCTCCGTTGCCGGTTGCCCAAATCTGATTTGCCATACTAACGGCAAAACTGTCGGTAGAAAGTACCGCCAGAGGGCGCGGGCAATAAATCACAGATTTACTGGTATCTGCCAAAATACGTGTCCATGTTTCGCCGGCATCATTTGTGGTCCACAAGCCATTTTGGGTGACAGCCATTTGGACAGAATCGGTCAAAAAAACCAACTGACTTGTGTTTGCCTTATTTATCCCATACGAAGCAAAAGACCAGGAAGAGCCTCCATCGGAAGACCGAAAAACAGAGCCTTTCCGGACTCCCAGGATGTCGCCGTTAGTCAAAAGGAGCCCTAATTTATCCGGCTGTTCCGGGAAATCCGGCATGGGTTGCCACGATACGCCATCATCATCCGAAGAGTAGAGTCTGAGATTTGATGCGAGTAATATCCGGCCCGTGTTCAGTTCCACAATCCCCCGGGAAATTTCGTCTGTTTCAAAACCAAGAGAAGCGGAATTCCAGGTGACACAATGGTCTGTGGACCTGTGAATTTCATTGGAACCGAACGAAAGAATAGCACCGCTTTTCAAAATGGTAAGTGTTGAAATGCCTTGTGGTATTGATCGAGATACCCAATTGGCGCCATTATTAGTTGAAACATCAATTTTATCCCATAAATCTACTCCTGAAAGAATTATGCAAACGCCACTGCTTGATGATACAAAACCAAAGCGTGTATAAAACGATGGGGACAGTATATGTTGCCAACTTACGCCTCCATTGGTTGACCGATATATTTTATCATTAAATGGGGCGACACCCATCAGGATGCCTGTTTTCATCTCTACTATGTAATCACAAGGTAAATTGCCATTGACTTCAACCCAAGTATTACCTTCATTAAGCGAACGATAAAGTTTTCGTATAACAGTGTTGTCACCCTGTATCAAAGTTACAACCTTGTAAAAAGTCCCGGAATACCCGATACTAAGATCTTCACTAAAAGAACCCGGATCTATTCGAGTTACATTCAAGCGTTCCCAAGTCCCGGCAAAGTTGGTTGAACGGTATGGTTGTTCCGTAAAGGCGTTTGAGCAATAAACCGTTGGGCTGTTGGTAGTCCAAATACCCAAACTCCCCCCATACGGCCCGTTCACCTCTTCCCAAAACCCTGCCTGCCCCTGCAGTACTCCCGCAGCCGACACCAAAAAAATCAAAACAAGTAAAATCCGGTTCATACGTGATTTGGTTTGATAAAAACGATGCCTCAAAAGTGCGCAGATCAGTTGGTACCGGCAAATACAAAAATCAGGCAAAATCGAAAAGGTATTTTTGCAAATCACTGGTATTCAATTTTTGGTAAATAAATTTGCCGGAAATAGCAAGTGCCATGACCTCCTCCCTGCTCCTCCGCACGCTCCGCAAACTGCCGGCCAAAGAACGCCGCGCGCTATGCGACTTTGTCCGCTGCGGCTGCTTCAACCGGCGCGACGACGTTACCCGGCTGTGCGAATACCTCGTCGCCCAGGTCGGGAAACCGACACCCAAGGCGTTCGACGCCGAGCGAATGTTCGAGGCTGCCTGCCCCGGTATTTCGTTCGATGCCAAACAGTTGCGGCACCTCATGTCGTACCTGCTCGGCGTGGTGCGGCAGTTTCTGGCCTGGTCGGAATGGAACGCCGATACCGCCGAGCAGCAACGCTACCTCGTGCTGGCGCTTCGCAACCGGGGCCTCGACCAACTTTTTGAAAAAGAATGGCAACGCGCCGACAGCAGCGCCGAAGTCAACCCCGTGCGCGATGCCCGCTACCACTTCCGCCGCTACCAACTCCAGCAGGAAAATCTCGAACGCGCAGCCAGTCAGGGGCGCTCGGCCCGATTCAGCCTCCAGCCCCTGCCCGACGAACTGACGGCTTTTTATGTGGCCGAAATGCTGCGCTATGCCTGCGCCGGCCTCATGCACCAGGCTGTGGCCGGTCAAACCTATCGGGCAGATTTGCTGAACGCCATCCTCGAAACGGTCGAACAGGATACCACGCTTCAGACTCCGGCAGTGGCCGTGTACTACCAGGCCTATCGGATGCTGCTCATGCCCGATGCCGCCGAGCCGTTTGAAGCGCTGAAATTGCTGCTGGGCGAACACGAAAACCGCTTCTCCAAGGAAGAAATGCGCGGGCTGTACCTCATGGCCATCAACGGCTGCATCCGCCGCATGAACGCCGGCCGGCGGCACTTCATCCGGGAGGCGTTCGACCTGTACCGCTCGGCGCTGGAGCGCGATTTCCTGACGGAAAACGGGCGACTCTCGGGCTTTACCTACAAAAACATTATCCGCGTGGGTGTGGCGCTGGGCGAGCACGCCTGGACGGAGGATTTCCTCGAAAATTACCGCGCACGCCTCCACCCCAACGAACGCGACAACCTGTACCGGTACAACCTCGCGTACCTCCGTTTCCAGCAGCGCGACTACGCCCGGGCTATGCCGCTACTTCGGCAAACCGACCTCGAAGACCCGCTCAACAACCTCGATGCCCGGCGTATGCTCCTGCGCAGCTACTTCGAACTCGGTGAATGGGGCGCCCTGGAATCCTTGCTGCAAAGTTTTTCCGCGTACCTGCGTCGGCAAAAAAACCTCGGCTACCACCAAACAACCAATGCCATGCTGCTGACCTTTACCAAAAAACTGCTCGAACTAAACCGCTCCGATGCCGCCGCCGTGGCCGCACTCCGGGCTGAAATAGAGGCCACCTCCGATGTGGCCGAGCGCGCCTGGCTGCTGGAACAAGTGTGCGCCGCAGCGACTTGATTCTCTGTTCAATACCGCTCCGTGCCCGGATGAAACGTCCGCCAACTGTGCCAGAACTCCTGATAAGCGTTGATTCGGGGCAGGTTCGCGTAGGCGGGATTTGCGGCTAACCCGAGCAGGTTCCAGGTTTTTTCTCCGAGGTGCAGGCTGTCGTTTTTCTGGGAAAAAACCGCGCTCGCGTCCGGGCGGAGGAAGGCGAAAAAACTCTTGTTGTCTTTGGCAAGCGCGATCAAAACCGGCTGTTTGCCCACCACATCGTGAATGATGCGTTCCTTTTTCAGGCGGTTCCAGTCGTAGGCTTTGGCGGCGGTTTTATTGACCAAAATGCCGACGACCCACGATTTGTCGTTCCACGAAAGCGTATCGGTGGTGGTCAGTTTGCCCCGTTTCAGGCCGATGTCGTAGCTGGCCATACCCTTGTATTCGTCGGCAAAAAGTCTGTCGGCCTGCATGATGCGGCTGTCCGGGTGCAGTTTCAGCCAGGCACGCAGGCTTGTTTGCGTGGTCGGCCACTCGGGGAGTTGTGCGCCTTTCAAGGGGCCGGCCACCGCTTCACCGGTCGCTTGCCGCCACCAGGTTTTGGTGCCGGCGTCTTCAAACATGGCGTTGAAATGATCCATGCCCACGAGCCGGAATTGTTCCCGGCGACCGTTGACGACAGGAGAAAACACCCGCCCGCTGCGGCACACCGTGCAGTAGGTCACCATGACCGGCTCGCCGCCAACCGTATCCAGCACCTGGTGGTGGTAGCCGAGGTATTGGATCGGGTAGGCTGCGGCCTCGCCGTTTCGTTCGATACCGAGCACAAGTTTGTCCGGTTTGACCTTGTTGGCGGTTCTGTTTGCCATGCGCAGGGTGTGCGGCTGAAGGAACATTTTTTCTGCGGCCATCTCGAAATTCGCCTGATACGCCACATAAGCGCAGGCAGCAAGTCCCGCAACCGGAAGCAGCCGGGATGCACGAAATGCCGGCAGCAGGCCCAGTACAATACCGGCCCCGAAGACGCCTCGAAACAGCCAGCGCCATTGGTACAGGAAATACGCCATACCGAGACTTTCCATGCGCTGGCTGCCGGGCATGGGCATGATGAAGTACACATTGGCGGCTTCAAAGAGGAGTAGACAGAGGGTACCGAAGTAGAAAAGTTTTTTCACAGGAGAAGTTTTCATAATTGCAAAAATGCAACAAATCAGCGCGAAGCGAGCATGAAAAAACCCCTACTTTTCGCCTTCCAATTTGCAGCGTCTTTGCCGGATGCCCGCTCTTGGCTATGTCAAAGCCCGAACGGGCATTTTTTGAAAACAACTACCAGTCATCCGACCTATGCGCTGCACCTGTTACGCCCTCCGAATTGCTCAAATGGCCGCTTTATTCTTCTTGTTCACGGCCACTTCGTCCCTGAGCCAAAGCCTGCAAGTGACCAACGCCAACACAGCACCGTTCACCCCTTCCAACCTGATTTCCAACGTGTTCCTCGGCGCCGGCGTGGAGGTGAGCAGCATCACGTACAACGGCCAGCCAATCTCGGTCGGGTATTTCACCAACGGCTCCACAGCCGTCGGAATCGAACGCGGGATCGTGATGACAACGGGCCTGGTGGAAACGGCCAATGCCAACCTGGATCAGTTCGGTTGCCATGAAGTCGGCAGCGAGTTTGCCAACAACAATGTGGGCGGTTTTTTCCCGGGTTTTGATCCCGACCTGACCCCCATCGCCGGCGGTGCACTGTTCGATGTTACCGCGTACACCATCACTTTCGTGCCCACTTCCGACACCCTGCGCTTCCGATACTGTTTTGCCTCGGAAGAGTACCCGGAATTTGCCTGCTCGCAGTACAACGACATCTTCGGCTTTTTCATCCAGGGGCCGAACTACCCGGTGGCCACCAACATCGCCCGCATTCCCGGTACGGGCCTGCCGGTGTCCATCAACAACATCCACCCCGACAATACCACGCCCTCCAACCCCTGCCCGCCGGTAAATGCGCAGTACTACATCAACAATAACGGTTCAGCCAACCAACCGACTTTCGACGGTCTGACCCGCGTATTCACCGCCGAAGCCGTCGTGGTACCCTGCCAGACGTACACCATCAAACTCGTCATCGCCGACGTAGGCGACCCGGCCTATGACTCCGGCGTATTCCTCGAAGCAAAAAGTTTCGGTACCGGCGCTCTGCGCACCACGCTCGCTACGCCCAGCCTCGACGGCACCGTCACCGAAGGCTGTTCCGACGGCTCCATCACCTTCCGGCTGCCGCTGCCCGCCGATGCCGACTTTCCAATTGACTACCAAATCCTCGGCACCGCCACCAACGGTGTAGACTACCAGACGATCCCGTCCAACCTGTTTATCCCGGCAGGTCAACAGGAACTTGTCATTCCCATCATAGCCGTGGAGGATGCGCTTGCCGAAGGCACGGAATTCATCGCCCTCGACGTGCGCCGCGACCCCTGCAACCGCGATACCATTCTGGTTTTCCTGCGGGAAAATACCATCGTGCCACCCGACCAACTGGCCGATGCCGTCCTGTGCCTCGGTAACCCACCTGTGCAGTTGAATGGCGCCCTGCCGATCCAGTTGCCCACGCCGCCGTCATTTTCAATCAGCCCGAACTTGTCCGTCAACCCGGTAAACACCCCTGTGTCGTCGGCCATCAACGTGTTTGGCGTACTGCCTGCCGTGTTGCAGCCCGGCATGATCCGTTCCGTTTGCCTCAACGCCACCCACGGCTGGGTGGACGATCTGGATGTGTACCTGATTTCGCCCGGCGGACAAGTGCTGGAATTGATGACCGACTGCGGCGGCGCCGGAAAAAATTTCACAAACGTATGTTTCACACCCGCCGCCCCGCGCAGCATCGCTTCGGCTACGGCATTCGACGCGCCGTTTGCCGGAGACTGGCTGCCCGAAGGCCCCTGGTCCGACCTCTGGGGCGGCGGCGCTTACCCCGTCAACGGCGCCTGGCGACTCTCCCTGCGCGACGACCAGAACGGGTTTGTCGGCACCCTGCACGACTGGTCCATCACCTTCGAGCCACTCTACGGCGTTGACTATACCTGGACGCCGACTACCGGCCTTTCCTGCCCCGACTGCCCGAGGCCGGACGCAAATCCGACTACTTCCACTACCTATTTCCTCCATGCCGTGGATTCGTACGGCTGCGACGTGTCGGACACCGTATCGGTAGTCGTGGTGCAGGCGCTGGACGACCCGACAGTCGTTTGCGGCGGATTCACCAACACCAGCATCACGTTCAACTGGAACGACGTGCCCGGCGCCGCAGGTTACCTCGTAAACGTGGGCGGTATGGGCTGGATGCCTCCGAGCGGCATGAATACCCACACCGTGACCGGCCTCGGCCCAGGCGCCACCATCACCATCGAAGTGCAGGCCGTGGACAGCAGCGGCATGCCTTGTCCGGCGCTCATCGGTACGGCTACCTGTTCCAACTGCGACCCGCCGGTGGTGAACGTAGCGGTCACCAATGTCACCTGTCCGAGCGGCACCAACGGCGGGGCTGTGCTTACGCCCGACGGACTCAACCCGCCGTACACCTTTGCGCTGGCTGCGCAAACCAACGCTACCGGTGTGTTCAGCAACCTGAGCGCCGGCGCCTACACCGCCACCGTGACGGATGCAACCGGCTGCTCGGCGCTGGTTCCGGTGACCATAGGCTCGCCGAATCCGATTGTCATTGCCATTACCCCCGAAAATGTGACGTGTTTCAACGGCGACAACGGCGCCGGCACGGCAGTCGTGACCGGCGGCACTGCCCCATACAACTACAAATGGAGCGATCCGGCTGGACAAACATCCGTGAAAGCGGTGAACCTGAAGGTGGGTACCTACACCGTAACCGTGACCGACAGCCATGGCTGCACCGGCACCGCATCTGTCACGCTCACTTCCCCGCCCGATCTCATTGTGTTCGTCACGCCCACAGCCGCCAAGTGCAACGGCCAGGCCAGCGGAATGGCTACCGTATCGGCATCCGGCGGCATCGGGCCGTACAATTTTGCCTGGAGTTACAACGGGCAGACAGGCCCCATTGCTATCAACCTGCCGGCAGGCAGCCACCTGGTTACCGTAACAGATGCCGTGGGCTGTGCCAAAAC
>CAYMQY010000185.1:7670-8784 GCA_964392655.1 uncultured Saprospiraceae bacterium
ACGCTCACACAGACGGCCACCGTGACGGCGCCGCCTGCCATCGCGGTGAGCGCCGTGCGGACAAACGTCACCTGCTTCGGTACCGCCACCGGTACCGCCACGGCCACCGCTTCGGGCGGTAGCGGCACACTGGCGTACAAATGGAGCGACCCTGCCGGACAAACCACACCCGCAGCCGCCAACCTGACGGCGGGCGCCTACACTGTTACCGTGACGGACGGTAATGGTTGCACCAACACGGCCAGCGTGACCATTTCGCAGCCGCAAGCCCTGTCGCTTAGCCTTGCGACGCAGGCAGTAGCCTGTTTCGGACAAAACACCGGATCGGTCAGTTCCACTGTGGTCGGCGGCACCACGCCGTATTCGTACGCCTGGAGCAGCAGCGAACTCTCGCCGGGTATTTCCGCCAAACCGGCGGGAACCTACACCCTCACCCTGACCGACAATAATGGCTGCACCACCACCGCATCGGCGACGGTGACTCAACCGACCGCGCTTACGGTGTCGGCTACTCAGCAAAACATCGGCTGTTTCGGTGCAACAACCGGCAGCGCTCAACTCACTCTGGGCGGCGGCACCACGCCGTATTCCGTCACCTGGAGCGGCCCCGGCGGATTTACCGCCACGGGCACCACACTGAACAACCTTGCCGCAGGCAACTACTCGGCTACCGTGTCGGATGCTGCGGGTTGCACCAGTAGCCAATCGCTCACACTGACCCAACCCGTCTCGGCACTGGCCATTGCGCTGCCGCCTGTCGGCGACACGATCTGTTTCGGCGCTGCCAACGGCACAGCCACGGCAAGCGCCTCGGGCGGCACGTCGCCGTTTCAGTTCCTCTGGGCGCCGGGGGGGCAAACGACACCCGCCGTTTCCGGCCTTAGCGCCGGCACGTATACGCTGACGGTGACGGATGCCAACAGTTGTACCCGCTCCGCCTCCATTGTCATCCCGCAAAAACAAATGCTGGCGGTGCAGGCATCCGGCGGTTCGGTGGACTGCGCAGGCAGCAGCAGTGGCGAGGCATCGGTAACCGCCGTTTTGTACGGAAACACGCCTGCCGGACTTGGGCAGTTTTCATACTTGTGGAGCACTAATCCGGCTCAAACGGGTA
>CAYMQY010000186.1:0-8774 GCA_964392655.1 uncultured Saprospiraceae bacterium
AGTTTTTTGTCGTTCCGTAGGAATCTGTCCACTCTAAATCGACAAAAAACTCTGTGCCCTCTCAAACTCTGTGAGCCTCTGTGACACTTCACTTTACGAGCGGAAAAGCCTATTGAAAATCATTCATATTCCGCAGAATAACCTGTTTGCCGTTGAAATCCGACACGATAGCCGTCATGGTGACGGCAGTGCTCGGGGTAGTGGCCTGGGCAAACGTGGCATACGACTGCGTGAAAATCGGTATGCTGCCCGTAGCGTCGGTCACAGTTTTGCCGCCGGAAATGGGCGTGCCACCGCCGGAAAGTGTGGCGCCAACGATTTTGACCAGTGTGCTTTCCCAGGCTTCGGAGTTGGCGTTAATCTCGGCCACGGTAGCAGTGCGTACTACGGGCGTATTGCCGCTGGTGAGCGCGCCGGATTTATCCAATTGGACATTGTTGACCTGGAGCAATTTGTTGAATTCGCTGAGTTCCTGGTTGGACACTTCCACTTCCACTTCGTCGCCTACATTGTAGCTGTGGTTGGCGCTGAAACGCACCAGGATTCCGGCAGAGCCGTCGAGGTCCTGAATGTAGGCGTTGCGTCCGTTCAGGTTGTTGCCAATGCGGTCGGAAATGACGATGCCGCGGATTTTGCGGTTGGCCGGAGCGCTGGTAGTGGTGCCGGTGAAAAACGAACGCAGGTCTTTGATGGACATCAATTGGCCGCCTACGCCGCTGCAGCGTTCGCCGCTCATGCTTACGTCGCTGATGTCGCGGATGTACAACTGGAGTGTATTTCCGTAAATACCCAGTACGCCGGTGATGGTACCGCTGCCGGTCGGGGTAAGGGTGCCTGCGAAGTTGGCGTAACCGCTCGTGCGCAGGATCAGTTTGCCGCCGGTGCAGTTCATCAGGGTGCGGTTGAGGCTGAACTGGGTGACGGGGTCGGCGTAGGTTTTGCCGGCGTCGGCAGCGATAAACTGCACGTTTTCCAGCCGGATGAGTGTGCTGATATGGCTTGCGTTCAGGTCGCTGATACCGACTACTGCCGGTGCGGGAGGCGTATCGCTGATGGGGCCTTTCACCACTTTTTTGCGCACCTGCGCTTCGGTCAGACCTACATCCTGAAGATTGCCGCCTTCCTCTACGGTGCTGCCGGTGAGTTGGGTCAGGCCGTTGTAATCGGTCAGGATCAGGTCTTTGCAGTAGATGTACATTTTGCGGCCCACCGGGAACTGGTTGAACAGGTAGCCGTCGTTGAATTTCACCTCGATGCCGCCGGTAGCGTCCTGAATGACGAGGGTTTTGTAGTAGTTGCCCGAGCGGTCGTCCATGACCACGGTGCCCTCAATGATGAGGTCTTCGGTGATTTTGTCGAAGCCGCCGTTGGTGGTCACGTGCAAAGCCTTCAGCGCAGCGATGGTTGTGTTGGCCGTGACGTTCACCGGTTCGCCGCCGGTGGGCGGCTCGTCAAATTCGCGTTTGACGCAGGCCGTTGTGCAGGCCATGAAGAAGGCAAGAAGCAGGAGCAGTGGCAAATTTTTCTTCAGCAAAAGCATATTGTTGTGATTTTGAAAGCGAATGTGAGAAGTGATCGGGTGGTTTGCGGGATTAAAAAATGTCAAATCCGAAGCGCCAGACTGACAAAGTAGTTCAGCCCGGGGGCATACGTCACCTGGCTGGAATACAGCCGTGGATCGGTCGTGTCGTTCCGGTAAGCGTTCCGGTAGGCATCTCGGCCCGAAGTGATGATGTTCGTATTGTTCAACAGGTTGTTTACGCCGATATTCAGATAAACGAAATAGTCGTCCTTGATGCGCCATGATTTGCCGCCGAAAAAGTCAAGGGTGTACGCTGCCGGCGCTTTTTGCTGGTCAATGATCAGATTCCACAATTCGGTGCCGCGTTCGAAAGGCTCCACAAAACCGGCAGTGCGGCGGGTCTGGTCAAACTGATACCAGAAGTTGTCGGCCCAGTTGAACGTGAGCGAGGCAAACCAGAACTGTTTGCCTTCGTAGCGTACGCTGGCCGAGGCGGTGGTTTGCGGGGTGCGGGGCACATAAAAATTTTGCTGGTAAACCTTGACGCCGTTCAGGATGACGTCCGAGGTATTGTCCTGAGTGAGAAACAGCGTAGGCCGGTTGGTGTAAATATATTCGCCGATGTTGGCCGCTGCGCTGAACGTCCAGGCAGTGAACGGTCGTGCCTCAATAGCGGCTTCGATACCGGTGTGCTGCCGGTCAATGCCCCGCGTCAGCACCGAACCAAACACGCCGGTGGTGGCTGCGTAAACTAAGTAGTTGTCGTATTCGCCGCGAATTTCAGTGTAATACCCGGTCAGACGTGCCTTTACGCCCGGCGAGCGCCAAAGGTACCCACCTTCCACGCTTTGTATGGTAGTCGGGTCAACAGGGGCGGCGTTGGGCAGGTCTTCAAGCGTCTGATTGCGGATACGGGGCGACAAAAACAGGTCGCGGAGCAGCGGTGCGCGCGTGCCGTGGAAACCGTTGGCGTAGATGTAGTGGCGGCCGCTGAGTTTGTATGTGGCGCCGGCTTTCAGGCCGTAAGTCAGGAAGGTGAATTTTTTGGAATCGCCGAGGGAGCCATCCGGGAAGCGTCCGTTTTGCATGTTTCCGGTGCGCCAGTACTCGGTGAGCAGGTTTTCGGCGGCAGCGAACACGTTGAATTTGCGGAAATTGCCCTGCATCTGCACCCAGGTTCCGGCTTTGCGGATGTTTTCGTCGTAGTCAAATCCGTATTTTTCACCTTCTTTCACCAGGCGGTTGGGCGTGCGCAGGTCGTTGTTGGGCGACAAGGGGTTGTCGGGCTGGTCCTGCAGGGCAAAACGATCCCAGTCCACGATAAAATCGCCGCCGAGGATGTCGTCCACGGTTTTGAAGTTTTTGCCGAGGTACCAGTGGTAATTGGCGCCGCCGTTGAGCGTGAACCGGTCGCCAAGTGACTGGCGAAGGATTCCGTTGAAGCCGAACTCTTTGCTGTCCCCCCGAAAATCGGCCACTACATATTGCGAGCGTTTGCCGGTTACGTTGTTGCCGGGGATGCCGTTGGCGTCGCGGATCGTTTCGACGGAGTTGGTATTGGCAGCCCAAAGTCCTGCCCAGTCAATCTGGCGCAGGTACTCGTTTTCGCGCAGTTCCTGTGCCCATTCTTCAGCCTGCACGGGGTCGGGCAGGGCGGAGGGTAAGCGGCGGTTGTAGTCGGGTTCAGGGCTGAAGGCGTTGAACCAGTCGAGGCGCGACGAGCCGTTTTCGCCCACCTGGGCAAAAGCGGCCAGCATGACGTTTGTCTGGCGCGAGGGGCGCAAGTCGTAGCGCAGGATGGCCATGGGCTGGTGGCTGTGGTTGACGTATCCGTTGCGTTTTTCGCCGTTCCAGTAGCCCCAGTTCGGGTTGTAGCGGGTGGTGCCTGCCAGATCGAACATTTCCTGAAAGGTGTCGCCGGTACGCCCGCGGCTGATGGGCGAACCGAGTACGGTGAGGTTGAGCGCGTGGCGATCGTTGAAAACTTTGTCTACCGACAAAAAGTACGAATACCCGTCGAAGAACGTGCCGTCGTGCCAGCCTTCCTGCGCCCAGCGGCGGCTGCCCGAAAGCGACACGGCCCAGCCACCCGGCATGAGGCCGGTGTTGGCGGTGAGCATGACGCGGTGGTTGTAGGTGCGGTTGCTGATGGCGTATGACGCGCGGATTTGTTTGCGTTGGGTACTGGCCCGGGTGTCAATGACGGAGGCACCGCCGATTTCTGAAAAGGCGAACTCGGCCGGATCGAGGCCGATCACGCTCTGGCGGTTGCGCAGCACGTCGTTCATGCCGCCCAATTCGCCAAAAAACGCGATGCCCGATTCGGGGTCGTTGATGCTGATGCCGTTCAGGAACAGCGGAAAATTCTCGGAATCGTAGCCGCGTTCGCGAAAGCGGAACACGCTCCAGCCGAAGTTGGCGGCGTTTTGGAACACGTCGCGCGAGGCGTGCAGCAGGTTGGCGATTTCACCGACGCCGTCGGCTTGCTCTTCGGCTTCTTCGAGGGTAATGGTCGGCACATCCGAGGCATTGGCGGCGGTACTGGTCGGGTCGCGGCGCAAGGCGATGCCAAGTTGCAGTTCCTGGCCGTCGGTCAGCGTGGCGGCAGCCTCTCCGGGCAGGTAGCCTGCCTTGCTGACGGTGACGCTGTACGAACCGGCGGGCAGGTTTTCGAGAACAAATCTGCCGCGGTTGTCTGTGGCGGCAAAGATGCCCGTTCGGGTCAGTACCACGGCGGCGTCGGTCACCGGGGCGTTGTTGTCGGCATCGGTTACGGTACCCCGAAGAGTAGCCGTTTGTGCGCCGATGCCTTGCGCGAGCAAGAAAATGAGGGTGGAAAAAATGAGTTGTCGGATCATTCCGTAAAGGTGGTTAAAGTGTGTTTCTTTTGGCGGGGCGTAAAGGTAGGAAAGCCCCTGCGTGCGCGCGCACTGCTTTGCCGTAAATTAACAATAGCGTCAAATTGCGACGGATGCGTAAGGGTACAGGAATAGGGTTTGCTGTGACATCAGTCACGGATTTTCGATTTGGCATGCCGGTATCTTTGTGGCGTAATTGGTTACAACGGCGGCGGGCTGTTCGATATGGAAATCATGCTTGCCAACTGAACTTATCAAAAAACTGTTCAATCAAAACGTGTCAAAAACGTTATGCTCAAGTTCCTGAAATCGCTCTTTGGCGGCGCTCCCGCTGTTGACTTCAAAAGTCTGATTGCAGCCGGCGCTGTTGTCGTGGATGTACGCACACCGGAAGAATTCAAATCCGGCCATGTTCCAGGCTCCATCAACATTCCGCTCGACCAGATTGCCTCAAAACTGGCCGTGCTGAAGCATAAAAAAGTGCCTGTAATCGCAGTATGCCGCAGTGGCGCCCGCAGTGGGGCGGCAGTTGGCTTACTCAAAAACAACGGGATTGAGGCGTATAACGCCGGTCCGTGGAACCGGCTGCGTGCGCAAATTGCCTGAAAAACTGCATCTTTGCACACCTAATTAAACGCACACGTTATGGTACACCAGAGAGTTCGACTGGTTCTGATTTTTGCCGCCCTGTTTAACTTTGGATTGCAGGCTCAATCCGGCATGGTTAAAAAAGCAGCCAAAGGTGCTACAATTCAAGCCGAAAAAACGGAGACCTTCCTCGTGCTTGGCAACTGCGGCATGTGTCAGCGCATCATCGAAAAAGCAGCCCTTGGCGCCGGCGCTACGAAAGCCAACTGGGATATGGACACCGATCAATTGACTGTCGTTTTCGACCCGACCAAAACCTCTGCCGATGCGATCCAGAAAGCCGTAGCCCAATCAGGTTACGACAATGCGGGCTACAAAGCACCCGATGCGGTGTATAACGACCTGCACGGCTGCTGCAAATATGACCGAAGCGGCGCCCCGAGTACGGCCAAATCATGTGAAGACCCCGAGGTGCCTAAAAATTGATCAACCATGAAACAGCCTGTGCTCTTGTCGGCCCTCTTAGTGGTGGCCGGTTCTGTATTTGCCCAAAACAATGATGTGGTTTTTCGTTTTGATCACCGGGTCGGCCCGGAAGCACTGGAACTCAACTCCACAGTTTTCACCCTTCCCGACGGACGAAAAGCCTTGCTGACCCGCGCAGAATTTTACATCGCGGAGATCGAACTGAACAAGCCCGACGGCAGCAAGTTGCCGCTCCACAATGTGTACCTGCTGGTCAATGCCAACACGCCGAACCGCACATACAGCGCGGGCAACTGGCCGGTGGAGCAGATAACTGGGCTGACCCTGCACCTCGGTGTGGATGCCGCGCACAACCACCTCGATCCGTCGGCTTATCCCGCCGGACATCCGCTGGCAAACCAGAATCCTACCATGCACTGGGGCTGGACGGCGGGATACCGGTTCATGGCAATCGAAGGCTTGTTGGACCAAAACGGCGACAACATTCCGGAAACGATTTTCCAGTACCACAACCTCGGCGACAACCTGTACCAGACGGTTGAACTCACCGGAGCAAGCACTTCCGGAAACGGCATCTTGCAGGTGGATTTGAAACTGGATTATGCCCGCCTGTTCGACAAACTGGACATGAGCGGCAACCTGACCCAGCATGGCAGCGGCCTGATCAATGCCACCATGATGCAGAATGCCGCTACCAAAAACTTCATCGCATTCAGCCAGGCAAGCAGTACGGGCGCTCCTGCTCTTCAGTCTGCGCATATTTCGGCTTCGCCAAACCCGGCACGTGCGCGCACTTCCGTTCGGTATGACCTGAAGGCACAGGGGCCGCTTGTCGTGGTGTTAACCAATACGCTCGGGCAGCCTTTGCGCCGGTACGAAAATCTGCCCCATGCCGGTGTGCTGGAAGTTCAACTGACCGATGTGCCGCCCGGGCTGTACCGCTATGCGTTTTACGACGGCGGCCAACTGATTGCAAACAAGCAACTTGTCATCATGAAGTAAACATGTCCAGCCGCCTGATACTGTTTGGGGTTTTTGCTTTGTTGTGGACGGGTTGTGAAAAAGACCCGCATCCTGCCGACCCTGAAACGTATGTGTTGGCGGTTCCGCCGGGATTTCCGGCGATGGAAATCCCCACGGACAATTCTCTGACGCGCTCGCGTGTAGAATTAGGGAAACGACTTTTTTTTGATCCGGTGCTTTCCCGCGATAGCACGCTTTCCTGTGCATCCTGCCACCGGCCGTACTTGGCTTTTGCCGACAGTTTGCCGAAAACTCCAGGGATCGAAGGCCGTCCGGGTACCCGGAATGCACCGACCCTGGCCAATGTCGGCTATTTCGCCAACCTGTTGCGAGAGGGTGGGGTGCCTACTCTTGAAATGCAGGTACTGGTGCCGATTCAAGAACATAACGAGTTTGATTTCAATATTCTGGAAATAGCCGAACGCCTCAACCGGATACCTGAATACGTGGCACAGGCGCA
This sequence comes from uncultured Saprospiraceae bacterium, assembly GCA_964392655.1. Classification (GTDB taxonomy): domain Bacteria; phylum Bacteroidota; class Bacteroidia; order Chitinophagales; family Saprospiraceae; genus M3007. Next base: position 6,938 of record CAYMQY010000186.1, read on the forward strand.
AAAAGCCTACGACCGGGTACCGGATGCGTTTGTGATTACGCGTGCCATTGCGGCGTTCGAGCGCACGCTCGTGAGTGGGAATTCCCCCTTCGATCAGTGGTTTTTTCAGAACAAATCCGTTGCGGTTACTACTTCGGTCAAACGTGGATACGACCTGTTTCAAAGTGAAAAAACAGGCTGCGCGAAATGCCATTCCGGGTTTCTGTTCACGAACCAGGATTTTGCCAACAACGGCCTCTACGAAACCTACGCCGATCCCGGGCGTTTTCGGCTCACCGGAAAGGAAACCGACCGGGCGGTGTTCAAAATACCCACCCTGCGTAACATAGCCGTAACGGCTCCCTACATGCACGACGGCAGCCTGCCCACGCTTGAAGCGGTGCTTGAACATTACGAGTCCGGCGGAAAAAATCATCCAAACAAGAGCCTCCTGCTGCGACCGTTCACCCTTTCGCTTGCTGAACGTGCTGATATCCTGGCATTTCTGCACAGCCTGACCGATCTGGGTTTTCTGAACAACCCGGAGTTTCGACCATAAACCCGGGTTGATTCATTTCGACCTTCGTCTGTGCTGAAAAAATTGAATTCAGGTTCTGGCCGGAATTTCCGGCATGTAGCCGTACTTTTGCGGCCCACAGTCAATCACTCACTCATTCACGCAATCACGCAATGAATCTTCACGAGTATCAGGGCAAGGAGCTGCTTAAATCCTACGGCGTAAAAATTCAGGAAGGCATACTGGCGCATACGGCACAGGAAGCCGTGGACGCTGCAAAAAAACTCAAGGAGTTGTACAACTCCGACTGGTGCGTCGTCAAGGCACAAATTCATGCAGGTGGGCGCGGTAAAGGTGGTGGCGTGAAGTTGGCCAAAAGTCCCGAACAAGCCGGTGAACTCGCAGGCCAGATTCTTGGCATGATGCTCAAAACCCCGCAAACACCGCCAGAGGGAAAACTCGTACGCAAGGTATTGGTGGCACAGGATGTGTTTTACCCGGGCGCCGGCGAACCGAAAGAGTTTTACATCAGTATCCTCACCGACCGCGGGCGCGGCGGCAATGTCATCATCTATTCGCCCGACGGGGGTATGGATATCGAGAAGGTGGCAGAAGAAACGCCCGACCGTGTGTTCACCGAGTTTGTGGATCCGCTGCTCGGCCTTCGTCCGTTCCAGGCCGCGAAAGTGGCGTTTAACCTCGGCTTGAGCGGGACTGCGCACAAGGAAATGGTGGCTTTTGTGCAAAAACTCTACGCCGCTTATGTGGGCAGCGACGCTACGCTTTTTGAAATAAACCCCTGCCTGAAAACTTCCGACGACAAGATCATCGCTGTGGACTCCAAGGTGTCGCTCGATGAAAACGGCTTGTTCCGCCACAGCGACCTGGAAGCACAACGCGACACGGATGAGGAAGACCCGACAGATGTGGAAGCCCGTTCTTACGATTTAAATTACGTGAAACTCGACGGCAATGTCGGCTGCATGGTCAACGGCGCAGGTCTGGCGATGTCCACGATGGACCTGATCAAACTTTCCGGCGGCGAGCCGGCCAACTTCCTTGATGTGGGCGGTACTGCCGATGCCCAGCGGGTGGAAAATGCCATGCGCATCATCCTGAAAGACCCGAATGTGAAGGCAATCCTCATCAATATTTTTGGTGGAATCGTGCGTTGCGACCGTGTAGCGCAGGGCGTAGTGGATGCCTATAAATCCATTGGCAACATTCCGGTGCCCGTCATTGTACGCTTGCAAGGCACCAATGCCGACATCGCCAAAAAGATTATTGACGAGTCGGGCCTTGAGGTTATGGGCGCTGTGGAGTTTCAGGAAGCAGCCGATC
>CAYMQY010000187.1:0-8767 GCA_964392655.1 uncultured Saprospiraceae bacterium
GGAAATCCCGTGCCGGCGCCGGCTTTGCGAATGCCGATCTTAATCAGGTTTTTCGCCGTGCAGTTGTCGTAGTAGTCCTTGATGAAATCCACCTCGTTGAGCGTGATCATGCCGGTTTGCATGATGTTCACACTCAGGCCGTTGATGCAAACCACGGTGGGCGCCTTGCAGTCCTTGACGATGAATTCGTATTTGCAAATGGTTTCGTTGCCGCATTTGTCGTTGGCGATCCACTCGATCTTGTGCGTGCCGTAAGGAAGTCCAAAGCCCGTGGGAAAAGTAATGGAAGCCATGAGCGTGTCGGTACCGACGACGGTTTTGTCAATCGGCCAGGCATTGGGGGCGCTGCTGCTCAGGTAGGTTTCCATGCTGCCGTTGCTGTCGAGGTCGAGGAACAGGCGGTAGGTGATGATGAGGTCGGTTTTGGAGCAGGCGTCGGTGATTTTGGCGCTGAGACTCACCGGGCCTTCGCAGAGGTTGACGTGGCCGTTGTTGTACTGGGCGGGGTCGTTGCCGGTGAGGTCGCAAAACTCCAGCGGGCCGGCGGGGCAGTCCACGAACGTAGGTGCTTCAGCATCCACGATTTTGATGATCTGCGTGTACTGAAGATGGCCGCGGTTAGAGGGCTGGCCGAACAGCGTCGGGCCGATGTCGGTATCGGTCGGGTTGGGAATGAACACGGGCCACGCGTTCGGGTCGTAGTCGCACCAGTAGATAAGGGTGAAGGTGCGCAGGATTTTTTTGCAACCGCCGCCCTGTGTGGTGTTGAACACCATGTCGCTGACGGATACGCCGACGTTGAACGAGCAGTTGCCGTACTTTTCAATTTCGGGATACGTCGAGGGAGCGGCGGCCCCACAGCCGTACACGGTGGTGTCGTTGGGGAATTTGACTTTGTAGTAGGCGTTTTGAGCGGTGGCGGCGCTCACGAAGAGCGCACAGAAAGCGGTAAGCAGGATGATTGATCGCATAATGAATCGGATTTTCCGACGAAGTTAGCGCGAACTGTAGGCAGGCCGTCTCGTTTGCCCCTGTGGAAAAACGTCGGCTGCCCGACGTAAGGACATGTAGGAGTTTTGTGGGGAAAAAAGAAAGGGCGCATCGCGGGTCGCCAAGTGCTTTTTGGGGTAGTGGAATTCCACTAAAACCAATGAAAACAACTAAGTACATTTGCTGGACAATCCACAGACATCCATGGCACTTGTCACTTTTTCCGAATCCCAACGGTCTTCGCTACAAAACATTCTGGATGCCGGCGACGAGGCCCGTTACCAGGCCTTCTTGAAAGACTGCGACCTGCATACATGTTACGCCACGGATATGGGTCGGCTGATGCTGGCTGCCGAAACGGAGGCCGGGTTTCCGCACCTGCCCAAGGCAAGCCGTCCGGACGACCGGCTCTTTCAGATATGCGAACGGAAAGAGGACCTGCGCTGCCAGGTGGGGCACGTATTGTCCAACCTGAAAAGCCGGAGCGGACGGAGTGGGCCAGGCTCCTGGTTGAGCCATTCCTATCACGCCTTCCGGAGAAATGCCAAGGCGACCGTTCTGATCGTGGATAAAAGCGGGTTAAAAATTAGGGAACCGGATAAAGAAGGGAAAATCCGACTAAAGGGCATCGAATCCCGGGACGGGCTGAATCTGTCAAAATTTGCCCGAGAAGAGGCGCATCGGGACCTGCCCTTGTGCGACCATTACTTTTACGCCAATGAGTTGATCCCGGACACCGACATCTACGGCTCAGGTTTTTTTATTGACCAAGACAAAGTGGTGACGGCGGCACATGTGCTGAATGAGGCCTTTGCGGAGAAGGTGAAACCGGAAAACCTCTTGTTTATCAGAGGGCGTTATGTGTATGAAACTGGAAAGATGGAGATCGAAGTTTATGCAGATCAACTTTACCTGCTGGATCAGCCTAAAATTCTGATTCGGGATCAAATCCGGTACGGAGACTTCGATGGCGACATGGCCTGGGTGAACGTCCGACCCTATTTTGAAGGCAAAGCATACCCCTTTGAATGGAACGGAATGGAATCGGGGTCGGTAAAAGAAGGTGCCGACATGTATGCACTTGGGCATGGATTGGGGGTTCCCATGAAATTGTCCTTCGGAGGAAAAATTCAAGATGAAATGAATGCCGGTATCCCTGCCATGTTCACCTGCGACGTGAGCATTTTGCCGGGCAATTCTGGTGCACCCATATTCGACGCGAATAGTCACCGCCTGGTGGGCATCATCAGTGGATTGCATGAAATCTACACGGAAGCAGTTCCCAAGGGGAACTGTGTTGAACTCAAGACCAACATGGAAGGCGACTTTAGCGGAGTCGCTACCTACATTGCACCATTTCGTTCACTGTAAAAATCCAGACCATGCCTACGGCAAACATCCCCCTTACCTACGCGTACCGATCCGGCGACACCATTCACCTGCATGTCCTGATTTATGCAGGTAGCCAACCCGACTTTGAAGATGGCGAGGCATCGGGGAACACCATGCTTTTTCCGATTGAAAAAGGAAGTGCCGGCACCACAAAGTTTTTCAAACACTACTCATTCGACGTTGACTCGTTTACAAATATCGAAGTCCGTTGTGATGGCCATGTTCGAAAAATAGCCATCGCAGATGTGGAAACCGACACCGCGCCGGCTCAAACGGGCGATCAGGCCCATGAGGTTCCGTATGTCTACACGCAAATCGTGAACACGAACAGTTTCAAAGCCGAACTTGTAATTTTTGCGCCTGCAACCAGCACACTGCGATATGTTTGCACACATTCAACTTCAGGTGACGATACGGAATCCAGCATCGGTACCAATACACAGGCCACTCCTGTGTCGGAATTTTCAGATAGCCACACGTTCACGGTGCAAAATGTCCTGAATACAAACGGAGCACATGAGGCTTCCGCAATGGTTGGCGACCCGCCCAAAAAGCGAAAAAGCAAAACAAAAAACAGAAACCACTCGCAGACACCATTCCCGAGAAGGAGAAGAAACCGAATATCCTGAAACCAACCCGCGACTTGCAAACCACGGTATTTCTGACATTGGCACTCGCCCTGCAAGCCGAGGCATTGTGGCCGCAGCACCCGGACACTGCGGCTATTCATGCCCTTTGGCTGCATGCCCATGCCATTCACGAGGATTCTTCAGCACGGGCGCAGCAGCTGTGTTTCGAGGTGTTAAGTAAGTCCGAAAAAGCGAACTATCCGAAAGGGAAGGCTGACGCCTATCTCACTTTGGGATGTATCCACCGCAACGATCGGAATTTTTCCCGGAGTTACGACTACCTCCGACATGCACTCCTTATCCGCCGAACACTTGGTGACAGCAATCGCGTGGCGGCCGTTTTTATCAACGTAGGAATCAATTATTTTGAAGAAAGCAAATACGACTCCGCCATTGCGGCGGTTTTGTATGCCATCAAGATCGTTGAGGCATTGCCCAACCCCGAATATGACGTATTGGGGAGTGAATACCTCCTGTTGTCCAACATCCTCGATGAATATCTGGAAGATGAGGATGCCCTGAAGTATGCGCGTAAAAGCCTGGGCGCCTATCAAAAAACCAACCAAGCGGCATTGATTGGCAAGGCCGCATATGCCTTGGCCAACCGATTTCTCGCCTTGCGGCAGCGCGACAGCGCCATGTTGTACTACGAGCAGGCATACGCCATATTTCAAGCCCCAAACCAAGACCGCAGATATTTGCCCGATATTCTTACAAACAAAGGGATCATACAAACAAAGGCCCGCAACTTCGATCAAGCCGAAACCTGCTTTGCGGAAGCCGAACAACTACTGGAGCAATTAGGTGACGAGGCCGATTGGTTTCACTTTTACCTGAACAAAGGCCAGCTGCTGATCGCCCAGGGCAATTTGAACGAAGGCCTGAACCTGCTGGAAAAAGCACTGTCGGAAGACCTGAGCGAACTGGATTTTCTGGAACAACTCTACCTTTTCGAAGACCTCTCGGATGCCTACGCGCAAAAGGAGGTGTTCGACAGCGCCTACCACTACCAAAGACTGGCTTACGCCGTACGCGACTCCATCTACAACGAGAACAAGCGCAAGGAATTCATCCGGTTTCAAACAGAACGTTACAAAAACGAGACCGTCCGGCAGGAACTGATCGCACAGCAGGAGGCTTCCCGGGCGCGGCTGTTTCTGCTACTTGCGACCTTGCTGTTTTTGCTCGTTTCGATTATTGCCTACGCCTACATCCAGCGGAAAAAAGCCTTTCGCCTGATTCAGGAACAACAGGACAAACTGCACCGGCAGGAAGTGGACGAACTCATCCAGAACAGCGAACTGCGCTACCTCAGTGCCGGACTGGAAGGCCGGGAAGCCGAACGGGAACAGATCGCCCGCGAACTGCACGACCAACTCGGCAGCAGCATCGTCACCCTCGGCTGGCAGTACGACGCCATCCTGGAAAACACGGCACAAAGCTCCGACAACTACGCACAGATGTTGACGCTGAACAACTCCCTCAAACAGCTGTACCACGACGTTCGGCAATTGGCCCATCAGTTAGGTTCCGGCGTACTCGAACGGGTGGGCCTGATCCCGATCCTGAATGAACTGTGTCAAACCATTGAATCGGCAGGCCGCATGGAGGTCGGTTTTTCGCACTACGGCATGGAAGGCCGCCTCGGGTTTGAATACGAAATTAACATCCTGCGCATCATGCAGGAACTCATCAGCAACGTGCTGAAGTACGCAAAAGCCACTCAACTGATGCTCCAGATCAACCGTATTGACGACACGCTGAACATCATGGTGGAAGACAACGGCATCGGTTTCGATCAAAAAGAGGCCCTTCAGCGCTCGGGCGCCGGCCTGAAAAACATAGAAGCCCGGTTGCGAAGCCTTGGTGGCACCATCCAGTTCGAAAACCGGCCGCATGGCGGCACCACCGTCATCATCAATATCCCGATCGTCAAACCCGAGTCGTTTTATGAGCAAACCCGTTAAAGTTCTGATCGCCGACGACCACGATATCGTCCTTGATGGCCTGAAGTCTATCCTGAATCCGTTTGCAGCGGAAAGCAGCTCCGCGCCGGTGCATTCCGACGCACACCCGTTCCAGATCGTAGGCGTAGCCGATAGCGGCGAGGCAGCCCTGGCGCGGCTCGCCCAACTGCCCGATGTGGACGTGGTGGTGCTGGACTACTACATGAGCGGCAAAAACGGCCTTGATACGGCACTGGAAATCAAGGCAAAACACCCGTCCGTCCGGGTTGTGCTGTTTTCCATGGAAGAATCCGACCTGATCATCACCGAAGCATTTGCCCAAAATCTGGACGGCTATGTGACCAAATCCGAGGGCCGGCGCCGGCTGCTGGATGCAATCAAACGGGTACACAAGGGCGAGCGGGTTTTTCCGATGCTGAAACAGGCCGGAAGTGCCGGCCGGCCCTGGCAAGCACCGGCCAGAACCGCGCTTGCAAACACGGAAATTCTCTCGAAGCGGGAGCGGGAAATCGCCTGCCTGATCGTTCAGGGACTGACCACGCAGCAGATCGCCGACGCGCTGAGCATCGCGTTCAACACGGTGGAAGTACACCGGAACAACATCTACCGGAAACTCGAGATAAACCGTGTGACTGAACTCGTAAAATATGCACTGGAAAATAATTTGTGCGCCTGAGGTAGTGGGTTTCCACTATTGACGGGTACTGTGCCGGGGGTACATTTGTACTGCGCCAAGGGGCCTTTTTCGTCACTTCTCAATTTTTCTGAAACATGCGTTATCGAACGATTCTGCCGGACGGCGGGGTGGGCGGCTAATAATGTCCTTAAACCTTCTGCTACATCTGATTAACCTGCCTGACGGCGGTAAAAAAATGATCAATTATGAAGAACTTGATTTTTGTATGCGCAATTTCCACAGTTTTTTCCACCTCGTGCTTTTGTCAACTCGTCGGTGTTAGACCAAATGTTGGAGGAAATTTTGCAAACATGGCCTCTCAGAATGCAACAGGAGAAACAAACACCGGACTCAACGGAGGAATAGGGTTTGATATCGCGCTCGCGGAATCAGAAAACGGCTATCCAATTAGATTAAGCCCGGAGATATTTGTCAGACAAAACGGCTCCGAAAACTTTGTAAACCAAAGCAATATTTTTAATGGCTTTCAATCACTTGATTTAACTTATGTAGGTATCTACATGCCACTAACATTTGCATTAGGGCCGGATGATGGAGAGACGGTGTTTGAGGGGGTTATGATTCAGTTAAATACTTTTTTAGACTACGCAGTTGCAACTGATGCGATTGCCAGCAATGGCCAACAGGTTTCGAATCCTGTCAGTGGCTTTACCGAAAAAATTGACTTTGGCTTTGGTGTAAATATTCAATTTCATTCTGGATACGGCGGAATAGCAATTGGATATAACTGGGGATTGAATAACATTGATTTCATAAATAATGTATCAAGTCAAATCTTTGCAAAAAACAAAGGGCTTTTTGTCAATGCGGTAACTACTTTTAAAACAGACAATTGAGTGTATGTTCTTGCCCAATGACTTCGAGTCGCCCGGTGCATGAAGCCCGGAGTTTCATTTTCGCAAATCACTTTCTGCGAGGTACAGTTGAAAAAAAGTACCGCTCCCGATTACAAACACGGAACCGCTTGACATAAAAGGAGGAAACCAAACACGGAGCAGCCGGAAAATCCGAAACAGAGTACGGCGGGAATGCCGAAAACCGCAAGAGTAGGCATCGGGATATTCAAATTATTGATCAATGAAAAAGAGACTGCTTCCCTTTCTTATGGTGTTCTTCATGGCCACCTCTTGCGACAACTGCAAAGACGTTTTTTGCGATGCTGTTGAGTTGGCCGATCTGGTCATACCTCAGGCGTTGCATTTGCTTGATAACTGGGGCAATCCCATGTATGCACCCAACGGTCAGGCTATTTACGATGTAAATGAAGTGTATTACAATTATCGAACTGCCGAATATTTTACCCACCTGTTCCCATCCATAGCTGGGGTTATTCCGGGCGACATTCTTTCCATCGGCACACGGGCATTCAACAGTTGGATTGATACAAACTGCGAAAAAGGCGCTTATGCTCCACAGTCTTACACCAGCCCGGCTTTGCGGTATTCCGGTCCGGCAGGCACCGGTTCTGTGCCTTTGCAGCCACATTTGACGCCCGGCATACCGCAGAATTACCCAACCGGCGGCTTCACCTATACAGATTTTCAGCTGGGTGCTCCTGGCTACTACAAAGTAGATTTTGATGCCAATTACAACCGACAGTTTGAGGAACACGGCTTTGGGAATAATCTGTACAGCGGCAACAACGGTGGCTCTCAATTCGGCAAAACCATTGACGCCAGCATCGTTGTCACGGAAGGTGTGAGCACCGAACCCTGGGCAAGCGAAGCACCGAGCCGCGTGGTGGCCGAGTGCGAATTTTACAAGCAGTTTGACTCCGGCACCTCGGAAGACACCTACCTCAATTCACCGCTTGCGCGTTTCATGCAAGACCCGAAAAATCTGGCAGCGTTTTACCAGTTCAAGATGGAAAACCCGGACAAGCCGTTCATTTTGAAGTAGAAATATTAAAACCATTTGATGATGCCCCATCCCGCCTTGGCCTGATTGTTTCGTCAAGGCGGGAATTTTTTAAGCACTAAACCAGTGACGACCATTCATATTTACAGGTCGCTATCACATAAATTTGCTTCCTTCTATCGCTATCAAATCCTCCGCCATGAAAAACATCCTCTCGACAATTTGTCTCCTGTTCATCTGCCTCTTGCCACTTGCATCCCAAAACATCCTGACACTGGACCTGGCCTCCGAACCTACCGGCTCGCTTACCCTCCCGCTGCAAACAGGAAATCATACTGTCATTCTGAAAAACAAACTGCCTGGAGGGAATTACACCATAACCGTGGAGGTGGAGGATGTGCTGCTGGAAGCATTTTCGATACCGTCAGAAAGTGACAACAAAACAGGTTTAATAAATACGAGTAATTGCTCCAGCCTGAAGTCCATCGTGGATCGCCTCCTCCAACTCGATTCTGAAGCCGAACTGCCGGCCAAACGCACCGAACTAAGGGCCTTGCTAAATGAAAATGGAGGATGCCCCGACGCTCCGCTTGCCTTCCTGATGGATTCCACCTTCGACTCGAAGTATGAGATAAAAAACCTCGCCAAATCCCAAATTCTGAAAATTACGGTGAAGCGCACCAACAAGGTCGGCAAGGAACTCGAATGGGTGCGCATCTACAAAACGCCCTCGCGAGGAAAGTGGCTTACGTCCTTCAGTTTCAATTTTGTTACCCAGGCTTTTAGCAAAGAGCGCCTGTACTTTACCAAAAATGTCGGAATGGACTCGTTTCAAATTACCCGTGAAACCAACCGGAGGTGGATGCACTTTGTGCCGGGTATCACGTTCTCCTGGCTGTCTGCCAAAAGTTTTAAAAGGGATATTGGAATTGGCGTATCCGGAGGGATTGGATTGGAAGTAGATAAACCCGTGGTGTTTTTGGGCGGCACAATCTTCTACAACCAAAACCTGAGCCTTACTCTTGGTATTGCTGCCCACCAGGTAAAAGACCTGAACGGAAAATACAAGGAAGGCGACATCATCCGGGAAAACCTTAGTCCCGACCAGTTGATGATCGAACCATACCGGGTGAACCCGTTTATTTCCCTGTCGCTTCGGTTCGACAAGAATCCGTTTGCCTTAGGGAAACCAGCGGGGGAATAACCCCTCACCACCCCACCCGTACCCAATCCAC
>CAYMQY010000188.1:0-2168 GCA_964392655.1 uncultured Saprospiraceae bacterium
TGCGCAGGTCAGGGGAGATATATCGGCTCATTACAGGCTACATTTGAGATCGAAGTTTCAGGGCCCGCGCTTTTGCCAGTCGAACAATATGCTCAAAAATGAAGTATTTTTCCAACTCACGTTCCTCTTCTTTGGTAATACGGTACTCTTTTTTTTGACCGACTAAATACTCCACTCTCTTTTGCACCTTGTCAGGGGCATTGTAAGCCAGTATTTTATCCGGCGACAGGCCGGCTATGAACTCGGCAAAGTCATTATAGATATCAAGTTGCTCGGTTACCATCCGTTTTTTTGCACAAAAAAACAAATTTTCCACCAAGTGGGCAACTAGTGTTTTCAGGTACTTCTGAAAAAACGCTGTGCCCTCCCAACCTTTGCGAGGTGCTGCGGCACCTCCTCTCCTACGCGGGCAACGGACGGATTCCCTCGGAATGACAAATACCGCCCTATCTTCGCGCCCAAATGACAAGCACCACCTTCGATACCCTGAACCTGAACACCCCGCTCCTGAACGCCCTGCGCGATCTCGGGCTGACACAACCCACGCCCATTCAGGAAAAAGCCTTTTCGGTAATCATGTCGGGCCGCGACGTGGTCGGCATCGCCCAGACGGGTACCGGCAAAACCTACGCCTACTTGCTGCCCATCCTGCGCCAACTGGCGTTTTCCAAACAAAAAGACCCGCGCGTACTCATCCTCGTGCCCACGCGCGAACTGGCCATTCAGGTGGCCGGCGAAATCCAGAAACTTACCGCGTACATGTCCGTGCGGACACTGGCTGTGTACGGCGGCGTGAACATCAACACCCAGAAACTGGCCGTGCAGGCCGGCGTGGACATCCTCGTGGGCACGCCGGGCCGCGTGCTCGACATGGCGCTGAGCCGCTTCCTGCTGCTGTCGTCGGTCCGGCAATTGGTGATTGACGAGGTAGATGAAATGCTCAACCTCGGCTTCCGCGTGCAACTCACCGGCTTGCTCGACCGCCTGCCTCAGCGCCGTCAAAACCTGCTGTTTTCCGCTACCATGACCGACGAGGTGGACGACCTGATCGAAACGTTTTTCAACGGTCCCGTGCCCGTGGAGGTAACGCGCGCCGGTGCGCCGCTCGAAAAAATCCGGCAAAGCGCCTACCGCGTGTCCAATTTCCACACCAAGATCAACCTGCTGGAACACCTGTTGGCTACCGACGAGACCATTGCCAAAACGCTCATTTTTTGCCCCAGCAAGCGCCTTGCCGACATGGTGCAGGAGCGCCTCGAAGACCGCTTTCCGGGCCGGTTCAGCGTCATTCACTCCAACAAGTCGCAGAACTTCCGCATCAATGCGGTGAAAAAATTCGAGTCCGGCGAACTGCGCGGCCTCATCACCACCGACCTGCTCGCCCGCGGCCTCGACGTGACCGACGTGACGCACGTGCTCAACCTGAACACGCCCGACACCCCGGAAGCCTACATCCACCGCATCGGGCGCACCGGCCGTGCCGACAGTGAGGGCGCCGCCATCACCTTCGTCACCGACGCCGAACGCGACTACCAGACCGCCATCGAAACGCTCATGGGCAGGGAAATTCCCATGCTGCCGCTGCCCGAGGACCTCGCCATTTCGCTCGACCTGATTCCGGAAGAACTGCCTTCCAGTCCGATGGTCAATTACCTGCCGCAGCCGACGCTGAAACACTCGCAGGGCGCCTTCCACGAGAAGAAGGCAAAAAACATGAAAGTGAACAAAGGTAACCGGCGCATCAACGCGAAGAAGCAGAAGTACAAGAAGCCGATTAAGAAGAAGCGTTGAGCCTTTATTTCTTTGGTATTTAAGCGGTTGTCGTTTCGGACGACGGAATTTCGAGCGCTGTCTGCACCCGGCGGGCACTCGCCTGCCTCCGCCATTTTGGTCATATTAAATTTTAAAAATTATATGCGCCCGGGAACGGATTGCGCGACTTGTGGCTATCTTTGGATGGGTATTTTCACGCTTTTATCCACGAAAATCCATAATCTCTTATGCATTCCGACACCCACACACCAGACACGCTCCGTGCCCTGAACAAAAAACAACTGGCTTCCCAAATGGGAATCAGTGAGAGCTCGCTGCGGCGGCTCCTGAAAAAAGCCAATGTGACCCTTGAGCGCGGCTTGATCTCTCCTGCCCGGCAAGCCGAAATCTTCCAG
>CAYMQY010000188.1:2268-8732 GCA_964392655.1 uncultured Saprospiraceae bacterium
TGTGACCCTTGAGCGCGGCTTGATCTCTCCTGCCCGGCAAGCCGAAATCTTCCAGACCCTTGGTTGGCGCGAAATGACGCGAAATGACGCGTTTTGGAAATTTGACAGCGCCGAACTTTGTGCCGCTGATGCAGCGTACGGGCATCGCGGGAGAACGAGCCGTTGAAAATCCGCAAAAGAGTAAACGGGGAGAACGCCGAAAAGCCGACGAGTAGGCAGAACGGTCCAACGATATTTTCGTGGACATAACCTGGTTTGCATGAAAAAATACCATGAAAATGCCGGCAGGTCATTCGGCGCGAGCCTGCGCAGCGCGATGGCCGTGCTACCGGTACTCTTGCTCTATGCCGTCTCGCTTCGAGGGCAGGTTGCCGATCCTGCTTTTTTTATCAACGAGGCGCACAACTGGTGGGATACCAGTGTATACCGGTATGCCACTTACCTCGGCGACATGCCAGTAGAGCCGGTCTGGAGCGGAGCCGAAGTGGCCGAGGCGCCCGACGGCACACACCTGATCGTGTTGGCCATCAATGGCGGGCCGGAGCTGCGGCTCTCCGACGGCTGGCACGCCACAGCCCAGCAGCCCAACGGCGGGGCGCGGTTGGTGCTGAAACGCTTCTCGCCCACCCAAATCTTCCCGCTGCTGTTTTTTGTGTACGGCTACTCCGACTATGTGACGGCCGTAGGGCCGGCCGCCGTTTATGCCAGAAACAAGCCGCACAGTCTGGATACGACGTTTACGGGCGAGGCTTTTTACATGTACCCCGGCTTGTTCCCGGGCGATACCATGCGCCTGGTGAACGGTATCGGCGTGCAGAACGGTGGTATCGCCAAGGAGTTTTACCCGGCCGAGACGGCATCCGGCGGGGTGGGGTATCGGTGTTGTGTGACCACCGGGTCGTACGAAAGCGGCGTGATCATTAACTCCGGTGGAAATGAATATTTTATTCCTGAAATCACCATCACGGAGGACTGTAGCGGGTGTTCGGAGTACTGGATGCATATTATTCTGAACCCAAGCGGCGGTACCGGTAGCAACCCCAACAACATGAACTGGTCGCCGGAGCACTTTATCGGCAACAACGGCGGTAGCGGCGCCCCCAGCGGCGACCCCAACGGTGACACCAAAGTAAACCCCAAACTGAACGGCGCACTTTGCCCCGACGGCTCGCCAAAACCGCCCACCGGGTGCAAGTGCGAAGATGGCTCGCCCATGCCGGCTGATGGGGATTGCGGGGAGGATGAGGGGCCGTGTCAGTTGACGAATTTGGATGTAGGAAGAATCGGAGCAACAGTATGGTTTTGGGAACCTCCTCTGATCCCGCTACCAATTGATGTTGGAACACGATTAGTTGGACGGTTAATAGACTGTGATGATGGTGAAGCCACATACAAAACACTGATTAGTAATATTCCCCTTGGAAAAACGGTTGACATATTAGATCAATATGCCTCTGTTGTTAAAAATAAAAAACGGGGTACTCCTACTACAAGACTTAGAGCGTGGTTTCAAGTGGTTGACCATCATGTGAGATTGAGATTAGGAGTTGTGTTTCTTGAGTTATCTTTTTATTGGGACGATATCGGCGAGTTAGATGCCCTTGGTTATGTCTTTTATTTCAATTAAAATTTATCTACATGAAGAATATAGCAATTTTTAGTATCTTAATATTACTCCTAATTAGCTGCAAGGCGGTTAAGGATGAAATAGTAACCAACCCCGACCTGCCACCGCCCTTCAACGGCCCGGGCGTTACTCGGGAGCGAGTGCTTGCTATTGCGGCGAAGTATGGTTTACAAGATAGTATGGGACGGAACTTTAATCCTCCGCCGGAAGCTGCATACCCATACATGTCTGAAGAGTTCTTTGAAGGTTACTTTGCAAACTGGCGTAAGCACTTTGATTGGCTTGCACGCACAGAGGATAGGTGGAAAAAACTGGAAAACATGCAAACCCTTCAGCAATATTTTACTTATGTGGAAAGCGATCCTGAAACGTACAAGCGGATTATAAACGAAAATGGCGGCACTGACGATTATAATGCTTATAAAAAAGACGCTTTAGCAGGAAAATATCATATCTACATTTGCAAGCATCCTAAAATGGGTACATACCCAACCATCGTCCCGGCAGATGATGACAAACCCGGCACCATCAACGGGCGCCTGCTGCGCAACGAAAACTAATTCAACTTATCACGCACACGTCCCGGGCTGCTTTTTCGGCGGCTCGGGACGGCCTTGAATCAGCACTTGACATGAAATACTTCACCTTCGTACTGTTTGTTTTTCTCGCCATTTTGGCTTGCCGCACCGTGAAAGATGACATGGCCACCAACCCCGACCTGCCACCGCCCTTCATGGGCCCGGGCGTTACCCGCGAGCGGGTAGTAGAAATTGCAACCAAGTACGGTTTTCAGGACAGTATTGCACCGGGTTATAAAGCCACAAGGTTCATCGCGCCGTCTGAGAAAACTTATCCGTTCCTCTCCGAAGAATTCTTCGAAGGCCTTTTTGCCAATTGGCGAAAAGGCCTTGATTCCTGGGAGAAGATTCAACTTCGTTGCCGCACGATCGCTGCCATGCAGACGCTGGAAGAGTATCTGGCTTATGCTAAACAGCATTCCGATGAGTTAAAAATGTGGGATCGCCTCCCGGAAGAAGAACGTGAGGCCCTGGGTTGGGAGGCGTTCGCTTGTACGGAAGTTTTCGAGGACTTTCGGGAGGAGGTGTTAGCGGGCAGAATTTTAGTCTATGTATCCGACGCCGGTACCGTCACCACTACCGAGTCGCCGATTGAATCCCCGGCTTTCAACGGGCGACTGCTGCGTCGGGGCAAATGATCACACCAACACCGTAAAACAACTCCCCACCCCCACCTCCGACGCCGCGTACAAACTCCCCCGGTGCAGGTGTACAATTTGCCGGCTGAGGCTGAGGCCGATGCCACTGCCCGTTTTTTTGGTGGTGAAAAAGGGCACGAAAATCTGCCCCAGCAGCTCGTCGGGGATGCCCGGCCCGTTGTCGGCCACAGCAATTTCCACGGCGCCTTCCGGGGTTTTGGCTACCGACACCACCAAGCGGGGTTGCTCCGTGTCGGCGAGCGCTTCGAGGGCATTTTTGACTAAATTAATCAACACCTGCTCCATCAGCGCAGGGTCGAGCGGAATGCTGAGCGCGAGCGCCGGGTAGTGTTTTTCGACATGCACCCCCTGCGCCTGAATGGGGGCGGCAAAGAGCAGCAATACGCGCTCCACCAGCGCCGCCGGGTCGGTCGGTTCGAACTGCGGCTGCGGGATTTTGGTCAGTTCGCGGTACGTTTCGGTGAAATGCAGCAGCCCCGCACTGCGCCGCTGGATGGCCTGTACGGCCTGCTTGACGGACTCCTGCCGCTCGGAATCATTGGTCGCCGGCTCCTGCAACAGGCCGTTGGTCATTTCCGCCAGCGACACCACTGGCGCCACCGAGTTCAGAATTTCGTGCGTGAGGATGCGGATGAGTTTTTGCCAGGACTCCACCTCCTGGTGCTCCAGTTCGGTGTGGATATTTTGCAGCACGTACAGGTGCAGCGCCTCGTCGCGAAGTTTCAGCACGGTTTTCCGGATGGCCAGTTGCAACATCTGGTTGTTCACGATCAGTTTGACCAGGGTGCGCTCGCCGGGGGCGATTTCCCGAAAAGCCGCGTACAGCCCCGCGTTGTACTTTTTCACAAACTCCAGGTTCGGGAAGTGCGACTTGTGCAGCAACTGCCGCGCGCCCTGATTCATCAAAACCGTTTTGCCCTGCTCGTCGAAGCAAATCAGGCCGGTATCCACCTGCTCCACTATTGCCTGCAAGTACTGGTGCTGGACCTCCTTTTCCTGCCGGATGCTGCGGAATTTGCCCGTGATCAGGTTGAACGCCGACGTGAGTTCGTATTGCGATTTTTCCCCGGTGGTGGCGGAATAGTGCGCCTCGTAGTCGTCGTACTTGATGTTGAGCAAAAAGTTGGTCAGTTTCCGGTCGGTGCTGATAATCAGCGCGTATAGTCCGGCAATCAACGCCAGCAGAATACCGCCGAACAGGACGGGAAATACCGCGTTCGCCCGCGCATGCCACAGATACACCCCAAGAAAAACTGTGGCCAGTATAGCGGCGAGGTACAGCGCGATTTGTATTTTGAATTTGGTGAGCATGTGGTTGCCGGTATGATTGACTTGCTTTTTGTAACAGCGACCGGATTGGACACGGATTAAAAAAGAATTTTTGCGGCTTCGCCGCCTTGTGCTTTTGTTAAAAAATCGGTGTTTATCCGTGCCCAATTCGTTTAATCCGTGTCCAATCCTGTCGCCATCCCGTGCTTTTCCATCCGCCGGTACAGCGCAGCCCGGGTGAGTCCGAGCGCTTCGGCGGCTTTGGAAATATTGCCCGAGTGGCGTTCGAGGGCTTCGGTGATGAGGCGTTTTTCGTGGTCGTTCAGGTTGAGCGTTGGCGGGGCGGAACGGGTTGAAAGCAAGGCATCGGTCAGGTGGAAATCGGCAGGCAGGAGCCGCTCGCCCTCACTGAGAATGACGGCACGCTCGACGATGTGCTGGAGTTCTCGCACGTTGCCGGGCCAGGCGTAGCGGCGCAGTTTGGAGCGCGCGTCTGGATGAATCGTCAGCCCGTCCTTGCGGTATTTCCGGGCGTATCGCCGCAAAAAATGGTCGGCCAGCAGGTCAATGTCCTCGCCGCGTTCGCGCAGAGGAGGAATTTGAATTTCCACGGTGTTGATGCGGTAGAGCAGGTCTTCGCGGAATTTGCCGGAGGCGACCATCTGCCGCAGCGGCTGGTTGGTGGCGCAGATGACCCGGATGTCCACCGGCACACTGCGGTCGCCACCCACCGGCGTCACGGTGTGCGTTTGCAGGGCTTGCAGCAGTTTGGCCTGGAGCGCCGGCGGGAGGTTGCCGATCTCGTCGAGAAACAGTGTGCCGCCGTTGGCTAAGGAAAAACGTCCGGGCCGGTCGTCTACAGCGCCGGTAAACGCGCCCTTGCGGTGGCCGAACAGTTCGCTTTCAAACAGCGACTCCGGCACGGCGCCCATGTCCACGGCGATAAACACCGGCTGCGCCCGCTCCGACTTGCGGTGTATGGCCCGCGCGATGACCTCCTTGCCCACGCCGTTTTCGCCGAGCAAGAGCACGTTGGCGTCGGTAGCCGCCACTTTTTCCACGGTTTTCAGTACCGCCAGCATGGGCGCCGAGCGCCCGATGAGGTCGCTGAACGGCTGATCCAGCGCGGCGCTCATGGCCGACTGCACCGTGCGTGCCTCGGCGAGACGCGACTGGGTTTGGGAAAGTTCGAACACGGCATGCACGGTGGCGAGCAGTTTTTCATTGCGCCAGGGTTTTTCCAGAAAATCCGTGGCGCCCGCTTTCACCGCTTCCACGGCCCTCGACACGTCGCTGTACGCCGTCACCATGACCACCTGCACCGCCGGGCGCAGTTCCTTGATCTTGCGCAGCCAGCCCAGACCCTCCTGCCCGTCGGAGCGCCCTTTGCTGAAATTCATGTCGAGTAGCACCACGTCCGGCTCGTACTGGTCGAGCAGGCGGGGCAGGTGGTAGGGGTTGGTTTCCGTGAACACCGATTTGTAGTGCGGCTTCAGCAACATGCCGAGGGCGAGGTTGATGTCCTCGTCGTCGTCCACGATCAGGATGGCGCCCTGTTTTTTCATGCAGAAAAGGGTTTCTGGTTGGAAGGTTTTCAGCCCACGGATTTATCCGGATAATTTTCAGCCCACGGATTCATCCGGATAATTTTCAGCCCACGGATTTATCCGTGGGAAAATAAAAAGCGAAGGTAGACACAGCGTTCACAAAAACGAACACCGGTGTTCGATATCGGACAGTTTTCAGGTGGCATTATTTTTTAAAAAACTGGTTTCCAGAGCATTGAAAATTTGGCATGATCTGGGTTGGCTCATCGTTCATCGCTCATCACTCATCACTCCCCTTGTGGACAGAAAAATAGAAAAGAAACCGATCACCTGGCAACGCATCGCCGTGGCAGTAGCAGGCATTGCAGTCGTGGCGTATTTCGGGCAGGCATTGTACCGGGATGCAGGCGTATCCAAACTCAACGTGGAGCGCGAACGCCTGCTGCTGGACACTGTGCGGCAAGCCAATTTTCAGGAGTTCATCCCGGTGACCGGCGTGGTGCTGCCTATCCGCTCGGTGGTGATTGCGGCCAACGAAGGCGGTAAGGTGGAGGAAAAATTCGTGGAAGACGGCGCCATGCTCCGCGCCGGACAAACCATCTTGCGCCTCAGTAATCCCGACCTGCAACTGAACTACCTCACGCAGGAAGCCAGTATTGTCAACCAGATCAACCAGATTCAGAACATGAACCTGCTGCGCGATCAGCAGGGACTGGCCCTGCGGGAAACCATGCTCAACATCGAGTACAACATCGGCCTGTTAGACAAACGAATCAAGCGCAAC
>CAYMQY010000189.1:0-8729 GCA_964392655.1 uncultured Saprospiraceae bacterium
GCTCGTCGAGGAGGCCGTTGCAGTGGTTGTCGAGGCGGTGGGTGGTTTCGGCGACGCCGGGTTTGAGCGTAGCAGCAAGGTCGTCGCAGTCGAGGTTGTTGGCTGCGTAGCCTGCAGGCGGGTCGCTCAGGCAGGTGTCCAGTGCAGCTGCGGCGTCGCCGTATCCATCGCCGTCGCTGTCGAGGTAGTAGGTGAAAGTGGGCAAGTCATCCACCAGGCCGTTGCAGTCGTTGTCGAGGCCGTCGCAGGTTTCGGCGACGCCGGGGTTGAGCGCAGCGGCGAGGTCGTCGCAGTCGAGGTTGTTGACTACATAACCTGCGGGCGGGTTGCTCAAGCAGGTATCCAGCGCGGCTGCGGCGTCGCCGTATCCGTCGCCGTCGTTGTCGAGGTAGTAGGTGAAGACCGGCTGCTCGTCCGTCAGGCCGTTGCAGTCGTTGTCGAGGCCGTCGCAGATTTCGGCGGCACCGGGATACAGGTTCGGGTTGTGGTCATCGCAGTCTTCGTAGCTAAAGAAACCGTCCTGATCTTCGTCTTTGTAAAAATAGGTGGTCGCCAGATCAAAGGCGGCATTTCCGATTTTGTTGCCGATCATACGACCGGGGATGTCGTCGAAGGGCGGGTGGATGCTGCCCCAGATGCGGGAAAGGCTGCACTGGTCGGAGGCGTCGCGGTAGGTGGCCCATTGCAGGGTCACGTCCACACTCGGGCCTTGCTCGATCACGAGGTATCCGCTGTTGGCCGATACGTGAAACTCGCCCATGCCTCCCGGGAAATAAGGGTCGCCGGTGAGGCGTGTCAGCGTTTCGGCGGCAGCGCGGGAATACGTCGAGTGCCCGGAGATGTAGCCGGCAAAAGGCGGCGTCACAAAGCCCTTGCGCTGGTAGGGTGTCCAGTGGTCGGACAAAATCCAGTCCACGCCGGCATATTCCGTTTGCGGATCAGCAATGTAGTTAAACCCGCGCCAGGCCTTGAGTTTAATTTTCCCCACGTTGACATTGTTGGCGCCGGCCAGGGGGTCGCCGACTTGAATTTGTTCGATAAAACCCGGCACTAATTTGATGCCCGCCGGGTGATACCGCGGCAGCATGGGGTCGGTGCTCTGGCCTAACTTGGCGATGTAGCGAATGGCCGTGATGGGCCGGATGCCGTCGTACCAGCCTTTGATGCCCCAGGCGGCAATGGCGGCATCGTGCACGGCACCGCCAAGGGTAAGGTAGGACTTGACATCCCACTCCAGATCGTCGAGCACGGGGCCTTTGCCGTTGTAGCGTTTGACAAAATTCGGGTCGTCGGCCACATGGTTGAGGATCGTGAACCAGTGCCCCGGCGGGGTTTCCGAACTGGGGCCGTCGGCCCAAAACTGGGAAAGCACGCGGGTGTAATCGCCGCGCGGAACCAACTGCGGCTGGTAGGGCTGACCGGTGCGGGGGTTGGTATCCCGCCCGATTCCCGTGTCGCCGCCGTTGGCGAAATCATAAAAATCGTGGTACTCGGCCAGGGTTTTCGGGTACTCCAGCACGTTGCCTGTGGAACGCGGCGAAATATCCCAGATCACGCCGTCGTCGGGGTCGAGGTGGGACGCCCAGGCGCTGACTAAGGAAAAATTCCAGACAAACTCGTCGGTGGTGCTGTCGCCCGCCACCACGTCCAGAAACGGCATAGGCCCCGGGTCGTGGTATACGACGTAATTGTTCCCGCCGCGCTGGTACACCTTTCGGTCGCTTGCCTGAAGCGAAAACGGCTGCACATTGCCCCATTCCGGGCCGATAAACACCTGGGTGGCGTTCACCGGGTTCCCGTTCTGATCCACGGCTCCGGGTATGACCAGCGGTTGCCAGCGGTTGGGGTTGAACACGTTGCTCAGGCCGGCAAGGGTTACCGATACCGCCGGGTTAACCGGCTGGTAGTATAAATTTCCGTAGTTGTACGCCTCGCCGGCGCCGTCCAGTTGGCCCATCTGAAGGATGCACTGGCCGATATAATTGCCCAATGCCGCCGGTGATCCGGTTTGGTAAAAGGTGGACGAGTTGTTGTAATCATATCCGAGCGCCGTCATCAGGTCGCGCGCCCGGTTGATGGCCTCAAACGCTTTGGGCGAGTTGGAAAACCGGGTAACCAGCACCCGATAGGCGGCATGGCTCATGGCTTCTTTTCGGGCAGCCTCCACGTCGGCAGGCTTGGGCACACCTGCGAACGGGCAGGTGAAGTTGCCCACGGTTTTCCCCAGCATATACGTCTGCGCGACCGTATCGTAAGCCGCCCAGGCGTCGTACAGCGCAATGGCCGTATGAAAGAGATTGCGGGCCTGAACGGGCGGGCGGGCCAGATCGCCCCGGATATTTTCCAGGAGTGCTTCGTTCCATTGGCGAGCAACGGATTGCTGCGCATGCAGGTCGGAGGCCAGGCTTGTGAGGATAAATCCAGCGAGTACGAGTAGTTTTTTTACCATGACAACGAGTAGTTAAGCCACGGTAAAGGTAGGGTTTTGTGAAATCGGAAACCCGCTGCTACTTCTGCAAATAATTCTCCGAGAAAAACTCCCGGTAGCCGTCCAGTGTCTTGTTCTTGAGGATGCGGCGGTAGTTTTCCTGCGTGATGGCGAAGAATTCCTTGTTGTAGGTTTTTTTCGCCGTCTCGCCTAGGAAGTCCTTTTCGTTGCGCACCTCTTCGAAATAGCGCATGGCTTGCGTCTTGTTGTCGAATTTGCGGATCACAAGGATCGGCGTATTCGTGTCGGTGCCGAGGAAGATGTTGGAAATACGCAGTTGATCCAGTTTGTGCTTTTCGCGGTTGTAGTCCGACACGGCGATCTTGATATCGTCAAGGCGCACATCGCCGGAAATGGCCACGAGGAAGTAGTGCAGTTTGTCGTCGTCGAGGCTGAATGCTTCGTCAATTGTCGGCGGCGCGCCGGACGTCCCGTCGGTGTTTTTGGCGTCGGCCACTTCGAAGCCTTCGCAAGACAGGAGGCGGGCGATTTCTTTGGCACGTGTGGCCTCGGCGCTCTCGGGGTATCTGGCGATAACCTCCTTGAGGGACTGGCAGTAGGCGGTCTGGCCTTGCAGGTTGCCGGTACACAGTGCGCTGAGCAGGGCAAACTTGGCCACAAGCGGGTTGGTAGCGCCGTATTTTTGCGGTGCTTCCGTGCAGCGCTCGAAGGCGGCTTTGTAATTGCCTGCGGTGAAGTAAGAATACGTCTGCTCGTAGTACTGGTTGAGTTCGCGTTCGCGCTCCTTGTTGGATGCCAGGAAATTGGGGTCGGTCAGCACCCGGGCGAAGTTGCTGGTGGGGTATTTTTCCACCAACTTGTCGAAGTAGTATTTCGCCTTGGGTTGGTTGCCGAGGTCGGTGAACGCGAGGTAGCAGTAGTACCAGGATTCTTTTTCAAATTTGTCAATATCCGGGTAGCGCTTCAGCAAGTCCTCAAGCGTGCCGGAGCAGCGGGTGTTGTTTTCCAACTTGTCGCGGAACAACACGCCGAGGTGGTACAAGGCCTCATAGGTGGAGGCGTGGAGCACTGTGAGTTCTTCCTCGCTTTGGGGAATACCCTTGAAAATGTCGGCCAGATCGGTTTCGTTCGCAGTGGCGTTTTGCAGGCTGTCGGCGCCGGCCACATCGGCTTGCTGGCCGGTTTGGGGGCGGTTGCTGCGTCGCCAGTTGTCTTCTAATTTACGGTCGCTCCAGGTTTTGGAAAAATCCTTCCGGCCTTTTTTCAGGAATGCGTCGTTGTAAAAATAAAAGGCTGAGGACGCCTGCCCTGCCCGTGGCGTGGGCGCTGCCTGCGGACCTTTGGCGGCAGGTGCTGCGGCTGCGAGCGCTTTTTTCGCTTCTTCTTCGCGTTGTTTCTGAATTTTTTGGGCCAACTCCTTGCGCTCGTCCGGACTCATGTAAAAAACCCGCACGATGCTGTCGTTGTTGGCAATGGTGGTGATGAGGCGGGCAATTTCCGTCAAGTTGTCGGCATAGCGGCGCGCCCGGGGAAAACGCTCGTCGGCGGCGGGCAACACGGTGAGCGTGCTGTCGTAGTATTTTTTTGCCGACACGAAGTCCTCGCCCTCGAAGTACAGGTCGGCCAGCAGCAGGTAGGCTTCGCCGCGCAGGTTGTTGTTGCCCTTGCTCGCGGCCACTGCTTTGTGCAGCAACGCAACAGCATCTTCGCGCTTGCCGCCTTTGAGCGCAATAGTGGCCATGACATAGTAAATCTGGTCGCGGTACTCGGTGTTTTTTTCGTCCTTGCTCATCCGCTCCAGCGACTTGTTGGCCTCCTCGCTGCCGATCTTGCCGTGCGCCCAGCCGGCCTGAATCTGGCGCAGGCGGGCGTTGAACTCCATCTCGTAGGGCGGGTTGCTGTTCAGCACGGTTTCGAGCGCGTCGTAGGCGCGGTCGTATTGGCCGGCGCGGTCGTTCAGCTGGGCCAGGATGTAGGCCAGACGGGCGCGCTCGCGTTTTTTGGTGGCGAAACGGACGGCCTGTTCCAGCGGGGGAACGGCTTTTTCAAAACGTTTTTGTTTGATCCAGAGGTATGCCTGAGCCATGTACAGGTCTTTGCGTACATCCTCCGGGAAGTAGGCATCCTGCTCAAGATCGCGCAGCAGGAAGTCGGCCTCGTCATATTTTTCGCGTTCGATCAGCGTACGGCCATACCACACCATGGCGAGCGGATAGGCTGCCGTGCGCAGGAGGGGTTTTTCGTATGGGTTGTAGCGCTGGGCCGGAGGGGCTTCCACTTTGGGTTTCTCGCCCGGTTTTTCGGCAGCCTTGTCGGTAGTGCCGGTTTTGTCGCCCGGTTTGGTGCTTTTTTTCTTTGGCGCAGACTTCTTCTTTTTCTTCTTCTTGACCGGCTTTTTCTTCTTCTTTTTCTTCTCGTCTTCCTTTTTCTGTTTGCTGATCTTGGACTTCAGTTTGGTATTCGGATTATGCTCTTCTCTAATGTACTGGAACGTGGATTCGGCGGTCTCGTAGTCGCGCTTGAGGAACTGCGCCTGTCCGATCATGGTGTAGCAATCGTCGGTAAAATCGCTGACACGGTGCAGGGAAATGGCCATGGACGACTTTTTGATCACGTTGTCCAGATCGCCCAACGCGCCTTGCGGGTTGGGTACGGCGTACGGGTACAGTTCAAGCAGTTGGCCGTAGTTGTCCACGTGTTGCTTTTCTAACCCGACAATGGTCAGGTCGAGCAGTTCGTCGGCGTTGAACCAGTAGTTGTACTTGGAGGTCAGGTTGTGGTAGTTGCGTTTGAGCCAGCCGGCCTGTTCGTTTTTCTTTTTGGTGGCTACGCAACCGGCGGCAAGCAGCAACACTGCCAGCACACTTGTTGTTATGGTTTTTGTATTTCTCATGCGACAAAAAATTGGCGGGGCGGCAACGCCCGACTTGAACGGTAACCTATGGCGCTTTTCGGGGCAAAACGGTTGTCCGGGCAGGTACAATAAAAAAATGCCGACGGGCATTGTGATATTTCCGCAAGGAGGAACGCATTTTGAGCGAACTTTGCCGGGTTTTAAAAAAAACGGGCTACCGGCAAAGTCGGTACCAGATTGAACGCTCCCGCAAAAAAACCGGACAAAACTTCATGGGTATGCAAAAATATTTAGCGCTGGCGAAACGGGCAGTGGGTTTTTTTCGGCGAAGCGGCGGCGACGACCGCGGGCTGCTGGAAAAACTGCGCGACAAGTACCGCCTCGTCATTATGAACGACGAAACGTTCGAGGAGGTGACCTCATTCTCGTTGTCGCCGCTCAGCGTATATGTTTTTCTGAGTTCGCTTGTTGTCGGGACGGCCATCCTGATGACACTCCTGATCGTGTACACCCCGCTGAAACGCTACATTCCGGGATACGGCGACTTCCAGCGCGACGGCGAAATTGCCCTGCTGACTACCAAAGTAGCCGACCTGGAAGACGAGATTCAGGCGCACCGCGCCTACAACGAGAATTTCCGAAAAATTCTGGCCGGCGATCTGCAGGATTTCAGCGCAGAAGCCACGAAGAAAAAAAGCGAATCCTTAGCCAAACCTGACACCACTGCCGCTTCTATTGCAAAAGTGGAGCGCATCCCTGCCGACGAGGAACTCCGCAAGGCGGTGGAGGACGGTACCTTTTCGGGAGCAAACAGCACGGATGCCACCGCCGGACTGAACCCGGTAATTTCCCGGGAACAACCCTTGGAACAGTTGTTTTTTATGCCTCCTGTTTCCGGCGAAATCATGTCGCCGTTCGATTTGCAAAAAGACCACCTCGGCGTGGACGTGGCGGCCCCGAAAAATACCGCCGTCAAAGCTGCTGCCGACGGAGTCGTGATATCCGCCGGATACACCGTCGAAACCGGGTACAGCATTGCCATCCAGCACCCCAACAATGTGGTTACGATGTACAAACACAACTCCGTGTTGCTGAAAAAAGCCGGCAGCGCCGTCAAGGCCGGCGAAGCCATCGCCATCATCGGCAACACCGGTGAAAATACTTCCGGCCCGCACCTGCACTTCGAACTCTGGTACAAAGGCCGCGCCGTAAATCCCAACGATTACATCAATTTTAAGTAAGAAGTGTTTGGGTGTTTGAGTGTTTTAGTACACTCAACGTACCACCACCAAACACTCAAACACCAAAACACTCAAACACTTTTTTTCAAACATGAAAAAACTACTGCTTCCCGTATTTGGCGCCCTGCTCGTGCTGGGCCTGAGTGCCCAAAAACCCGAACCGTACACCTTCAGCGAAGTAAAAATGCTGACAGCCACACCGGTCAAAAACCAGGAAAAGACAGGTACCTGCTGGAGTTTTTCCACCACCTCCTTTCTGGAAAGTGAACTGCTGCGCATGGGAAAGGGCGAGCATAATCTGTCCGAAATGTTTTCCGTGCGCCATACCTATCGCGACAAGTGTGAAAACTACGTGCGCCGCCTCGGCAAGGATGAACTTGGAGAAGGCGGACTGGCGCATGACAAGTTGAATGCGGTGCGCAAATTCGGCGTCGTGCCGGAAAGCGCATACCCGGGCCGGAAAGACCCGACCAGGCCATACAACCACAAACAGATTGAGCAAACGCTTTTGACCCTCTGCGATACGTTCATTGCACAGGCAAAACGCGGCGAACTGGAGGCCGGCTGGCTGAGCCAAATCGACGCCGCACTCGACGCCGAATTCGGGCCGGTGCCGGTCACCTTTGTGTACAAGGACATCCAGTTCACGCCCGCTTCATTCCGCGAATACCTGGGCCTCAATCCCGACGACTACGTCACCATCACGTCGTTCACGCACCACCCGTTCTGGACCAATTTCGTGCTGGAAGTACCCGACAATTTCGCCAACGGACAGTATTACAACCTGCCACTCAACGACCTGATGCGTTGCCTGAATTTTTCCCTTCAGCAGGGTTACTCGGTAGAGTGGGATGCCGACGTGAGCAACCCCGGTTTTTCAGCCCGAAATGGTCTGGCCGTAACGCCCGAAGCCGACTGGGCAGCCAAGTCGAAAGAGCAGATAGCCGGTACATTCAAATACTGGGAGCCGGAAAAATTAGTCACCCAGGAGCAGCGCCAGCAGGCCTTCGACCGCCTCGAAACCCAGGACGACCACCTGATGCACATCACGGGCATCCTGAACGAAACGCAGGGCGGGCTTTACTACGCCGTAAAAAACTCCTGGGGCGAGGTGTCCGACCGCAAAGGCTATGTGTATGTGTCGGACGCGTACATGCGCATGAACACCATTTCATTTACGGTGCATAAAAACGCCTTGCCCACCGATGTGCGCCGCCAAATGGGACTGGAGTTCAGCATGCCCAAGGCTGATTCCGGCACATCGTTGCCGCTGGAAACGACTCCCGGCTCGTACACTCCGAACCGGCAGATGCCCAACCTGAAAAACCGTTCCCAGCAAGGCCAGGAATACCAGGTGGCGCCCAGCCAGCGGATGTCTATGCCCGTGCCGGGTAAGGAGCGTATCCCGGTGGTAAAAGAGTAATGCGCTACTTTCTCACATTGGCCTATCGCGGCACCCGCTACGCCGGCTGGCAGCGGCAACCCAATGCCCCGAGCGTGCAGGAAACCCTCGAAACCGCTCTTGCCACCATCCTTCGGGAGCGGGTGGAGGTCGTTGGCTGCGGGCGTACCGACGCCGGCGTGCATGCCCGGTACTACGTGGCTCATGCGGACATACAGGGCGACCTGCCCAAAACTTTTTTGAACGGCCTGAATAGTTTGTTGCCCGACGATGTAGCGGTATCCAGTGTGAAAGCCATGGCGCCCGAAGCGCATGCTCGTTACGACGCAGTGGAGCGCAGTTATGAGTATCATATTACGCTGCACAAAGATCCGTTTGCCGTCGAGACGGCCTGGTTCTACCCACAGGGTACACGGCTGAACCTGTCGGCCATGCACGACGTGGCGGCGTTGTTGCTGCAATTCGAGGCGTTTTTTCCGTTTTGTAAAACAGACAGCGGCGTAGAGCATTACCGCTGTCAACTTACCCATGCCCGCTGGGAACATCAGCCCGAACAAGCCCGGCTGGTGTTCCATATTTCGGCCAACCGGTTTTTGCGCGGCATGGTTCGGCTTATAGCAGGCGCTTCCGTGCTGGCAGGACAAGGGCAAATCGGTCTCGAAGAAATTCGCACGCAAAAGAAGCACTCGCGGCAGAAGCCAAACGGCTCGAAGCCCGCGAAGCCGAACTCGATTCGCGCAGTGCGGAATTCGCGGAACAAGCCGGGATGCTCAAAGGCCGCAT
>CAYMQY010000190.1:0-8705 GCA_964392655.1 uncultured Saprospiraceae bacterium
GTGTCGTCACTGGAATACCAGGTGACCACTGTCTCGCCGGATTCATTGACAGCATCGTGGGTGGTGGCGGACTGGTGCAAATCCCGGCTTTTTTCGTGCTGTACCCCCAACTTTCAGTGCCCAATGTGATCGGCACTAACCGGCTTGCGTCTGCGGTGGGTACCTCGGTAGCCGCCCTGAATTACGCCCGGAGCGTACCGATTCCCTGGAAAACCGTGTTATGGGCCGGTATCGCGGCGGCCATTTGCTCGTATCTTGGCGCTACGGTGCAAAGCCTGTTGCCGGCCGACGTACTGAAGCCGATCATCCTGGTACTCATCATTGCCATTGCTTTTTTTACCTACCGAAAAAAGGACTTCGGCCATCGGGAGGATATACGTCCTGCAGCTGATCGGCTCGGCTGGTGGGCGGCCGGCATTGGCGCGACACTGGGTTTTTACAACGGCGTGGTCGGCCCGGGCACCGGAAGTTTGCTGGTATTCGGATTTGTGAGTGTGGTCGGGTACAGTTTTTTGCGGGCATCGGCCATTTCAAAAATCGTAAATGTGATTGCCGATGTGTCGTCGCTCGTTTTTTTTCTGTCAAACAAATATGTCCTGTTTCACCTGGCGTTCCCGATGATGGCCTGCAACGTGGCCGGCTCATATTTCGGTAGCCGGATGGCCGTGCTGCGCGGAAATGCTTTTATCCGCCGTGTCTTTCTCGTAGTAGTAGCGGGTATCGTGCTGCGGTTTGCATGGGATGTGTTTCAACTTTAATTCCAGACGATGACACCTGCGTTTTCATCTTCAATCAATTGCCGTGGCCGCTTGCTGGACCTGTCCCGTCCTGTGGTGATGGGCATCCTGAACGTCACGCCGGATTCCTTTTTCAGAGGAAGTCGTGTAGGCGATACGGACGCCCTGCTTCGACAGGCGGACAAGATGTTGTCGGAAGGCGCAGCCCTGCTCGACATCGGCGGCGCATCCTCGCGCCCCGGCGCCGGTGAGGTTCCAGAGGCAGAAGAAATGCGCCGGGTAGTACCTGCGATTGAATTGATTGTGAAAAATTTCCCCGAGGTGATTCTTTCCGCAGATACCTGGCGGGCATCGGTCGCCAAGGCTGCTCTGGAGGCCGGCGCCGGAATCGTCAACGATATTTCCGCCGGACGCTGGGATGCGGAAATGTATCCGGCAGTGGCTGAATCAGGATGCCCGTACATCCTCATGCACGCACATGGCACTCCGGCTACCATGCAGGTGGATCCGCACTACAACGACGTGGTACAGGAAGTGCTCGATTTTTTTGTGCGGGAACTTGGCAAACTTCGTGCGCTCGGCGTTCGCGATATTGTCCTCGACCCGGGGTTTGGCTTCGGAAAAACCGTGGCGCACAATTATGCCCTGCTGAAAAATCTTGGAGTGTTCTTAGCGGTGACAGGCTTGCCAGTGCTGGCAGGCCTGTCGCGAAAATCCATGATTTGCAAGGTGCTGGGTGTGAAGCCCGCGCATGCGCTGAACGGCACCACGGCCTTGCATGTCGTGGCGCTTCAACAAGGTGCGCGCATACTGCGCGCGCATGACGTGAAAGAGGCGATGGAGGTTATTCGCCTCCACGACCAATTGACCTGAACTACGCGTCTTTCGGTTTGTCAGACGACATGTCGCGAGCCTTGTCCCAAAAATCCTTGCCTTTCTCGACGAGTTCGTTTGCCTCTTCTTTTGCCTCACCAATCAGTTCCTTGGCTTTGTCCGAGAGGAAGCCCAATGCCCCGCCCTCGTGCGACGCAATTTTTTCCTTTGCAGCCTGAAGTTCAGCGGCTTTTTCGGCGGCTTCGGCTCGGGCTTCGGCAGCCAGATGTTCGGCTTTTTCGCTCCACTCAGCCATTTTTTCGCCGGCAGCATCTTTCAACTGGCCGACTTTTTCTTCAGCAGCCTCAAGTATCGGAGCGATCTTCTCGGCGGCTTCGTCGCGAAGGTGCTCCAGTTGTTCACCAGCCTTGCCGGCCAGTTCGCGGGCACTGTCCAGGAGTTCCTGAAACTTGTCTTTCTCTTCCATGATTGTCACTTTTTTAAGTGTTTGAGTATGTTCGTGTTTTAGTGTTAACTGCGCTCCTCCCAAACCTGCGCAAGATGCACAATTGTTTGGGCGGCTTTTTCCATGTCCTGTACCGATACCCATTCGTATTTGGAGTGGAACGCGTGTTCGCCGGCGAAGAGGTTGGGGCAAGGGAGGCCCATGAACGAAAGCCGGGAACCGTCGGTGCCGCCGCGAATGGCACGCTTGAGCGGCTGCGCAAATCCGGCGCGGCGCAGGGCTTCGACGGCATTGTCCACCACCTGCGGGTAGCGGCGCAACACCTTGCCCATGTTCCGGTACTGCTCGGTCACTTTTACTTCGGCACGGGAGTTCGGGTAGTTCTTCAAAACGCCGTCCACTATTTTTTGCAAGGTGCGGGCGTGGCGTTTGAGGCCGCCTTCGGTGAAATCGCGCAGGATAAATTTGATTGTCGCTTTTTCCAGTCCACCTTCGATGGCAGTAGGGTGAATAAATCCCTGACGACCTTCCGTGTGCTCCGGACTGAATTTGTCCGGCATTTTGGCCAGAATTTTCCCGGCAATTTTCAGGGCGTGCTCCATTTTGCCTTTGGCAAATCCCGGGTGTGCCGACACGCCGTGAATGGTGACCACAGCCCCGTCGGCGCTGAAGGTTTCGTCTTCAATGCTGCCGGCCGTTTCACCGTCTATGGTGTAGCCGAAGCGCGCCCCTAATTTTTTCATATTCAACTTGTTCACGCCGCGCCCGATCTCTTCGTCGGGGGTGAACAGGATTCGGATTTTGCCGTGTTTGATTGCAGGGTTGTTGACCAGGATATGCGCAGCGTCCATGATGGCGGCTACGCCGGCTTTGTTATCGGCGCCGAGCAAGGTGGTGCCGCTGGCTGTGATAATGTCGTTTCCGTGTTGGTGTCGGAGGTCTTCGTGTTCGCTTTCGCGGATCACGATAGTCGGGTCGTCGGGCAGCACTAAGTCCTCGCCCTTGTATTTCGGATGCACGATGGGTTTCACGCCGGTACCCGAGCAATCGGGGGCCGTATCCACGTGGGAGCAAAAGCAGATAACCGGGACTTTTTTGTCGGTATTTGCCGGGATGGTGGCGTACACATACCCGAATTCATCCAGTTCAGCATCGGTTATGCCCATGGCCTGGAGTTCCTCCACGAGCATGCGGCTCAGGTCTTTTTGTTTTTCGGTGCTGGGGATGGTGGTGCTGGCGGGGTCGCTTTGCGTGTCAATCTGGACGTAGCGGAGGAAACGTTCCCTGGCGGTGTGTTTGAACATGAATGTTTGCGGTTGGTAAAAATTGAATCTCGGCGCGAATTTCGTGTAAAACCGGCAGAAGGCGCGGTTCCGGAACAAACATTTTTCCACCGGCAAACTCGCAGTGCTACTCCTTCACATTTAAAATGAAACCCACCCGGAACACATTGTCAATGCTCACGCCTGGATCGTCCTTGAGCAACTTGCGCAAGCGGGAAATAAACACATCAAAACTTCGACCCAGGAAGTAGTCGTACTTGCCATAAATTTTTTCCACGGCTTCTTCGCGGCGCAGGATGCGGTTTTGGTGCCGACACAGCAGGTGCAATACATCGTTTTCCTTCTCGGTAAGGCGCATGGTTTGCTCACCGTAACGCAACTCCTGCCGTGCCGGGTCGAAGTGGTAACGACCTACCTGGAGGGGTGTCGGCGGCTCCGGATCGCCGCCATTGTTTTGGCCGGTTCGGCGCAGGATGACGTTGATTTTGCAGAGTAATTCCGCCTCGTCGAAGGGCTTGGTGAGGTAGTCCTCGGCGCCGAGCGCGTAGCCTTTCATTTTATCCTCCTTGAGCATCCGGGCGGTGAGAAACAAAAAGGGCAGGCCGGGATGCTGTTCGCGCAGGTTTTGAGCGAGGCTGAACCCGTCCATGCCGGGCATCATCACGTCGAGAATACACAGGTCGAACGGCTGACGACGGGCTTGTTGCAGGCCACTAAGTCCGTCGCGGCGCCAGCAGACCTGCAAGCCCTCGGATTCGAGATAATCCATGAGCAGCAGGCCGAGGCTAAGGTCGTCTTCCACGAGCAGAATTCGTTTGTCCGGTTGCATGGTCAGGCAGGCGATTTTGAAGTAGGGAAGAACAAATCGAAGCGGGCACCCTGGCCGTCGGGACTGCTTACCGCGATACTGCCGCGGTGCAGTTCCACGATTTTCTTGACATAAGCCAGTCCCAGTCCGAAGCCTTTTTTGCCCGAGCGCAGGGCGTTGTCGCAGCGGTGGAATTTTTGAAAAACCCCACGTCGGTCTTTGGCCGACAATCCGGAGCCGTTGTCGGTAAAACTGACACGACAACCGTCAGCGCCCGATTCGATCCCGATGTGGACAACCGGATGGTCGCAGCCGTATTTCAGCGCATTGTCCAGAATATTCCGGAACGCATTGCCGAGGTGCAGCGGGTCGCCCTCAATGGCTCCGGCCGGGTCGCTGGAGCTCACTTCCACACGGGCATCGTATTCCCGAATCTGAATGTCCATGCCGGCCACAACGTCGTTGACCAGGTGCTGCAGGTCAACGGGTTGTTTGTGCAGTTGGTACTCGCCTTTTTCCAGGCCACCGAGGTGCAGCACATTTTCTACCTGATGCGACAAGTGGTTGCACTCCCGCCGGATGATGTCGAGGTATTTGTTGCCGGCAAGTTCCGGGTCTTTGCGGGCGAGCATGTTTCCTGCCAGCCGGATATTGGTCAGCGGTGTCCGGAACTCGTGGGTCATCAGGTTGAAAAAATCCCGGTTGTGGTCGCTCAGCCGTTTTTGGCGAAGCAGATAGTAGGTGCCGAGTCCAAAGACGAGACAGATCAGCGCCAGAATGGCAATCGAAGCCACAACCATCAGTCCCATACGCCGCAAAAAATATTCGGTTTTGCCTTCAAATTCGAGTTGCAGATGGTGCGTATCGTTTTCGAGGATCGGTCCCAGGGAACAGGAATAGATTGGCTGAGCATTGCAACTTGAACTGTCGTTGGACACAATACTCATTTGGTAGGGCAGGTCTATTTGATAAAACCGCAGAGCGGAGGCAAGGGTGGATTCCATCTCCGGCTTCTGCAATAAAGCCTCAAAATTGGTACTGCAAGCCTCCGGGTCGGCGCCTTCCCGGCAACAGGCGCGAAGCCCGTCGGAGCATGCCGGGTCGGATGCCAGCCGTTCTACCGTGGAGCATAGCGCCATATTGACCCGGTTGTTGAACTGTTCTTCCAGCAGTTTACGGGAGTGTTGCATCCACAAAACCTGAAAAACAAGTAGTCCCAGAATACCAAGTGCCGAAGCGCCGATAAGCCAGGCGATGTGGTTTATTTTCATGTCAGATTCGTTAACGGCCACAAAAAACCGGCTTTTTCAGGGAGAAGAAAGACGTTTAACAGGTGTGTAACAAGTGCCTGACATCCGCAAAACAAGCCTGTGCATGTATCATCCCCCACCTTTGTCCCGTCAGTCGCCGGTAACGGAAGCGGCCGACCCGCCAGCCCGGCGGATCCGGGTGCATCCTTTAATTCTGTCTATTTCGATGAAACATTTCCTGATGATCTCCGCCCTCGTTGTCCTTGGCTGCTGCTTTGGCGACAATTTGTATGGCCAGACTCCATGCTGCAAATCCAATCCTGAGGGCAAAAAAGCCTGTGTCGCTTCTGCTTCCTCCGGTGCATCGGCTGCCGTGGCGCCCGTGTCTGCCGGTTCGAAATCCTGTGTCGGACAGTCGGCAGAGGCAACATCCGTGCAGGCCAAAGGCGTTCTGGCATCGAATGTCCGGCACGACAATGCAACAGCAAAAGTCAACTGCGACCCGAGCAAATGCGATCTTTCCAAGTGTGATCTTTCCAAATGCGACGTGTCGAAATGCGATTTGTCCAAGTGCGATCCCTCGAAGTGCGACCTGTCGAAGTGTAAACCCGGCAGCAATGGCGCTTCGGGCAAGGCATCGAAAGTGCAGCGGCTTTGATCGCCGTTCTTGCTATGAAAACAACCGGATAAATGAAATGAGGGGGTGCCTGCAGGTCACCCCCTCGTTGTTTTTTTACGGTAGACTTTCATACGTAGGTCAAAAACTGTTTCGCTTTATCCTGCATTTCCGGAAAAAAAGCCTCGAAGTCGCCAGAAAACAACGCAATTTCATCAAAAAAGAAAGGCAAGAGCGCGTCAATAAGAAGTCCGGCGGGCAAACGCCTCCGGAACATATTCATCACCCATTCCAGTCCGGTACGTGTTCGGTAACCGTCCAGAAAGTGTCCGGCTCGCATGTCGGGCCAGCGTTTTTGAAGGGGGGCAGGCATCAAATCAAGGCCTCTATTCAACCCCTCGTAGGCCCATTCCGCAAAGTCCTCAAATGGAAGTGGTGCAAACCTCTCCCAATGCAAACACAACAAGTGGTCGTACAATATATCCACCACAGGCGCTGAAAAGCGGCCGGCAAAGGGGCGGATACGCGCCACGCTTGCACGAACAGCCGGGTGGTTGTCCGTAAAACTGTCAATCGTGCGGTGCAACAGAATACCCCGCTGCACTTCCGGCGCAAAAGACTCCCAAACCCGGCCTTTGACATAGTCACCGATGAAATTCCCGATGAGCACCTGTTCGTCGGGGTAAGAGAGGAGGCAATGGGCAGTATGGTTCATTTTTTTGGTGCTGCGGTGGAAATGGTTGACTTGCCGTAGCCGTAGGCTGCAAACTTCTAAATTGTTGGCTTACCTTTGCGCCCGCTTTGCGTAAAGGCACAATTATTTCTGTTTGATAGAACCGTCGGTATGACAACCAGAGTTAAAATTTGTTGCATCAGCAGTGAAAACGAAGCCCGCATGGCTGTCGCTGCCGGTGCATCGGCTTTAGGGTTGGTGGGCGCCATGCCCAGCGGCCCGGGTGTCATTGGCGACGAACAGATTGCTGCAATCGCCCGCATAGCCCCTCCCGGGGTATCCACGTTTTTGCTGACAAGCGAAACGGATGCAGCCGGTATCATCGCCCATATCCAGCGCGTGCAAACCAATACGGTTCAAATTGTGGATCGGGTGCCGGCCTCCGTATATGCCGGTATTCGTACCGCAATACCTTCTGCAAAAATCGTGCAGGTTGTCCATGTGCTGGATGAAACCTCGGTGGACGAAGCCCTGTCGGTCGCATCGTTCGTGGATGCGCTTTTATTAGACAGTGGAAATCCCAACCTCCCGACCAAAGAACTTGGGGGGACCGGGCGTACGCATGATTGGCAACTCAGTCGCAGTATTCGCGAACAAGCCAAAGTCCCGGTTTTTTTGGCCGGAGGCCTGAACCCCGATAATGTGCGTGCGGCTATCGAAACCGTCGAACCTTTCGGACTTGACTTGTGCAGTGGTGTCCGAACCAATGGGCAACTCGACCCTTACAAACTTGAAAAATTTTTTCTCGCGGCCCACGGGTGAACCCGTGGGCTGAAAATCGAATCAATCGAATCAATCGAATATGGCTCTTCAGTGCGGCATCGTCGGTCTGCCTAATGTCGGCAAATCCACCCTTTTCAACGCCCTAACCAGCGGCAAGGCCCTTGCGGCGAACTACCCTTTTGCTACCAAGGACCCCAACGTGGGTATCATCACCGTGCCGGATGCGCGGTTGGATAAACTCGCCGAACTGGTTATTCCACAGCGAACCGTGCCCACCACGGTCGAGATCGTGGATATTGCCGGCCTGATCAAAGGCGCCAGCAAAGGCGAGGGACTCGGAAATCAGTTTTTGGCCAATATCCGCGAAGTGGACGCCATCGTGCACGTCGTCCGGTGTTTCGACGACGACAATGTCGTTCACGTGGACGGCAACGTAAACCCCGTGCGCGACAAGGAAATTATTGACTTTGAACTGGGACTCAAAGACCTCGAAACGGTGGAAAAGCGCATGGACAAAGTGGCTCGCGCCGCCAAAGCCGGCAACAAGGAGGAACTCCGGAACCTCGAAATTCTGACTGCCGTGAAAAAACACCTCGAAAGCGGCAAGCCTGCCCGGGAACTGCTAGCCGAAATGGACGAGGACGGCAAAATTCTGATCGCCAAAGAATTGTCCCTGCTTACCGCCAAACCCACGTTGTACGTCTGCAATGTGGACGAAGCGTCGGCTCTGACCGGAAATGCCCACTCGGAGACGCTGCGCAAAGCCGTCGCCAACGAAGACGCGGAAGTGATCCTGATCTGTGCAGGTATCGAGGCGCAGATTGCCGAAATGGATTCCGCCGAAGAGCGGGAAGAGTTTCTGGAAATGATGGGCCTGAAAGAACCGGGCAAAAACCTGCTCATCCGCCATTGCTACTCCCTCCTGAATCTCATCACCTATTTCACTGCCGGCGAAAAAGAAGTTCGGGCCTGGACGGTGCGCAAGGGCGCCAAAGCGCCCGAAGCAGCCGGAGTAATCCACTCCGATTTTGAGAAAGGCTTCATCCGAGCCGAGGTTATCAAGTACGACGATTTCCTGCGCTACGGCTCCGAAGCCAAAGTGAAAGAAGCTGGAAAAATGGCCGTCGAAGGCAAAGAATACGTGGTGAACGACGGCGATATCATGCACTTCCGGTTCAACGTGTAGTAGAAAAAAAGTGTCACAGAGGCTCACAGAGTTTAGGAGGGCACAGAGTTTTTGTCATTCCGAAGGAATCCGTCCGCTCTTAATCGGCAA
>CAYMQY010000191.1:0-8703 GCA_964392655.1 uncultured Saprospiraceae bacterium
TCGGCGTCGGGTGGCACCGGGTCGTTTTCCCATCTGCCGGTGAGGCGCAGCCGCACCTGGCCGAGGCTGGGCAGGTAGGCGAGTTTCACATTTTCCGGCAGGCTGTCCTCAAATACCTCGATGCGTTTGGCAATATTGCTCTCCCCTTCGCCGGCGGTGCGCAGGGTGCGGTGTGCGATGGGCCGTCTGGGAAAACGCTCCGACAAGCGAGGCAACACTTCGGCGGTCATCAGGTATTCCATTTCAAACGGCACGCCCGGCAGCGACACGAATACCTTGCCGGCACGCTCGAACCACATGCCCGGTGCACTGCCCACTTTGTTGGTCAGAATCAGGGCCATATCGGGCAGGGTCGCCTGAATCACCGCTGCTTCGGGTAGTTTGCGCCCGATTTTGGCAAAATAGGCGGCCATACGGTCGTACGTTTCCTGGTGAAACGACATGCCGGAGCCGAAATGGTCGGCCAGTGTTTTTTTGGTAATATCGTCTTTGGTAGGTCCCAGGCCGCCGGTCATAATGACCACGTCGGCAAAGCGAGCGGCTTGCTCCAGCCCGTCCACGATAGCCTCCCGGGTGTCGGATACACTGCTTTTGCCTGTCACCCGGAAGCCGCGCAGGTTGAGTTGGCGGCTCATCCAGGCCGAATTGGTGTCAATGATCTGGCCGATGAGAATTTCGTCGCCAATGGTCAGCAGGTGAACGTTCATAATAGCGAGGAGTGATGAGCGATAAGTTTTAAATTTGACATGAATCAAATTGCACTAATTCACGGGTAGTTTTCGTTTGTCGGGCGATCTGCGCCATGCTTGTGGGGGTAAATGTCCAATTGTTCTGTTCCTTTGCATTGTTTTTAGATTCAAAATGCTACCAATTTACTCATCACTTATCACTCATCGCTAAGTAAACATGGCACTTTGGGGAATTGATCTGGGCGGCACCAAAATTGAAGGCGTCGTGCTGGAAAGTCGCGAAAATCCGACGCCGCTGGCGCGCCAACGCATTCCGACAGAGGCCGGGCTGGGGTATGAACATATTTTGGGGCAGATTGCTCAATTGGTGGACATGCTTGTTCAGGAAACCGGTCAAAAACCCGAACGCATCGGCCTTGGCCATCCGGGCACGCTTGACCCCAACACCGGCGCGGTGAAAAATGCCAATACCACGGCGCTGATAGGAAAGCCGTTCGACAAGGATTTGGAAAAACGCCTCGGCGTGCCGGTTCGATTAGCCAACGACGCCAACTGCTTCGCCGTGGCCGAAGCCCTGCTCGGTGCGGTGCCGGAGGTGCTCCCCAATGCCGAAGTGGTGTTCGGAGTCATTCTCGGCACCGGCGTGGGAGGCGGATTGGTAGTCCGACAAAAAGTTATCAACGGTCGGCAGGGCATCGCCGGGGAGTGGGGCCACAATTTCCTCGACGAGAGCGGCGGCCCCTGCTACTGCGGCAAAACAGGCTGTGTGGAAACGCTCATTTCCGGCCCCGCTCTGGAAAAATTTTACACCCGAAAAAGTGGCCAACACCTGCCTTTGCGCGACATCGTAGCGCGTGCCGAAGCCGGCAGTGACCCTGTCGCCCGGGAGACAATGGACCGCCTGATCCGCTTTTTTGGCAAGGCTATTGCAGTGGTTATCAATATCGTTGACCCGGATGCCATCGTGCTCGGCGGCGGTGTCGGCAATATTGACCGGCTGTACACCGACGGCGTTGCCGAAGCGCGCAAACACCTGTTCAACACCCGGATTGATACCGTTTTTTTGAAACCAAAATTAGGCGACAGTGCCGGCGTTTTCGGCGCCGCCTTATTGTTTTAATAATCAAACACTATTCAACTGTGAGAAACACTATTTTGCTTTTCCTCCTCGCATGGGCGGGTACCGCCGCTATGGGCCAGGCCGAACTCAAACGCGCCTACAAACCAGCCGCTTCCACCACCTCCACCTCTACCGTAACGGCGCCGGTCACGTACAGCACCGGCTCCCCGGCGCCTGCGCCGGTTTACTCGGGCTCGGAAGCCGATGCTGAAGCGCGTCGCGCGGCGGCGTTGGCCAAAGTACAGGGCAAACAGAGCGGCGTGTCTGCCAAAGGTGTGCGCCCGTCGGAGTACAGCACCTCCGGAGGCGTTTCGCCGGCCATGTACTCCACCGTGGAAGAAGTGCCCGAGCCTGCTACCACGGTAACCGTGAACGGCCTGAAAGTGCAGCGCAATGTGCGCAAGGGACGCGGCCAGGTAGGCGACGAACTTTTCACCCCGGTCAGCGAACTGCACTACGTCCAGTTTGCCGTCTATTGCCGCGATACACCGGTAGACAAAGCTCCCGGAATTGACGGCCTGTACCTGTTGTGGCATCCCGGCAGTACGTGCCCCAACGGCGAAAAAGGCGCCAGTTACATCGTGAAGGGCTACACCACGCCGGAAGAAGCCAAAGCCGCCGTCACGGCCTACAAGGCCAATCGAATTGACTGCTGGTACAACCCCGCCCTCACCGGCGCGGAAGTGGAGATAATCGGAGTACGGTAGGTTAATGATGAATGATGAATGATGAATGGAACCAAATTCATCATTCATCATTCATCATTCAAACGAGCGGTTTATCCGGCGCGGGGGCGCTGGCGTGGTAGTCGCGCTGGATACGTGTGGCGTAGTCGTTAAGCAGTTCCAGTACGCGGGCGCGTTTGGGCGAGCGCACGATGAGGCCGATGTGGAAACTC
The DNA here is from genome assembly GCA_964392655.1 of uncultured Saprospiraceae bacterium. Lineage (GTDB taxonomy): Bacteria > Bacteroidota > Bacteroidia > Chitinophagales > Saprospiraceae > M3007. The sequence continues at coordinate 2,708 of CAYMQY010000191.1, forward strand.
ATGTCGGTCATGCGCCAGGCGATTTCCGGGTCGTTGAACTGACTCGTGTCGGGCCATTCCTGCCGTGTAAGCGACACGATAATGCCGGCGTAGTCCTTGCGCACCTTGGGCAATTTGTACGTCTGGCCGGTAGCCACGGCGTATTCGATACGTGCCCACTCCGCCCAGAGGTTTATCCCGCAAGCCACTTCCACCATTTCCGCAATGTGCGCGCCGCCCACGCGGGAGGCTGTTTCCAGAAAATAGATTTGCCCGTCTTCGTGGCACTTGATGAACTCGGTATGGCTGGCGCTGTACTGCATGCCGAAGGCCTGCATGACGGCTTCGTTTTGTTCCAGCAGCGCCTTTTCGTCTTTGTCGCCCTGCTCCATGATTGCGCTGCGGAAAATCCCGCCCGCGTGGGCCACATCGAAAGGCGGGGCGAGGTACTGGGATGCCCGGGCAAAGATCACCTTGCCGTCGGAGGAAAGCGCATCCACGTGGTACACGTCGCCGGGTTTGAACTGCTCCACGAGGTACTGGTGGCGCTCGCCGCCAAGGGTTTCCAGGTGCGCCCAGAGTTCGTCGGCATTGAACACTTTTTTCATGCCGGTGGCGGAGGCCTGTCCGCGCGGTTTGACAATCCAGGGCGCGGGGTTGTTGGCGGCAAATTGCCGGATATCGTCGTCATTGAACAAGGAGGAAAACCCCGGCACCCGAATGCCGGCTTCCTGCGCTTTCATGCGCATGGCGAGTTTGTCGCGGAAGTGTCGGTGCGTCGTTTGGCCCATGCCAGGAATACGGAAATGTTCGCGCAGGTGGGCGGCTTTTTCCACGTCGAAATCGTCGAGTGCTACAATACGATCCACTTTTTTGGTGCGCATCAGCCAGGCGAGGCCGGCAATTACGGAATTCATATCCCAGTAATTATCGGGGCCTTGCTCCACATAAAAAATGTCGTCGAGGGCTTCGCGTGCCCAGGGTTTGTTTTCGAGTTTTTTGGAGGTAACTAGGTACACGGTGGCGCCGGTAGATTTCATGCCGCGCAGGAAATCGTTGCCTTTGAAATAACTGGAAACACAGAGGAATGTAACGGGCTGGCTCATAACATCAAGTTTGGGGACAAAAGACGAAAAAAGTTTTCAAATGCCAGCCCGAACATCAAAAATCGCGTAAAACAAAAATCGCCGGAGCGATTCTGCTGAATCTTCCGGCGATCGAAAAATGTGTGGGAAAATGGATGGGCAGGTTGGTTTGTGTATCTGCTTAGTCGGGCAACTGCATGATGGATCGTTTGATACGTTCCCGGAGGGCCTGAGGGGCCGTGTGCCTTGGCAGATGTTCGCGCAACAGCGCTCGGAAAGATTCTTCTTGTGGAGTGGGCATTTCTTGCGGGTTTATGTCGGTTGGCGTAACAAATGGATAATCGTCGGGTTCCTGCTGAATGAGTGGAATGCCTCCGGTGAAAACGGCTCCCGCCTTGTCGCCGGATGGTTGGATCGGATTTTTCATGATACCTGAGTGGTTGTGCCGGCGCATTGCCACAAATCCCGTCCGCAGATACCCGTACAGACCAACGCCCCGGTCGCCTCCGGTTGCCTGCCGGTGGTTTGACTATAACGAGTGCATTGGTTTGAAGCAAAGAAACTGTAAGGCATAGCGGCGTTGGTTTGGATGCGGAAACGCGTTGGCGGTGAAAAAATGCTGTTTAGTGTGAATTGATGTGTACAGAAAATCACATGAAAAAAGGTTTGCCGCAGCACAAAACAGCCGGGCAAACCTTCATTTTTCTCACGCAAGCGAGAGGGCCTCGTCGGGGGCCGGCACCTCGCAATCTTGTTCCGTCGAATAACCTTGCTGGCGCGCATAATCGCGGAGTTTTTCAGCCAGCACGTTGCGGGCGCGGTGCAGGCGCGAGCGCACGGTGCCGATCGGAATATTGGCGATAGCGGCGATCTCCTCGTAGGTGAAATCTTCCAGATCGAGCAGGACAATGAGCCGGACGTGCGGTTGCAGGGCGTTCACAGCCCGTGCGACCTCGTCGCCGATGAGGCGGCCGCCCATTTCCTCGTGCAGACCGGCGTAGGCCGGTGTGGCCGGCTCGTCTTCGTTGTGGTACACGACGATATCCTCGTAGTCCACTTTGCGCGGCTGGCGCACCATCGCCCGGTACTCGTTGATGAAAGCATTCCGGCAGATGCGGAACAACCAGGCTTTGGCGTTGGTGTCGGGCACATAGTGGCCGATAAAGCGCCATGCTTTCAGGTAGGTTTCCTGGGTGAGGTCCTCGGCGCGCGTCGCGTCGTTGGTCAGGCGATACGCGAACGAGAACACCGCGTCCAGGAGCGGAAGAAACTCGCGCTCGAAGACCTGCCTGTTACTTGTCGGTGTAGGTTCGTTTGCCATGATGGATACGGTGTAGCCTTTGCGGCTGGTTTGTGTTTGGGCTTACGTGGCGTCTGGCCCGTAGATCAGGATTTCACAGAGGCTCACAGAGTTTGAGAGAACACAGAGTTTTTGTCATTCCGAAGAAATCTGTCCACTCTAAACTGGGAAAAACTCCGTGTTCTCTCAAACTCTGTGAGCCTCTGTGACACCTACTCTACGAGCGCCGAACGCCACATATTTACCAGTTGAGCGGCCAGAACACGAACAGCGGGCACAAAGGTTCCCGGATTCCAGAATGTTTGCAAAAAATTTTTTTTGAGTGATGAGCTATGAGTGATGAACGATGAGTTTCGTGATGTACTCATCGTTCATCACTCATAGCTCATCGCTAAAATCTCATCGCTCAAAACGACGTCTGCTTCAGGTCGAAGCGCAGGTACAGGTTGATGCCTATGTTGGTCATGCGGGCGCCGCCGTTGCGGGCGGTTTCATTGGTCAGGTCGAGGTTGTGGTACAATTCGATGCCTACCGCAGCGCGCTCGGCGCCGCCGATGACGTGCCCGAACCCGATGCGGGTAGCAAGCATGTAGGCCGACTGGCTGCCGAGACCCTCGTCGGGTTTGAAAAATGTGGCGAGGTACTCGCGCGCCACGTCGTTGCCGACGCTGTTGGTCAGGGTTTCGTAACCAAAACCGGCATCGTGGAACACCCGTTTGAAACCGATATGTCCGGAGAAAAAATAGTCGCGCTCGAAAGGCCGGTAATCTTTCCCCACGCCGAGTGTCAGGGCAAACATCAGTTTCTGGTAACTGGACGGCGAGGAGGACAGATCAAGGTCGAGAAACACCGGAAACTGCTGGTGCATCAGGAACAGGTTGAACCCGTACCGGGGCATCATAAACGACTTGTTCAGGTCGTAGTCCTGTTCAAACTGCTCCTGGGTGTAGGGCGCCGCCGGTGGTTTGTGGCTTTCCTTGACTACATTGTACAGGCTGCCCAAAGGGGTCACGTCCCAGAGCGTGTTGTGAAAAAGAATGGAGGCGCCGGCATTGATACCGAAACGCGCATAGAGTTTTTCCCGTTTCTGGGCCGATGCCGAAAAGGCCAGTGTGAGGACAGCAAGAAGGGTAAGTGTTTGTTTCAACATTGCGTGTTTGGATGGTGATAAAATGCGTGGATGCCGAACCAAATGGATCGGAACCGGCGGCAGGGGACACCAAAAGATTAGGGAGGATTAGCCGTACAGCGCAAAAACCGTTCCGCAGCAAATATCCGGCGGACGACTGCACGACAGCCCTTTCACGAGCGGGTGTTGAAAAACAGGGCTGCAAGGTACGTTTCATCCGCTTTTTTTCGCGATTTTTTTTCTATTGCATCTGTTTGCCCGCGTACTCGCGTTCACATGATTTTTGGGACAATTGAAAAAATACCCAAAAAATAGTCCCCCGATTTTGCAGCCAAACGCCCGTTTCAGGTGTTCTTCACCGCGATCTTTCCACACACCCGGCATTTTTTCTCCATGCTCAAGACAAATCACCTCACCAAAACCTACCCCGTCGCAGGCGGCGGCCAACTGACCGTGCTCGAAGACGTCAGTTTTGAACTCGCTCCCGGCGATACCTTCGCGATCGTTGGCCCCTCCGGCAGCGGCAAAACCACCCTGCTCGGCCTTTGTGCCGGACTCGACCGGGCCAGCAGCGGCTCGGTGGAACTCAACGGCATCGCACTGGATAATTTGTCCGAAGACGAACGCTCCGAAGTGCGCAACCGCCACGTCGGGTTTGTATTCCAGAATTTCCAACTGATTCCCACGCTCACCGCACTGGAAAATGTGATGGTGCCGCTCGAACTGCGCGGCGACTCGCGAGCAGAAGAAACCGCCCGCACCTGGCTCGAAAAAGTGGGCCTCGGCAACCGCCTCGACCACTATCCGGCCCAACTCTCCGGCGGCGAACAACAGCGCGTGTGCATCGCCCGCGCGTTTTCCAACAACCCCGCCATCCTGTTCGCCGACGAACCCACGGGCAACCTCGACGCCGACAACGCCGGTGGAATCGTGGACCTCATTTTCGACCTCAACCGCACGGCTGGAACTACGCTGGTGCTCGTGACGCACGACCTCGAACTGGCCCGCCGCACCGGGCGTATCCTGCGGCTCAAGGGCGGACGCGTGCTGGAGGGGTAGATCACCACAGAGACGCTTTAGTGTTTTTTCACCGCGGAGGCGCCGTAGAGTTTTTTTTACACCGCGGAGGCGCAGAGACGCGGAGTTTTACGCTGAGATAACAACTTAGCCATCCCTACAGCGAAGCAATTTTCACCACAGATTCCACAGATTTTCACAGATTTATCCGTGGAAAATCTGTGAAAATCTGTGGAATCTGTGGTGAAATCGTACCCTACGGGGGCTGCTGCTTAAGTTTTTACAAAAACTCAGCGTAACACCGTCACCCCGCCCGGTACCCGACCTGTCGTGCCGTCGGTATAGGCCACCTCCACCACATACGCGTACACGCCCGGCAAAACGGGTTGTCCGCGCCAGGTGCCGTCCCAGCCCAGGGTTTCCACATTAGGCGCAAAGTGCTCCCGGCGGAATACCAGTCCGCCCCAGCGGTCGTACACATCCAGGCGGAGCACTTCCGTCACGTTGGCGCCGGCATACACCGCAAAAAACCGGTTGGCGCCGGAGCCGTCAGGCATGATCGCGTTGGGCAAGTACACCTCGTTCAGGGATTTTCGCTGCACTTCGATCCACATTTCATCCGTGGCCGTGCAGCCGGACATATTGCTCACCGTCAGCGTGTACAGGGTACTTTCGAGCGGCGTGGCCAGTACTTCCGGACAGGTTGCGCAATCCAGTCCCGCGCCCGGCGACCAGGCGAATTGCACCGCCCCGCCGGATATTTCAGCCTGAATCTGGAGCGATTGTCCCTGTTCGAGCAGCGTATCGCCCGGCAAAACGACCGTCACCGGCGGTGGCTCGTGGAGGCTGACAACCGTTTCCCATTCGCAACCCGAGGTATCGCGTACACGCAAGGAGTGCAGGCCTGCGGCCAAATCCGTGTGCGTGCGTGTGGTATCAAACGGCGCGCCGTCAAGGCTGAAAACGGTACCTGCCGGCGCCGATTCGATGGTTATTTCTCCGTCCGTTCGGCCAAAACAACTTGGGTCGAGCCAGAGCGGATCGGCCTGAGGAAGCGGCAAAAATTGTACGCTGATCGTTACGACGGAGTCGCAGCCGCCGACAGCCTGGTACGTTTGCGCGTACGTGCCTGCCGCAGTTTCGTAGTTTCCAAAAATCAGGACCGAGTCGCCGGAGCAGATCATGCGTGTTTCCGAAGTGACCAACACCGGCAGCACGGCCAGCGCCACCGTGTGCGTGGAGTCGCAGCCGCCGACAGCCTGGTACGTTTGCGCGTACGTGCCTGCCGCAGTTTCGTAGTTTCCAAAAATCAGGACCGAGTCGCCGGAGCAGATCATGCGTGTTTCCGAAGTGACCAACACCGGCAGCACGGCCAGCGAAATCGTGTGCGTGGAATCGCAGCCGCCGACAGCCTGGTACGTTTGCGCGTACGTGCCCGCCGCGGTTTCGTAGTTTCCAAAAATCAACACCGAGTCGCCGGAGCAGA
>CAYMQY010000192.1:0-8689 GCA_964392655.1 uncultured Saprospiraceae bacterium
ATGCACGCACTCATCATCGGCGGCGGTATCATCGGCTTGAGCGCCGCCCGTTATTTGCAGGAAGACGGCTGGACCGTGACCCTGCTGGAAAAAGGCAATTTGTCGGACAACTGTTCCTTCGGCAACATGGGCTACCTGTCGCCCTCGCATTTCGTGCCGCTGGCAGCGCCTGGCATGATCGAGCAGGGCTTCTGGTGGATGTTCGACCAGAAAAGTCCGTTCTACGTGCGGCCCCGCCTGAGTTGGGAACTGGCGGACTGGGGCCTCAAATTCATGCGGGCTGCCAACCACGGGCACGTCGAACGCAGCGCCCGGCCGCTGGCTGATTTGCTGCTTTTTTCCAAAAAACTGTTTCGGGAATGGGCCGATGCCGGCGACATGGACTTCGGCCTCGTCGAACGCGGCTGCATGATGTATTTCCAAACGGAAGAAAAGGAAAAAGAGGAACTGGAAAACGCCCGTGTGGCCGAACAATTGGGCCTCCGGGTGGACGTGCTGGGCCGGGAACAGGTGCAAATGCTCGAACCCGACCTGAAGCCGTCGGTGCGGGGCGGCGTGCTGTTCAAAGACGACGCGCACCTGTACCCCAACGCGCTCATGCAGCAACTGCCCGTGTGGTTGGAAAAACGCGGCGTGAACATCATCCGGAATGCCGAAGTCGTCGGCTTCGAACGCGAAAACGGAAAAATTTCCGCTGTCCACTACCAACAACTCAACACTCAAAACTCAACACTCAAAACTGATCTTGTGGTGCTGGCCGCCGGCTCCTGGTCGCCCAAACTCGCGCGCCTGGCTGGCGAGTACCTGCCGCTCATGCCCGGCAAGGGCTATTCGATGACCGTGGAAAATCCCGCCAAACGGCTGAACTACCCCTGCATTTTGCTGGAAGCCAAGGTAGCCCTCACGCCCTGGCCCGGACGGCTGCGCATCGGCAGCACCATGGAAATCGGGCCGATCAACGACCGCATTCTGTTCCCGCGCGTGCAGGGGATCCTCGAAGCCGTGCCGCGCTTCCTGCCCGGCTATGCCGACGATCCCGTGTTCCGGGAACTGGCCGATCTGGAAAACTTGCGGAAAAATGTGCGCGAAAAAGTCTGGTTCGGGTTCCGCCCCGTTTCCGCCGACGGCATGCCGTATATCGGGTTTGCCCGAAAAAATGCCAACCTGCTCATCGCCACCGGTCACGCCATGCTGGGCATGAGCCTCGGCGCCGGCACAGGCAAGGTAGTGGCGGAACTTGCCGCAGGCAAAGCTACGAGCGTGCCGGTGGAAGCGTTTGATCCGCGGCGGTATTGATCTACACCGGCAGCACCGTCGAATTCTTCACCTCCGTCATCACGAAGTGACTTTGCACCCGCCCGATGTTTTCGAGCGCGGCTAATTTTTCCTTGATGAAGCGCTGGTAATCGTCCATGTCGCGGGCCACCACTTTCAGCACATAGTCGTACTCGCCGGTGACGTGGTGGCACTCCAGCACCTCGGGCAGCCCAACCACCGACTCCTCGAAGCGGAGCAGGAAGTCGCGGTTGTGTTCCTTGAGCGCCACGTCGCAGTACACCAGCAGCGAGAGGCCGATTTTCCGGCGGTCGAGCAGCGCCGAGTACCGGCGGATGTAGCCTTCCCGCTCGAGGCGTTTCACCCGCTCGAATACGGGTGTAGTGGTCAAATCAAGCCGCGCAGCAATTTCCTTGTTTGTCAAAAAAGCATCTTCCTGAAGCAAGTACAGGATAGCCCGGTCTGTCGGGTCGAGGGTATCGGATTTTTTTTCCATAGATTGGTAGTTGACAGGGCAAATTTGGATTTTTTGTGTAAAATAAAACGCGTTTGTGGTTTTGTTTTCTTCTGATAAAATATTCCTTGGAATAAAAAACCACCAATCACACCTTTGACCCAAAATCTCTGCGTTATGAAAAGAAATTTCCAGCCTGAAACCCTGATGATGTCGCACGGCTACCGGCCCGAGTGGTCGGAAGGCGCCGTAAAATGTCCGATTTTCCAAACCTCCACCTTCTCGTTTCGCAGCGCCGAAGATGGCAAGGCATTCTTCGAGGTCGCCTACGGCCTGCGGGAAAAAGGTCTGCGGGAAAAAACCGGCCTGATCTACAGCCGTCTGAACAATCCAGACATGGAAATTCTCGAAGACCGCCTGAAACTCTGGGACGGTGCCGAAGCTTGCGCCGTGTTCGAGAGCGGCATGTCGGCCATCACGACCGCCTTGTTCGAGTTTCTGCAGCCGGGCGACCTGCTGCTGTACAGCAACCCGCTGTATGGCGGCACCACCCACTTCGTACACACGGTTCTGACGAAGTGGGGCATCGAAGTGCTCGGGTTCCGGCCCGGCGCCACCCGGGAGGAATTGGTGCAGATCATCGAGCGCTCCGGGAAAAAAGATCGTCTGGCCATGATTTTCCTCGAAACGCCGGCCAACCCGACCAATGATCTGGTGGACATCGCCGTATGCCGCTCGTTGGCCGATCAGTTCGGTACGCCGGAGCGTCGCGCCGTTATTGCGGTAGACAACACGTACATGGGGCCGTTGTGGCAGCACCCGCTCCGGCACGGCGCCGATCTGGTGCTGTACTCCGCCACCAAGTACATCGGAGGGCACAGCGACGTGATCGCCGGCGCCTGCCTCGGCTCTGCCGAACTGATCGCGCGGGTGAAAACACTGCGCACTTTCCTCGGCAATATGATTGCCCCGCATACCGGCTGGCTGCTGCTGCGCAGCCTCGAAACGCTCAAACTTCGCATGGAGAAACAGGCCGAAAATGCGCAGGTCGTCGCCCGCCGTTTGGCCGCGCACCCGAATGTAGCCAATGTGCATTACCTCGGCCTGCTCACGCCTGCCGACGGTGCAGCCTACGACATCTACCGGCGCCAGTGCAGTTCGCCGGGCGCCATGGTGTCGTTCGAGGTACGAGGAGGCGAGCACGAGGCGTTTGTATTTCTCAACAACCTGAAAATAGTGAAATTGGCCGTCAGCCTCGGCAGCACGGAATCGTTGGCCCAGCACCCGGCCACGATGACCCACGCGGGTGTGGACCCTGCGGAAAAAGTCGCTTTCGGCATTACCGATGCGCTGGTACGCTTGTCGGTAGGCGTGGAAAATGCCGAAGACCTGTGGTGGGACCTGGAGCAGGCGCTGGATAAAATCGGACAGGAGCGACACGGCACCCATGCTCCCAGGCCGGGCTATCTGACAGTCGTGTCACCGGTCGAAAGCGAGCAGGCGGATTTGCTCGTGTGAGCGCTTCGCGGATAGAATTTTGCACAGGTAAACCTTACCCGATTTATGGCATTATTTGTGCGGTGTAGTCCGAATTCTTGCTAATCCTTGATCGCTTTCGGCGGGTAATTGTTCACAGCAAATTAACCGACTGAGCCATGCAACGATTCGTACTGTTTTGCATACCCCTGCTTGCAGCACTGCGGGCAGACGCACAGAGTATTACCTGGATTTCTCCTTGCACCGACACCACGTTTTGCTTTGATCCCGGAAGTTGTTCCAGCGGGACGGTTGTCCTGTCGGTGGAGGCCGTTACCGGCTGCAGCACGCCAAAGATCAATTATTCTTACCGGATAGATCTGGGGAACAACGGTTCGATAGATATCCAGTCTACCGAGGATACCTTGCGGGAAGTACTGCCGGCCGGCACGCACCAGGTGCTTTGGCGGGCGACCGATGTGTGCGGCAACCTGAACCAGAATTGTTCGTATCTCGTCACGATCAAGGACTGCTTGCCGCCCAATTTGCTGTGCGTCAGCGGCCTGACCAAGAACCTGCTCGTACCGGATTGTATCACCTCGTTCAATGCCGAAGACTTTATCCTGACCGCCGGCGACAACTGCACGCCCAAGGCGCAACTGAAGTACGGCATACGCCGGCCTGGCCACGGCTCGGGGTTCCCGGCCGACACCAGCCTGACCTTTGAGAAATGCGAACAAGGGCAGTACCCCGTACAAATCTGGGTGCGCGACGAAAACGGACTGGCCAACAGTTGCAACAGCTACGTGGTGGTGCAGGACAACACCGGCTTTTGTATTTGCGAGCAATCGGCCGGCGTCTTTTTCCAGGGCTGCGCGCGCAGCGCCGACAGCGCCCGGCTCGATGAATATTCGATTCGGGCAACGCTGACGGGAATGCCGCTGCAGGCCGCCCCGATCAGCGATACACTTGCCATGACTATCCAGGATTCCTGCTACAACGCCGGTTTTCTGGATCTGCCCCTCAACGGCGCATATAGCGGCTCCGTATGGGCGACGCGCTCGGGGAGTCCGCTCGACGGGGTGTCTACCTTCGACCTCGTGCTGATCAACCGCCACATCCTCGGTCAGCAGCCGCTGGAAAATTTCTACCAGGTGCTGGCCGCCGACGTGAACCGCAGTAACTCGATTTCCACCTTCGACATCATCGAAATCCGGAAACTGATTCTCGGCCTTTACGACTCGCTGCCGCAGGTGCCCGTGTGGCGCATGATTCGGCCCGTACCCGACCCGCTCAATCTGACAGCGTTTGCGGAAGTACGCGATACCTACGCATTTGCGGTGCCGAACCTGTATTTCGATACGCTTTTCCCGCAACTCAATTTTGTGGGCATAAAAATGGGCGATGCCAACGCCAACGCAACATTTCACAGCCCGCAGACTGAAGACCGCGGCATGCCGTGCCTCCTTGTATCCGATAACCCGACGCTGGAAGCCGGGCAGGAACAATGGGTGACATTCCGGCTTTCCGAAAATATCGCGCTGGAGGGCTGGCAATTAGCGTTGCAAACCGACCCCGAACGGTTGAAAATTCGTGACGTGCGGGGTGTGCCGCCGCAGTGCGTGGCCGTGCTGCCGTCGGGCGAACTGCGGATCGCCTGTCTGCCGGATGCACCGGCGGCATTTTCTGCCGGGGATGCATTGTTCGAGGTGCTGGTGTCGGCAAAAACAGCCGGGCCGCTTTCCGGGGCGCTTCGCCTTGACCAGAAGCATCTCGCACCCGAGGTTTATCCGGCTAATGTGCGAACCGGCAGACCACTCGACATTCGGCTTGACCAGCCGGCAGCCTCTGCCTGGTCGCAGGTTTCGCCACAGCCCAATCCGTTTTCCGCCAAAACTGCCTTCTCATTTACGCTGAAAACCTCGACGGATGTGCTGCTGGAAATTTTTGACTTGAGCGGGAAGCAGGTTTTCCGCGCTGTCCGGCGTATGGAGGCCGGGCAGCAGGAGTGGATTTTATCCGGAGAAGACATGCCGACGCCCGGGGTGTACCTGTACCGGATTGCGGCAGGCGGGGAGCTGCGGAGCGGGAAGTTGGTGCGCATTCAGTAGGGTTCCTGCGATTGGTCAGACGACCTGCGGTCGTACAGACCAATGCGGTCTGCACGACCGCAGGTCGTCTGGCTAATGCATATGAAACGAACAGAGTCCGTTGGTCGCCATACCAACGGACTCCGCAATTTTTTTTAGAAACAGGCACTAGGATTACTCAAACCGCAAAACTCTCTCCGCACCCGCAGGTGCGTGTGGCGTTCGGGTTGTTGAAAAAGAAACCCTTGCCGTTCAGGCCGCCGGAAAACTCGAGCGTGGTGTTGAACAGGTACAGGAAACTCTTCAGGTCGGTGACGACCTTCACCCCGTTGTCCTCAAAAACCTGATCGTTCGGTTTGGACTCGTTATCGAAATCGAGTTTGTAAGACAAACCCGAGCAGCCACCCGATACGACGCTCACCCGGAGGAAAAAGTCGTCGGCGATATGGCCTGAAGTGCGCACCTCGGATATTTTTTGTTTGGCGCTTTCTGCTACGAAGATCATGGCTACTAAAATAAATGTTTTAGTGCTTGGGTGTATTAGTGTTTCAGGCCGTGACGGCGGCGGATTCGACCGTGATGCCGTTTTTCTCCTGGTAATCTTTGATGGCGGCTTTGATGGCGTCTTCGGCCAGTACGGAACAGTGGATTTTTACGGGCGGCAAGGCCAGTTCTTCCACAATGTCCATGTTGTCAATTTTGAGCGCTTCGTCCACCGATTTGCCTTTGAGCCATTCGGTGGCCAGAGACGAAGAAGCAATGGCGGAACCGCAGCCGAAGGTTTTGAACTTGGCGTCGCTGATGACACCGGTTTCTTCATCCACTTCGATTTGCAGGCGCATTACATCGCCGCATTCGGGTGCGCCGACCAGGCCAGTGCCCACGTTTTTTTTGCTTTTGTCCAGAACGCCCACGTTGCGCGGGTTCTGGAAGTGATCGAGGACTTTATTGCTGTATGCCATGTTAGTTATGAGCGATGAGTGATGAGCGATGCGTGTCGTTTTCAAATGTATTTTTCAGCCATTTCCAAAACTGCTTTATGTACCGTTTCAATTCGGCAAAACCGATACTGAGCACATTTTGAGCACGTTTTTCGGCTTCGGGCGGTTGGTGCATGATCTTTTCCATGACTGATTTCAATTTTTGTTTTTCCCGTTCTTCCCCACCAACGAATACCACAGCCCCCGGACAAAGTAAAAAATCCGGTAAAGCAATCGGGCAAACGGATCGGGCGGGCTTTGTATCGGCATTTTATAATTGATTCGATTGATTCAATCAATGTGCGGCCCACTCGATTTTCGTGAGGTCTACGCCGTCCTGGTACATTTCCCAGATCGGGCTGAGGTCGCGCATGTGGTTGACGCCCTTGCTGACGGCCTGAATGGCAAAGTCCACATCTTCGTCGGTCGTGAAACGCCCGAGGGAGAATCGGATGGACGAGTGCGCCAGGTCGTCGCCGAGGCCCATCGCCACCAGCACGTACGACGGCTCCAGCGAAGCCGAGGTGCAGGCCGACCCGGAGGACACGGCGATATTCTGGTTGAACGTCATCATCAGTCCTTCGCCTTCCACGTGTTTGAAAGAAATATTCGTGACGTGCGGCATCCGGCTGTTGACGTTGCCGTTGATCTTGGTTTCTTCCAGTTTGGTCAATTCGTGTTCGAGGCGGTCGCGCAGGCGGCTGACGCGTTCGGCGTCCTGTGCCATTTCGAGGCGGGCGATTTCGGCGGCTTTGCCGAAGCCTACAATGCCGGGCACGTTGAGCGTGCCGGAACGCATGCCGCGTTCGTGGCCGCCGCCGTCCATCTGGGCAGTGACTTTCACGCGCGGGTTTTTGCGGCTCACGTACAGGGCGCCCACACCTTTGGGGCCGTACATTTTGTGACTGGTGAACGACATCAGGTGAATGCCCGTTTCGCGCGGGTTTGTGGGGATTTTGCCTACAGCCTGTGTGGCGTCGCTGTGGAACAACACGCCGTGTTTTTCGCAGATCATGGCAATTTCGCGCATGGGCTGGATGACACCGGTTTCGTTGTTGGCCCACATGATGGTTACCAGAATAGTGGTGGGCCGGATGGCGGCTTCCAGTTCGGCGAGGTCAACCAGACCGTCTTCCTTGACTTTCAGGTAGGTGATCTCGGCGCCCTGTTTTTCCAGGTGCTTGCAGGTGTCGAGGATGGCCTTGTGTTCCGTTTCGGCGGTAATGATGTGGTTACCTTTGCGGGCGTACATCTCGAATACACCTTTGAGCGCGAGGTTATTGCTTTCCGTAGCGCCAGAAGTAAAAATGATCTCCTTGTCTTCGGCGCCAAGCAATTGGGCAATCTGTTCGCGGGCATAGTCCACGGCTTCTTCAGCCTCCCAGCCGTACTGGTGGCTGCGGCTGGCGGCATTGCCGTGTTTTTCAAAAAAATAGGGCACCATCGCTTCAACTACCCGCGGATCGCAGGGCGTGGTGGCGTTGTTGTCCAGATAAATGAGTCGGCGCTTATCCATTGAATGTTTGACTTTGTATTTAGATTGATTCCACGGCTATTTTTCCGAGGGCAAATGTAACAGCTTGCTGGGAAAAAGGTTTGAAGAAAAAATTCCTTTTTCCCAGCTGTTTTTGATGGCTCAAACAAAAGTCCGGAAAAGCGCTTTCGCCCTACCTTTGCCGGCATGGAAAGGAACCTTCCCGACGATTTTTTCGCTGAATTTCCGCCTGTAAGCAAGGCACAGTGGCTGGAACGCATCGCCAAGGATTTGAAAGGCAAACCTTTGGAGGACTTGTACTGGCACCTTGGGCCGGACCTCACAGTTGACCCCTTCGGCCATGCCGACGACCAGCCGACGCCCCCGACGCCGCTGTCGGTGGCTCCGGTCAAGTGGGAAATCAACGAAGACATGGACGCGTCTGCGCCGACGGAAGCCAACCGGCAGGCGCTCGAAGCCCTGGCTTTCGGAGCCGAAAGTGTGCATTTCCACCTGGCGGAATCGAGTATTTCGGATCAGATGGAAGTCCTGCTGAACCGGATTTACCTCGACTACATCGGCTTGCACTTCAGCGGGCCGGGTGTGGCCAACGGCCCGGCAGCCGTGCTGGCCGCGCTGGCCGGCATTGCCGGCGAACAAAACGTACCGTCGCAGAACCTGCACGGCGCACTGAGTTACGACCCGATGACGGGCCGGCTGACCGACTGGCGCTACCTGTCCGAATTGTTCCAGTTTGCGCAGGAAACACTGCCGGGGTTTCGCTGCCTTTCGGTGGACGGCCACTCGGAATTTCGGGGCACGGAAGGCGTTGCCGACGAACTGGCAGCCCTGCTCCGTCGCGGCGCACAGTACCTGAATCAGGGCGCTGCGCATGGCCTGGATGCCGGGCAAGTGGCGGCGCAAATGCAGTTCAGCCTGC
>CAYMQY010000193.1:0-8665 GCA_964392655.1 uncultured Saprospiraceae bacterium
TTTGGCGGTGGCGGCTGGGGTGGCGGGAGTAGCGGTGGCGGCGGCTGGGGCGGTGGCGGTTTTGGCGGCGGTTCATTTGGCGGCGGCGGCGCCGGCGGGAGTTGGTAGTTTTCCGGGAAAAATTAAACACGCAACCCAATGAGTATTCAGCATACACCCATCTATTTTGGCCCTTCCGACGTGCATGGCATGGGGGTTTTCGCGGCTGCGCCAATACCCGAAGGTGCGGTGATTGAGGTGTGTCCGGTGCTTTTGTTTCCGCAGGCCGAACTGGCTGCTGTGCGCCAAACCGTGCTCGACGACTACTATTTCGACTGGGGCGACGACGGCGCCTGGTATGCCCTCGCACTCGGGTACGGCTCCCTGTACAACCACGCCTACGAACCCAACGCCGACTATGGCATGGACTTCGAAAACAATACCATTGATATTTATGCCCTGCGCGACATTGCGCCCGGAGAGGAAATATTCATCAACTACAACGGCTCGCCGGACAACCGCGAAAAGGTCTGGTTTGAACAATGAAAACAGCGCCAGAAACTCCATCCTACGACGATGCATACGCGGAATTGCAGCAGATCATTGCCGATCTGCAAAATGAATCTGTGCGTATTGACGACCTGGCGGCTAAAATCGAACGGGCGCAGGAACTGGTCAGGCTTTGCCGGGAAAAACTGCGCAAGGTGGATGATCAGTTGAAAAAAATGACCGACGGGCCAGTCTCCTGAACACTCAATCACTCCATGAAAACCGGTATCCCACACCGCGGATGGAGTGAAAAAACTGTGGATTCCGTGCGTCTTTTTCAAAGTATTTCCGGAAAGCGAGGATAAAATTGTCAATCGTGCGGGTGCTGGGGAACACATCGTAGCCCCAGACAGCCTGGAGGATTTGATTGCGACTGACCACCTCGTTTTTGCGCTCCACGAGTAGTTTCAGGAGCATGGCTTCTTTTTTAGTCAGGGCAATTGGCTCACCGCGCCAAGTGACGGCCTCGTAGGTTTCAAAATTCACTTTGTTGCCACCAAATTCAAACAAGTCGGGTGCACCGCCTGTGACCCGCCGGCTTCGGCGCAGAAGATTGCCGATGCGCAGGAGCAACTCTTCGAGGTTGAACGGCTTGGTCAGGTAGTCGTCGGCGCCGCGCTTGAGGCCGGCGATGCGGTCTTGCGGCATGTCTTTGGCCGTCAGCAGCAGGATGGGCACCTCGTTATTCGACAGTCGCACCTGCTCAGTGATGCTGAAGCCGTCCACATCCGGCAGCATGACATCCAGCAGCAACAGATCGAAGTGCTGGCCGGCGACCAATTCGAGTGCTTTTTTTCCATTTCCGGTGGGCACAACCTCGTAGCCCTCCAGTTCGAGGTTGATTTGAATGCCATCGCGAATGGTCGGTTCGTCTTCGACAAGGAGGATACGCATGCGCAGGTTTGAAGGTTTCTGGTTGGAGGGTTTCAGGTTTCTGGTTTTAGGCAATGGTTTTGAAAAAAATCCTCGAAAGTTATCAGTCTGAAATTGTCGGTTTGGCCGATATGGGCGATCAATTTTTCGTCGGTCGTTACGATGATTTTTCTCTCCGTCTCCTGTGCAGACTCAAACAGGTAGCGATCGCTCGAAAAATTGCCCTGACTAAGTTTGTGTTCCAGTTCCTCCGCAAGCGGCTGTGCATTTTCTACGATTCGGCATTTATCCGAGTTGTTCAGGATACTGTTGAAAAAGGTTTTCAACGAAAGGCGGGCAGGGTTATAGTAGTCAAAGACTTTTCGGTAAGTATGCAGTTTCTGCATGAACGGACTTTCTCGAAGCAGTACAAGTTTGTGATTGTTCTCCAACAAACAGTTCAAAAATGAGCGTGCTTGCTGTTGTTCCTGCATGCTTGCATTTGGCGATTGCCAGTCCAAAAACCATTCATTGATGACCAGTTCCATGGTTTATCCGGGCATTTCGACAGGAAAAAACCGCTGCGCCAAACGCATTTGGGATTCCAGAAAGTTTTTCAATCCACCTGCAATCTGGCCGTTTTCCTGTACTTCCTGTTCTTCGACAAGGGTTTCAAGTCCTTGTTTTTGCAGGTAATACACCTTGAGGTCTGTGGGAGGCAGGTTCCCTTCGCACACTTCCGCCAGCAACGACATGATCCAGTGCTCACTGTGGGTGGAAAACAGAAATTGTTTCCCTTCGGCTTTTGAAATTTCCACCAACACCCGAATGAATTGTTCAATCAGGGTAGGGTGGAGGTGGATTTCCGGCTCATCAATGCAAATCAGGCGGTTCTTGCTATACAGTATTTTGGCAAGGAGGAATACAATTTGGTTGACACCCATGCCTTGATTGACAAGTTCTGTGGTGAAGCGGGAACTGCTTTCGCCAACTCTTAGGAAAAAGAATCCTGCTCCATAGGACATGGAAACTTCAAAACGTTTATCCGTAATTTTACCTAAATAGTAGGCTACTTTGGTTTGCAAATTGCTGTCTGTCGCAAGTAATGTAGCTACTTCATCTTCCTGATATATCGAAGTACCTAATGGGACGACATTGAAAGTAGACTTTGAAAAGCCACGATGCGTGGGAATTACGTCTACTCCGACCATATTTGACGCACATTGTTCGATTTCTTCCTTGAGGGTCATCATGCTTTGATTAGTGAAGGGTGTGCCTTCAAAATCAACACTTGTTAGGCCGTTCCAGTAGAAAGCGCTTTTTTCTGATTTGTCAATGACGATCCGGGTTTTCTTATTCAATGGGTAAGGAAAACTAACAGGCAAAATACCGGAAAATGAAAATGGTATAAGGCCACTGATTTGCAATTTATTGCCGCGCAAATCATTACGCCAGTAAAACTGGGAATGCATCTCTGGCTTCCATCTTTCAAATGTCTCTGAACGAATACCAATTCGCATTTCCCCATCCTTCTTTTGTTGAAATCTGACCTCATCTATCCCGCCCAGATTCAAAAAATTCAGGTTGAGCAGGTCGTCCATGCTTCGATTCGGGCTTGTCACGATATTCTTCAGCACCTGTAGTGCGTATAGCACGCTGCTTTTCCCGCTGTTGTTTTCGCCGTTTAATACCGTAAACCGGCCCAGATTGAGCGAAGCATCGCGGATGCTGCGAAAATTTCTGATATACAGCCCTGTAATCATGGCTTTTCAATAAGGTGTTTGACAATTATCTACGCATACTCCAAGCCCAAAAACCAGCCTTGGCTGGTTGGAAGATTTTGCTGAACCAGAAACCTTCCAACCAGAAACCTTCCAACCCCCTCAATCCATTTCCAGATCAAGATCAACTTTTTCGTGCCAGGGCAGCCCGTCCTTGTTCAGGCGATCCATGAACGGGTCGGGGTTGAATTCTTCCACGTTGAACACGCCTTTCCCGCTCCATTTCCCTTCCAGAATCATACGCGCGCCGATCATGGCAGGTACGCCGGTGGTGTAACTCACACCCTGGGTGCCGGTCTCCTTGTACGCGGCCTGGTGTGAGCAGTTGTTCCAGACATAATAGGTGCGCTCTTTGCCGTCCTTAATGCCCTTGATGCGGCAGCCGATGCTGGTGAAGCCGGTGTAGTTTTCACCGAGTTCCTCCGGGGCAGGCAATACGGCTTTCAGGAACTGGAGCGGCACAATGTCCACGCCTTTGAAGCGAACGGGTTCGATACCGGCCATGCCGATGTTCTGGATCACGCGCAGGTGGGTGAGGTATTCCTGGCTGAAAGTCATCCAGAAACGGGCGCGTTTGAGCGTGGGAAAATTTTTGACGAGGCTTTCCAGTTCCTCGTGGTAAATCAGGTATGAACGTTTCGGGCCGATTTCCGGGTAGTTGATGTCTTTCCAGATTTCGTGTGGTTCGGTTTCCACCCACTGCCCGTTTTCCCAATATTTGCCGCGCTGCGTGACTTCCCGGATGTTAATTTCAGGGTTGAAATTGGTAGCAAACGCCTTGCCGTGGCTGCCGGCGTTGGCGTCCACGATATCAAGGTAGTGCATTTCATCGAAGTAGTGCTTTTTGGCGTAGGCGGTGTACACGCTGGTCACGCCGGGGTCGAAACCGCAGCCAAGCAGGGCCAGAATGCCTTTCTTTTTGTAGCGTTCCTGATAGGCCCACTGCCAGGAGTATTCAAATTTGGCTACATCCTTCGGCTCGTAATTGGCAGTATCCATGTAGTGGGTACCCGTTTCGAGGCAGGCATCCATGATGGGCAGATCCTGGTAGGGCAGGGCGACGTTGATGACCAGATCGGGCTGGAATTTGCGGATCAGGGCTACGGTTTGCTCCACATTGTCAGCGTCGAGTTTGGCAGTTTTGATTTTCCGACCGCCATAAGCCTTGTAAATGGCGTCGGCAATGGTGTCGCATTTCTTTTTGGTCCGGCTGGCCAGCAGGATGTCGCCGAAGACGTCGCGGTGCTGGGCGCATTTGTACGCCACTACGCGGCCTACGCCGCCGGCGCCGATGATGAGTACTTTGGACATTTACGCGTTGAAGATGGTTGATGAACGATGCGCGAAAGTAAGACGCTCAAACCATTGCAAGGGCATTCTGTTTACTTTTGCCGCAACGATAAATAAAACTAACGATCCATGTTATCAAAAGCAGTTCAAAGTAAACTCAACGATCAGATACAAAAAGAAGCCTACGCCTCCAATGCCTACCTCGCCCTTGCCACCTGGGCCGAAGGGGAAAATCTGCCCAACATCGCGCAGTATTTTTACAACAGCGCCGAAGAAGAGCGCCAGCACATGCTGGAAATTTTCAAATACATGAACGCTAACGGCGGTTCTGCGCGCGTGGAGGAAAAACTCGGCAAGGTTCGGGACAAATTCAAAACCGTACTCGAAGCATTTCAGTTGGTGCGCGATCTGGAACACGGCGTGACCGTGTCCGTCAACGAACTCGCCACCTGGTGTGTGCAAAACGGCGAACATGCCACCTATTTTTTCCTCCAGACCTTTGTGCTTGAGCAGCAGGATGCCGAACGAAAAGTAGATGAAATCCTGACCGTCATCGAGCGCATGGGCTACGAGCCGCGCAACCTGTTCTACCTCGACAAGCAGTTCAAAAAGATCAACGAGCAGCAGCCGGCAGCCAACGGCTAACAGCCAACGCTTTGTCTGTCTGCACGAACTTGTTCGTCTGACGGTTACCGTTATTTGCTGTACAGGTGTACCCAGGCATCGCCGAGCGTAAACTTGCCCACCGTTTCCGTGCCCGTTCGTGCTTTGTCTGCCTCGCGAACGACCTGACGGAACGCGCTCTCGGCAACATGCCCGGGTACATCTTTGGCTGATTCTGCAAACGCGGCCTCGGCGGCAAGTCCGTGCAGCAGGGATTTAAATTGCCGGCGAAACAAATCGGGCTGGCCGAAAACATCCACGCCCAAGACTTTGCCGTCGCATACGGCCACTACGCCGACGGCGTTCGGCAGGTTGTCAAATTTGCCTTCAAAAAAACGCAGGCAGGCCTCGCGCTGCTCTTTTTTGGCATTTTCAGTTTCCAGCGCGGCATACGTCTGGGTACTGGAAGTCGCGTCGTTGGCTTCGGTCACTTTGCCGACTGCTCCCCACACCCCTTGCTGGTTGCCGCTATACACGGCTTTGCGCACTTGCGGACTAGCTACGTTGTAATAGCCTTTGAACGCGGCCACCTGCTTTTCCGACTCCGGCGCTGCCGGGTCGTAGTAGGTGGAACGTCCGGCTTCCACACAGAATACCTCGATGTTTTTCAGTGAAGCAGGTTGAATCACATCGTCGTGGGCGATCACACGATCCTGATTTCCGCCTGTGACCACGTCGCCGGCCATAAGAAATACCGGGTCGGCGCTCTTGTTCTGGACGGTGAGTCCGTTGTACCACGCTTCTTGTTCGCGCCCGAATTGTTTGCGTTCCGTGATGCGGAACCCGTGCGTTTGCATGGCTTCAGCCAGGGTTTTCAGGACCGGGAGCCGGTTATTTTCCAACAATCCGGCATCGGCAAGTACCGGGTACAGGCGCAGGTTTTGAAAAGCAAGTTCCGGATTATCGGATAAATCGAGACGCAACCCGCCTAAGGCTATGGCATTGGCTTCGGAGCCAATATTGGTTTGGGAGGTAGCATCCGTGCCGGTTTCGTTGCAGGAAAGAAGTGTGGCGGAGAGCAAAATCAAAAAGGCGATGTGTTTCATAAGCGCGGTAGTTTTTTATTGGATAACGCCGCATTTGTCCAACCTGCTTTGATTTTTTCAGAAATTTTTTTCTTTTCTGTAACATCCTGTTTTTTCGCCCGTCTTTCCTCCATCGCCACGCAAAAAACGCAATTGTTTTTCAACCAAAGCATGAACTGGACCATCTTCCAACACCACGTGTACCCGATCCGGCACAAGTTGTACCGTTTTGCCCTGCGGATTACCGGAAGCGTGCCGGAAGCCGAAGATGTGGTACAGGAAGTGTTGGAGCGGGTCTGGAAATCGCCGGAAGACCAGGCCAGCAACGTGTCGAACTGGGAAGCCTGGTGTATGACCCTGACGCGCAACCGCTCACTGGACAAACTGCGCACTACGGCCCAGCGCCGGGTAGTGCCGCTGGACGATCAGGCTACCAGGCAGTTTGATACCGGGGATGCGGCGCGTGCGACCGAACTCGGTGACCTCGCTGCACAAGCCCGGCGCCTCATGCAGGAACTGCCGGAAAAACAACGGCTGGTCATGCACCTGCGCGACGTGGAGGAACTGAGTTACGAGGAGATTTCACAAGTGCTCGACATTTCGCTGGATCAGGTGAAGGTTTGTCTGCACCGGGCGCGAAAAACCATTCGGGAAAAATTAATGGCGGTGGATGCTTATGTCCCCGCAAATGTTTAAAAACAAACCAAAATGACACAAATACCGGACATGCGCGCCTTGCTCGACCGCTACTGGGAGGGCGAAACCACGCTGGAAGAAGAGCGCCGGATCAAGGCGTTTTTTGCCACTGCCGACCCGGATTTGCCGGAGGAATTCCGACAGGAAGCGCGTTGGTTTCGTATCCTTCAGGAGGAGAAATCCGTGCAGGCGCCCGCCTTGAATCGGGTGCGTTTGTTTTCCCGAACCACGCAGCAGTGGTACGGCATCGCAGCGGCTGTACTCCTGTTGCTTTGCGCGGCAGGGCTTTGGTGGCGGAAAAATGTGCCGGAACCGGCGGGGCAAATAGTTCAAAACCCGCATGCACAGAAAATGGTACATCCGGAGGTGCAGGAAAAACAAACCGTCACGATGCCCGAAAAAACAACTGAATTGGTACAATCGCCAATGGTCGAGCCTGAAATCCAAAAGCCTGTTCGCCTGAAAAAACAACCGGATATCCCTATCGAAGACGATACTTGCGAAGACCCCGAGCAGGCCTTGGCTGAAATTCGCGCAGCGCTGGCGCTGGTGTCGTCCAAAATTAACAAAAGCAAGGAAACCCTTGACAAAGGTCTGCAGGAAGTAGACCACGTAGATATTCTGCTCAAGCGGAAAAATGGTTAACTGAATTTATCACCAACAAAAGTGTAGCTATGAAAAAAGTCATGTTGCTCATGCCGTTCCTCTTTTTTGCGGCAATTCTGAGCGCCCAAAACGACGCCATCAACCGTTTCTTCAGCCAGTACATGGACGACGAGCGGTTCACCGTGGTGTTCGTCAGCCCCAAAATGTTCAACATCGTGTCCAAAATCAGCACCGACGACGAGGACTGGGAAAACTTCCGCGAGGTCATCGGCGGACTCAAAGGACTGCGCGTGCTCACCGCCGACAGCATCGCCGATGGCATGAAACTGTACAAGGAGGCCCTCGACAAAGTGCCGGCTACCGAGTACGAGGAGTTGGTCACCGTGCGCGACGGCAAGGAAAACGTGCGCATCTGGGTGAAAGACAGCGGCAACGTCATCAACGAACTGCTGCTGCTCGTCGGCTCACCCAATCAGTTTGTGCTGCTCAGCCTTGCCGGGAAAATTGACCTCGACAAAATTTCGAGCCTCTCCAAGGGACTGGATATCGAAGGCGTGAAACATCTGGAAAAAGCAAAAACCAAACAATGATGCGGACGCTCGTTGCAGTGCTGGCTTTTATCCTGTCGGGCGGCGTTTGCCTGCAGGCACAGGACTACGGATTGTACTGGAAATACAAAGACTACGACGGCGCCATAGCGCTGACCGTTCCGCGTTGGGTCATTCACGCCGGCTCCTGGTTTCTGGACGAAAAAGTTGACCGCCAACTCATCCGGAAAGTGCGCAAGGCCCGAGTACTCGTTTTTGAAAAGAATGACAACCCGGTAACCGATGCGGACGTGCAGCGTTTTTTTGCGAAAGCGAAGAAGCGCAAGATGGAAGAGTTGCTTTTTGTACGAAGTCCGGAGGCCCATATTTGGGTGTTGGCCAAAGAACGCGGCGAGGCTATCCGGAAAATTGTGGTACTCGTGCAATCGAAGGAGGCATTTGCCCTGGTGACTATCCGGGGCAAGATGCGCTACGATGACCTAGGGGAAATACTGTCCAAAATGTCGAAACAAAACCCGAACCGACAACGCGGTCCGGGTGATGTGCCGGCACTGCCGCTGAAAATTCCCGCTGCTATCCGGATTTGATTGATTATTTATGAAGAAGCGGCTGTAAACCCCACCGGGTTGGCAGCCGCGTAAATTTTATAGCGTCAAAGCCCAACGAAAAAGCGTTT
>CAYMQY010000194.1:0-8634 GCA_964392655.1 uncultured Saprospiraceae bacterium
TTCAAACCCGGCATATACGCCCCTGAACCACTGCTGTTGCGGTACAATCCCGCCGAATGGCGGATGTTGAACCTCGACATAGCCGGCGACAATCCCGCAGCAGTACTGGCCGCTCTCGGGCGCAGTTGGAAAAAACTGGAATCCGACAGGCCGTTTCAGGCTGAATTTTACGACCAAACCGTGCGCGGCGTGTATGCAGAAATGCTCGACCTTGGGCGCATCGTGGGCTTTTTCGGGCTGCTCGGCCTGATCATCGCGTGCATGGGCCTGCTGGGCATGGCCATTTACACCGTGGAGTCGAGGGCAAAAGAAATCAGTATCCGCAAAGTGATCGGCGCCCGGCCGCAGGATATTGTCAAGATGCTCTCCAGCGGGTACCTGTGGTTGCTTGGCATTGCGGTGCTGATCGCCGTGCCGGTGTGCTACCTGTTGGGCAGTCAGGGTTTGCAAACATTTGCCGAGCGGATTCCGATGTCTGCGGGCGTGTTCTTGCCGGGAGTGCTGCTGTTGCTTGCAGTGGCAGGGGTCACGGTGGGTTCGCAGACAGTGTGGGCGGCGCTGACGAATCCGGCGGAGCGTTTGCGGAGCGAGTGAGAGGGGAGTGTCACAGAGGCTCGCGGAGGGAAAAGAGGCTCACAGAGTTTTTTCCCGATTAAGAGCGGAAGGATTCCTTCAGTATGAAAAATCTCTGTGAGGTGCTGTGACACTTCACGCTACGCGGGCACGCACTGCGCCAATTTGGCGCCTGCCACCGGGCGCTCCACGCAAGGCGCGCCTTACCTTTGCCCGAAATCGAACGCATGACATCCATCCTGAACAAGTACGCGTCCCTGCTCACCCACTACTGCCTGCGCGTGAAGCCGGGCGACAAGGTTTTTATCAGCACCACCACCCTGGCCGAGCCGCTGCTGCGCGAGGTGTACCGCGAAGCCCTGGCCGCCGGCGCGGCGCTCGTGGAGTGCGACTTGGCCTTCCGCGAACGCGAGCGCATCCTGCTGGAACACGGCAGCACCGACGCCCTGCGCACACCGCCGCCGTTGAACAAATTAGCCATGGAAACCTTCGATTGCTACCTCAATATCCGCGCACCGTTCAACCTGCGGGAAATGCAAAACGCGCCTGCCGACCGCTCGGCTATCCGGCAGGAAACGCTCAAGCCGATCAACAAGGCGTACTTCGAGCGTATTGCCGACAAAAGTCTGCGTCGCAACCTCTGCCAGTACCCCACCGACGCCTCCGCACAGGAAGCCGGCATGAGCCTGAGCGAGTACGAGCAGTTTGTGTTCGGCGCCTGCAAACTTTTTGAAGACGATCCCATGCAGGCCTGGCTTCAGGTGCGTGCCGACCAACAGCGCATCACCGACCACCTGAACGGCTGCACCACCCTGCGTTACGTGACCGAAGGCACCGACATTTCGTTCAACACCTCGGGCCGCACCTGGATCAACTCCGATGGCCAGAACAATATGCCCTCCGGCGAGGTGTTCACCAGTCCCGTCGAGGACAGCGTGAACGGCACCGTGCGGTTTTCCTACCCCGGCATCTACCAGGGCCACGAGGTGGAGGAGGTGGTACTGTGGGTAAAAGACGGCTACATTGAAAAATGGGAGGCCCGCCGCGGACAGGATTTTCTCGACCGCATTTTCGCGCTACCCGGCACGCGCCGTTTCGGCGAAGCCGCTATCGGCACCAACTACGGCATTGCGCAAATGACCAAAAACATCCTCTTCGACGAGAAAATCGGGGGCACGGTGCACATGGCCATCGGCCAGAGTTACCTGCAATGCGGCGGCAAAAACGAGTCGTCCGTGCATTGGGACATGATCACGGACATGACCCGGGGCGGTGAAATATGGGCCGACGGGGTGTTGATTTACCGGGACGGGAAGTTTTTGATTTGAGCACGCTGCACTATTCGGGTATTTCACCACAGATTGCACAGATTAACACAGATTTATCCGTGAAAAATCTGTGTTAATCTGTGCAATCTGTGGTGAAAAATGCTTCGTCACAGACAGGCGTCAGGCCACCAGATCAGCCAGTGCCTTGTACACCTCCGGGAAACCGCGATTAAACTTTTCCATACACGACGCCAACGTTTCAATCGGCTCGCGGGCTTCTGCGAGGCTTTCGATATTTTGCAGGCAGTTGACCAGATCGGCATAGCCGAAATAGCGGATTTGGCTTTTCAGCGTATGCGCATGCATTTCCAGCGCAGGCAAGTCGCCCGAGGCGAACGCTTCGTCCATGGCATTCACCAATTTGGGCGCTTCCGCGATAAAAACGGCGGCGAACTTGTGCAGCAACGAGGTGTCGCCGCCGAAGTAAGTGGCTATTGCTTGCGGGTCAATCACGGTGTCGGCAGATAAATTTTCCGGCCAAAGGTAACATTCGGAAACATGCGCGGATATGGAGTTGTCCAAATTCGGCTTTAAAAATGTTTTTCAAAACTCCCGACGGCGGTTCAAATAATTGGCGAAACAGCATTTGTTACTGGTGCGATTTTTGTTGCTTTGTCCCATCAATTTGAATCCGAATCAGACATCCAACCTTGCTGCTTATGAAATCTTCTGCTACCCTGCTGCTCGCCCCCCTTTTCCTGCTTCTTTCAAATGTACTTTCGGCTCAGTCAACCGACCTGGTTGCGGTGGACGACTCCATCTGCGTGATGCCGGGTACAGACACCCTGCTCAATGTCACCCTCAACGACATTAAACCCCAAGGCTTCTTCAATCCCGTCTTCTTGATCGGCCAGTCGGACTGCTTCGGCCTGAAACCAAACGGCGATCTGTACTGGCTGCCGGGTGTGGATCATAGCACATGCTGCGGCGAACACATCCTGCGCTACCGATACGAAATCTGCCAGCCGCCCAGCAAGTGCTCGGCGACCATCAAGGTCATCGTGAAATGCCCGAAACCGGATTGCTTTTTTGTCAATCTGGAAAATTATTTCCCCGACAACGACCCCAACGGCGGTATGCCCCCCAATGACCCGGGCTGCATTTACGCCTGCGAAAACTCGGGGGCAGTATATTTCGTCCCGGACGATACGGCGAGCACCTACGCCGGGTCGGTCACCGGCGGCACTTACGCCGCAGGCAGCAACCCGGCCGAAATCGAGGTAGCCTGGGGCGCTGCCGGCAGCGGTTCCATTTCCCTGACCATCGTCAACGGAAACGGTGAAACGACCGTGCTGGAATTTTGTGTGGACATTCTGCCCGCACCCGTGGCAGCATTCCAGCCTTCGGCAGATTCGCTCTGCCTGAATTCGCCGATCAGTTTTGTCAACAATTCTACAGGAGCGAGTATGTACTTCTGGGATTTCGGCGACGGGAACGTGTCCAACATGTTCCAGCCGACGCACCAGTACGCCGGGCCGGGCACATACACCGTCACGCTCATTGCCACCAACAGCAACTACGACAACCACGGCAACCCGCTGTGCTGCTGCGCCGACACGGCCATCGCCGTCGTATTCATAGATTCGCTGCCGGGGCCGGATATTTACTGCATTTCCACCCTTTGCGCCGGCGACAGCAGCAAGTACTGGACCGACGCCCTGAACTGCGGCTCGTACGTCTGGACCGTGCTGGACGAAAACGGCAACCCCTGGCCGTTCACCGGGCAAGGCAACGACACCATCTGCGTGCAATGGGGCAACGGACCTGTGGGGACCATCACACTCGAAGTCGCGGGTTGCGACAGCGCCTACTGCGACCAGCCGGTATCGGTGCTCGTGCCTATCATTTCGCCTACCGTGGGCATCAACGGCCTGAACGACGTGTGCGAAAATGCCACGGCCACCTACACCGTGCCCAAGTGGATGAGCGTGGTGTACAACTGGCAGGTGACGGGCGGAACTGTTCTCTCCGGCCAGGGCACTAACACCGTCGTCATTCAATGGGGCACCGCCCCAGGACCGGGCATCATCAACCTGACGTATGCCAGCCCCTTCCTCGGCGGCCTGCCGGGCCATGAACCGGGAGATTGCGCCGGCAAAGCCATTTTGACCGTGAACATCAAACCTGAATTTGACATCGTGGGGCCTGTGCCGCCGGTAGTGTGCGCTGGCACGACATCTGCGTTTACGGCGACAGCCGTGCCTTCGGCGGCATACACCTGGACGGTGACGCCGGCAGCCACGTTCACCGGTCAGGGCACCAATGTCATCAATGTCACCTGGGATGCTGGTCCCGGCACGTTCACCATCACGGCTGTGCCGAACAACCCGAATGCGTATTGCAACCAGATGGTCACCCGCGTGGTGCGCGTGATTGAAACGCCGAAGCCGACGGGAATCATGGGCGCCGTTGAAATTTGCCCGGGCGGTACGGAAACGTACTTTGGTCAGAGTGCCCAGAGCGGCACGGGATTCCAGTGGACGGTAGTGGGCGGCACGCCTGCCACATTCACCGGCAACCCACTTGTGGTGACCTGGAACAATACGGGCCCATACCAGGTGGTGTTGCAGCAGTTCAATCTGAGCACACCGAGTTGCCTGTCCGATACAATCCGGCTCAACGTGTTACCCAAACTGCTAAACGGCCCGCTTGCCGTCACCGGCCCTGCCGCCTGCACCAACAGCGTCCAAAATTACGCCGTCGGTCCGGGCCAGCACCCTTCGACGACCTTCAACTGGACAATTACACCTGCCAGCGCCGGCAGCGTCATCGCCGGCCAGGGCAGTGCAAATATTCAGGTGCAATGGAACAACACGTCCGGTCCCTGCACGCTTTTGGTGCGTGCATACCTGTGCGGAGACTCCCTGACCGGTACCCTTCCGCTGACACTCAGCGCCGCGCCGCCGCCGGTCATTACGCAGGTCGGAATCCTTTGTCCCGGCGTACCGGCCACGCTGAATGCCGGGCCGGGATACACGTCGTACCTGTGGTCCAACTTTGCCACTACGCAAACCATTTCGATTACGACCGGTGGCAACTACCTCGTCACGGTCACCAATTCGGGCGGCTGCACCTCGGTAGGCACGTATCTGGCCGTGCCATTGCCCGGCCCTGTTGCCTCCATTTCCACCGGCAGCGTAACCACGATGTGCTACAACCCGCCGAACAACACCGGTACGGTCGTCATGAACGCCATCACCGGGGTGGGCTACACATTTAACTGGTTCCGAAACGGCGTGTCGCTGGGGCTGCCGCCCACGCAGAGTACCTACACCCATACGAATACCCAGGTAGCGGGCACGTTCACGTACTGGGTGGTGGTGACCGACGCCAACGGCTGCACGAACCAGTCGAACTCGATCGTCGTGAATCAGGTCTTTTGTCCCACCATACCGTCCTGCATTCCGTTTTCCCATTCGCTTTCGTTCTCTTCGGCGAACCAGACTCCGAACTGCAACACAGTGGTGTTCACCGTCAGCAAATCCAGCAACGTGACTGTGACGGGCTGGAATTTTGCGGACCCGGGCAACAACACGAACTCGGGTACCTTGCCCAACGCCATCCACACGTACACCAAAGCCGGGTGTTATGCGGTGACAGTAACGGCCACCGTGCCCAGTTTCATACCGGCAGGCGGCACTTGCAGCATCAGCCGAACCGGTTCGGTATGTGTACCGCTGGCCGCTGATTTTTCGTCTTCGGTCAGTTGCCAGACCGTTTCGTTCACCGACCTGTCCACTTTCCTGACCGGCTCCGGTCCGGTTTCGTGGCAGTGGTCGTTCGGCGATTCCAACTCCTCCACGACGCAGAATCCCGTGCATACCTACCCGCCTGCAGGCGGAAATTTCACGGTAACCCTGACCGTAACCAATGCTGCCGGCTGCCAGGCGACCATTTCCAAAACCATCACCGTGCCGCCACGGCCCACGCCGACAATAACGGCCAATCCGAATCCGGTTTGTGCGGGGAACCCAGTGGCCTTCGGCGGCTCCGGACCGAGCATCATTTCCTGGCTTTGGAACTTCGGCGACGGCTCCTCCAACGGCGCCCAGAATCCCTCGCATACCTACCTGACTGCCGGCACCTACACCGTTTCGCTGGCGGTGGTAAACGACAAGGGCTGCAAAGACACCGCTTACGCCTCGGTGCTGGTGCATCCGGCCCCGACGGTGGACACCATTGCATGGTCGCCAGACCTGAACGTATGCGCCGGCACTGTCGTCACGCTCACGGCGCCCCCGGGCACCGGATACATGTACCTGTGGTCGAACAACGCCACCACCCCGAGCATTTCCGTGACCACTTCGGGCACCTACACGGTTCAGGTGACCGATGCCAACGGCTGCACCTACACGACCGATTCGGTGACAGTGACCGTGTTGCCTTTGCCCACTGCGTCCATTTCCGGCCCGGCGTTCATTTGCGATGCCGGTTGCGTGACGCTCAGCGCCTCCACCGGTTTCGGGTACACCTACCAGTGGCTGGATCAAACCAATACGCCCATCGGCGGGGAAGTGAACGCGACGATCATCGTCTGCGATTTTAACCTGCTGCCGGCCTATTCCGTGATCGTGACAGACGCCAACGGTTGTTCCGCCACTTCGGCGCAGCACACGGTGGCCCTGGCCACGTCGCCGAGTTTTATTGTAACCACGGTTCCGGTTCCGCCCTGCGAGGGCGCGCCGGTTACGCTGACCATCACCTCGCCGCAGCCCGACGTGGTGTACTCCTGGAGCACCGGCGGCACGGGCACTTCCATCACCGTGCTTCAAGCGGGCACATACGTCGCCGTGGGCACCGATACGCTCACCGGCTGCAAAGGCACGGCGAGCGCTGTGGTGTACCCGCTGCCCGACCTGTGTCTGGTGCCTGCGGGCTGTTACAAAGCCTGCGACCCCGACACGATATGCGGGCCGGACGGCCTGGCCTCCTACCAGTGGAACCTGAACGGCGTGCCGATTCCGGGTGAAACGAACCAGTGCCTGATCGTGACCCAAAGCGGCACATATTTCCTGACCGGCACCACGCAGTTTGGCTGCTCCAGTACTTCGGATTCGTTGATGCTCATGCTTATCAACTGCGATTGCGACGGGCTGACGGCATCCGTTGAGCCGTCGGAGGAAGACAGTTGCTGCTGGTCCCTGAGTTTTACCAACAACTTTGGCGCCTTGTTCGGGGTGCAAATTTCTACCACGGATGCCGACTTCGTGTTCGACCTCGGCAGCCTGGACAATTCCCTCGCGGTATTCTCCGTCACGACCAACGCCATTGGTCTGGTGAGCAGCACGACCGGCAGTCCGTTGCCGACGGGCACGCTGGCAAGTTTCCTGAATTTCTGTTTTGCCAATGTGGTGAACAGCCCGCAGCAGATCGTGCTTGACTGGTACGATTTCGATTTCAACATCGTATGTTCGGACACGATCGTGCTCAATTGCCCGGTGGAACCCGACTGCCTGTACCTCGCGTCGGATTCCATTTCCTGCAAAGGCAAGGACGTGGTGTACACGTTTACGGTGTGCAACCCGGTGGATTCCGACTTCCCGGTGGCTTATTTCGTGCTCATGCCCAAGGCGCCCACGGGCGTGACGGTGGCGCCGAACACCTTCGACGAAACCGCCAACCCGATTCAGCCGGGCGAATGCCGCACGTACACCGTGCTGCTCGGCGGGCCACTGCGACCGGGCGATCTGTTCTGTTTTGGCCTGACCGCACACGACGAGGTGCCGGGCGAAATTGACACCTCGCTTTGCTGCATGCTCGACACGATGTACTGCGTCCCGATTCCCGACTGCGATCCCTGCGATGAAGTGCGGGTGAAAGGTGTGGAAACCTTGTCGGAAAAAGATGGAAAATGCTGCTACGCTATCACCTTGTCCAACAACTACGCTGCCGGTTATTTCGACGGCATCGGTTTGTGCATGCTTTCGCCGGGAACGACCATGACGATCAACAATCCCTTCGGCTCCGGGTGGATTACGGCGAGTTACACGCCCACGGTCATTGACCTGGATGTAGCCCCGCCCCTCGGCACAAGCATCCCGCTTGGAGGGGTGCAATTGCCGCAAATCTGCATTCAGACCAACAGTGCGCCTTCGCAGTTTCTGGAAATAAAATGGATGAAAGGCGACAGTGTGGAATGCCGCGACACCATCGAACTCGGTTGTGAACCGCCCTGCGGTTATATTCCGGAAGAGGCCATCGTGTGCGATCCGGCCACCGGCGCCTGGGTGTGGTCGGGCGCCATAAAAAACACCTCACCGTACACGATGGGCGAAGCGCATATCATCTTCACTTCCCCGCCGGGAATGCAGATTTACAACACGGTAATTTCGCTTGGCACGCTGGTGCCGGGCGGCACGCAAACGTTCACTGTTTCCCTCGGCGCGCCTGCACAACCCGGCGATTCGGTTTGCTTCATTGTGGCCCTGCACGCGCTGGACGACGATGCCGGACACACACAAT
This sequence comes from uncultured Saprospiraceae bacterium, assembly GCA_964392655.1. Lineage (GTDB taxonomy): Bacteria > Bacteroidota > Bacteroidia > Chitinophagales > Saprospiraceae > M3007. The sequence goes on from CAYMQY010000194.1 coordinate 8,364, forward strand.
GTTGCAATTTCAACGACTGCATCGAGTTGCCGGACTGCGATCCGTTCGGACCGGGACAGACCGAGCACTTTGTACTGTTCCCCAACCCGTCGGACGGGAAGGTGTTTGCCCGCCTGACATCCGGCTGGAAAGCAGCCGCCCGATTCCGGGTGTACGACGTGCTCGGCCGCGAAGTAGTTGACCTGAACCTTCCGTATGCGGCAGGCAAATTCGATCTCCCGCTTCAATTCGCCGGATTGGGCCGCGGTGTATTCACCGTGATCGCCGAGTC